>RDYJ01000124.1 GCA_004293145.1 Nostocales cyanobacterium | reverse complement strand
AGCTGCTTGTTTTATTCTGAAGTTTACCAAATACATAATCAGCGCCCTGTTCAGCGGAGGTAATGTTTACTTTTCTGGTAATAGCTGCAAAGACGCTAGTAGCATCTACACGCTCAATTCTTTCTAGTCCTTCCCCTAAAGCAACTATTAAGTTAATATTACGGGGAAGAACGCGCACAATTTCTTGTAGTAGTTGTCCAGTTTCTAGGGGTTGCTTAGGGTTATAGTTTAATACTTGAGTTTTTGCTGTTAAACCTGTACGTGATTTAACAATTAATTGTTCTCCGCTTAATGTCGCTAGTTTTGAACCCACACTATAGTATTGACAAACATGAGGAGGTAAACCGCCTAACCATATTTGCGCTGTTTTGCTTTCCTCATCCTGAGAATGTACTAATGCTTGAGCGTTGCTATTTTCTAAGGGGAAAATCTCACTAATTAAAGCAGTTTGGGGATTTTTTCTGTCTGTTAATAGTCCTGGTTGCTGTTCACCACCTAATTTATATATGGAACTACTAACATGAGAAAATAAAACTTGAATGGTTCTACTGGGGGTAGTTTCCCATAAATATTGAGTTAAAGCATAAGTAAACAACCCGGCGCTAAAACCAGAAAATAACATTTCTCCCGCTGGTTGTTCTGGTTTTGAAGTTGCTTTTAACACCATTAAATTATTAATAGGTGGGTTTTGAGTTTGTATACTGTTGAGAAACTCTAATTCTTTGACTGTTAACTTTGCTGTCTGTGACTCTGGACGAGAACGAAAACGTAAACCTGATGGTTGTGGTGTTTTTCTCACCTGATAACTGGTGTCTAATACTGCTGTCAGATGATTTGTGGGTAGCGATCGCAATAATTTTAACAGAGTTGCTTCTAATAAATAGTTGACAACTATGCCATTATATGTATCTTTGTCAGCGGTTACAAGAGCATTCTCTAAAGTCTCTTCTGTATTTCCAGCTTTGACGCGAGTACCATAGCCGCTAAAGTGGAAAATTACCAAATCATCGGCTTTTGCTTGTTTACCTAAATGATCTAAAATAGCGGCTTCAATAAATTCCCGACTTGCTTGTTCATCAGTCAGGGTAAGAATATCTGAATTTGTAAAGCCAAAGCGATTTTTTAACAGTTCTGTTTGTAATTCTACATCTGTTAAACATCCACTTAAAGCTGGAATTTGTGAATATTCATTAATACCCACTAATAAAGCTAGTTTACGAGGAGTGGATAAGGCTAAAGCTTGATGATAGTGGTTTCCCAAGGTTAAGCATTCAGCTTCAGTTAAACCCAATAATGCCAAAATTGAACCAATTCGGTTTAAAAACGCACGCCGTTTCATAAATTAACCATCAGCCCTCAGTCCATTAGCTAACAGCTTAATGGTCTGAGGGATGTAGAGTAAAGTTTTATCTTACACTTTTTGCAGATTTTCCAACAGCATTAAGCTAATACTGCTTGGGGAATAGACATTGCGCGTGCTAACTCCGCTGCTACTTCAGGACGTGAAAATTCTGGAGGTGGTAACTCACCACGACGCAACATTTCTCTGACTTTTGTTCCTGATAGATGTACCCGTTCTTCTGGTTTGCTAGGACTGGTTTTTGTGGTGGCCATTTGTTTGGTGCGTGTGCAATAAAAAGCGTGTTCAAACTTCATTGGCACAATTCCCAGTTCTTCTGGTGCAAACTCATCAAATATATATTGAGCGTCATAAGTACCGTAATAGTCGCCCACACCTGCATGATCTCTACCCACAATGAAGTGTGTACATCCGTAGTTTTTACGCACAATAGCGTGGAAAATTGCTTCCCTTGGTCCTGCATAACGCATGGCGGCGGGGTTAATGGCTAAAATTACCCGATCTAAG
>RDYJ01000130.1 GCA_004293145.1 Nostocales cyanobacterium | reverse complement strand
TGAGGTAGTTGGGAGAAGATCAAATGTCAATAAAAGATAGAAGCCCACCCTAAGTAATACAAAACTGTCGAACTGTTGCTAAATTACAATTTGCCAATAATTAAGCTCGAGTTTCTACAGGATTGGCGATGTAATTAAATGTTGGTTCAGAATTCCAAGGACCACGTTGCTCTTGCTCTGTTCCATTTGATGATAGGTTGTAGTAAAGAGCGACAGTTTCATCTGGTTGAATATTACCAAATAAAGGATCAGTCAACTTCCCCAAAGAATCCAGAGCTTTCATAAACATTTGGGTGTGAGAAACTTCTCGCGTTAAAAGATGGACTAACGTTTGTGTAGTTCCCTCATCTGTAGACAGTTTAATTAACTCCTCATAGGTTTGTCGAGCGCCAGCTTCTGCGCCAATATTCGCACGTAAATCCCGAACTACATCACCACCCTCATTCAAGTAATTTGCAGTCCAAGCATTTCCTTGACTATCAAGAAAATGGGGTCCAATTCCTCGCAGTGCAAAAAGCGTGCTTTTATAAACTTCTGTTTGGTCAGTATTTTTTGTATGAGCTTCGATCAGTTTACCAACCATTTCTAAATGACCGAATTCTTCAATAGCGATATCTTGGAGCATATCCCGAATACCAGGATTTTCAACATGAAAAGACTGTACCCAATATTGCAAAGCTGCTGTCAGTTCTCCTGTTGCACCACCAAATTGCTCTAGTAGTAATTGAGCAAAACGAGGGTTAGATTCATCAACTTTGACAAAATGAATTGGTTCTTTTTTATGAAAAAACATAATCCTGTTCCCAAATTTAAAATGCCAGGGGAATATATGGACTAGAAAACACTATCTAGGCTAGAGATTTTTGATGCTTCAGCTAATTTTATGCTCGGCTACTTCTTTGGAATAGTGTCCATAAATAAATTGCAATTATTGCGCCAATTACTGCCACTAAAAGACCCGGAATGCTTAAAGTAGCAGCCGTAAATTGTAATGTTCCTGTGCGGAGGAGTGTAAACAAAGTTCCACCGATAAAAGCACCAACAATACCTAAAATTATTGTTGAGATCATGCCGCCGCTTTGATGACCTGGATAAACTGCTTTAGCAAGGGCACCAGCTAATAGTCCTAAAATTATCCAAGCAATAATATTAATCATTTGATCGTTGCCTCTATAAATAATCCGATTTGTAACAATTTTATCGATTATTCAACATAGTTATTTCTACCTGATGACATATTTAGCCAAATCAAAAGATGGAGATATTAAATATCTATTTTATCTATTTTTTCGCACCCGATTGATTTGTAGGAAAATAACCCCGAATTCTTCAAGAAGTCGGGGTTATGTCGATGAACGATGTTTACAAATGCAATAGGATTGATTTTTCCAATTACCAATTACCAATTACCATACTCAAATTGCACGGGAGAATTTTGTTTCCCTAGTTCTGGTATGAGTATCGAAATTGACTGCAATATTTCTCACCAATAATCTACCAGTATCGGTGATTTGGATTTCGTCGGCTAATAAATTGACTAATCCATCAGCTTCTAGGGGTTTTAACTCTTCTAGTTCCTGGGAGAAATATCCATCAAAATCGATGTGATATTTCCGTTCAATATTCGACTTATCTAGTTGAAAGTGAGACATGATAGACATAATTACATCCCGTCTGATGATATCATCTGGGGTTAATTTAATGCCTTTACTGGTGGGAATTACACCTGCTAATACAGCCTGATAATAATCCTTTAAGCCTTTATGGTTCTGAGCATAAGCATCTTCTAGCATACTGATAGATGTAGAACCAAAACCAAAAAGTTCTGTTTCTGCATGGGTGGTGTAACCTTGGAAGTTGCGTTTGAGAGTACCATGACTTTGTGCGATCGCTAATTCATTATTATTTTTGGCAAAATGATCCATTCCGATGAACAAATACTCGTTATTTGTTAACTCTTCAATGGTCATTTTCAGGATATCTAACTTTTCCTGTGCTGTAGGTAATGAATCTTCAGAAATCATTTTCTGCACAGGTTTTATCCAAGGTACATAGGCAAAATTAAACACCACAATTCGATCAGGATCTAAAGCAATAGTTTTTGCCACTGTTTCTCGAAAAGTAAGTAGATTTTGGTAGGGAAGACCATAAATTAAATCTACATTTACACTGGAAAAATTAGCCTCCTTAATCCAATCCATCACCTCAAACAGCATTTTTTCAGGTTGGACTCTATTTACCGCTGCTTGTACTTGGGGGTTAAAGTCTTGGATACCAAAACTAATCCGATTAAAACCAATATCTCTGAGAAACTTGATGTATTCTCGATTCACATAGCGGGGATTAATTTCAATTGAAACTTCCGCTTCTGAATCAATAGAGAAATAGCGGTTAATCTTGTTCCACAAAAATTCAACTTGGTGCAGTTCCAAATAATTAGGTGTTCCCCCACCCCAATGAACTTGAAGCACTTTTCGGCTTGGATCAATCAACTCTGTTGTATTCTTGATTTCTTGCGCCAAATGCTGTAGATATGGGTTGGCAATATTCTTGTTATTAGAAATCACCGTATTACAGCCACAGAAATAACAAGCACTCTGACAAAAAGGAATGTGGAAATACAAAGATAGGGGTGATTGTCGTTGATTAGAATTACAGATAGCTGTTTCAAAATCTTTCGCCGTGAATATTTCACTTAATTCTGTAGCGGGTGGGTAGCTGGTGTATCTGGGTGCGCGCGTATCATACTTTTTAATCAGATCCAGATCGAATTTTACCCCAGGTAATAGAAAGACCATCAAAACCTCCGAGTTACTGTGAGTTTAAAGCCTAGTGATTGTAGACAGTTGGGATTTTTGATTGGGAATAATTAGGGCTATATTTCCCCAATCTATTGTGGTAATATTGACAATTTTTTTGTTACTGAATGCCAATATCTTTGTATATTTCAGCTGAAAATGCTGAAACTAATTAGCTAGGACTTACTGCAAGAAACCCGATGTTGATTTAAAATACTATCAGCATCAAACTAGATCGTTATATGTAGCTCGACCTAAAGATTGAATTAAAATAGTTTCTAATTCTTTAAGTATCTCCATATTTAAGTAAAAAGCATGATTAGCTTCGGCTACAATTTGGTCAGCAGTTGTATCATCAACAGGTAGTTGTTCTAATGCTTGACGATACTTATTTTTAAATGCTTGTTTATCTGGAATTTGCTCAAAATTGTAAAATTCAGTTCCTTCATATTCAGAGAGCTTTAAGGCTGACTGAGCAACTTTTTGTAGCATTTGTCCACCAGAAAGATCACCCATATAACGGGTATAGGCATGACCTAATAATAAAGCAGGTTCATGAGCAGAAATTTCGTAAATACGAGTAATGTATTTTTCAGTAGCTGCTGAAGGTTTGAGGAGGTGTGGCCAGAGATTCCCATAGTAAAATAGCATATCTTTTTCTAGAGATGCTTGGCGATTTAGTTCGGGAAAATACATTCCGCCAATTACAGGATGTTGTTTATGTTTCTCAATTGCTGTTTCTAGTTCACTGTAAACAAAATACAGATTACTCAAAAACTTACTCAAGCATTCTCTATCTATAACCCCTTGGACAAAACATTTCATAAAGCCGACATTTTCTGCATCTGTATGAGCTTGTTGAGTACCAGAACGCAGTTTAATGGCTAAATTATTACTCATGGTTGCTTCCTTCATTTTCACGCGCAGGGTTTGGGAATAGTCATCGACTCGTTTATCAGTTCACCGTCGATGCCAACGTTAAAAAATTGCTATTGTAGAGATATACGGCTGCTGCACAAATCTATCCAGCAAGCACCAATGCTGATATAGATCCTGGTTGATTTTTCTTGCTACTAAAATTTATTTAACTATTAATCTTCTTATAAATATAAAGATATTCATATTTCTTTAGACTTTCGTGAGTAAGTTTGCTCTATGTTTTGTTTTTAGAGAGTAAATTTACTTTAATCTGCAATAATTACTGAATTTTAGGTATAAACCTGTAGTTAAGAAAATCTCAATCATCAATCCTCTAAATATTTAAATCTTGTCAATCCTGATATGGCTACGCCACGCTACGCTATCAGACAATATTTGTATTACGTTTAACCAGACTAGCGACCACTGTAGCTAATTCTGCTGGCTCAATAGGTTTAGGCAAATGTAGCTGAAAACCTGCCTGTATAGCTTGCATTCTGTCTTCTACTCTGGCATAAGCTGTTAATGCGATGGCTGGGATGTTTCCGCCTTTTTCTGGGGATAGCAATCGCACTTTGCGAATTAAAGAATAACCATCTTCTTCTGGCATCCCAATATCACTAACTAAAACATCCGGTTTCCATTGGGTAAGCATCTGCAATGCTTCTGGTACTGATGCCACTGCTGTAACTTCTGCTTGGCATTCTCTCAGTACCGTCGTCATAAATTTACGGCTATCAGCTTCGTCATCTACAGCTAACACTCGTACACCTGTGAGTTGAGGTAGAGAGGTGGAAGAATCCAGGGACACAGAGACAGATTTTGCTTCTCCTTCTCCTTGTCTACACTTTTGCACCTCTACATTTGTGCTTTCTTCCAGAAGTGGTAGCTTGACTGTAAATGTTGATCCTTGGTCCTTACCTGAACTTTCTACATCGACAGTGCCATCATGCAGTTCTACTAATTGACGCACAAGTGATAATCCTAGTCCTAGTCCACTATAACTCCTTGTACTGGAACTATCAGCTTGACGAAAGCGATCAAAAACGTAAGGGAGAAAATCAGCAGTAATCCCAATTCCATTGTCAATTACTTGAATTTGAGCATATCTTCTCAGTTGAGGATGATCACTTTTTAGTTCTGAGTCGCTGATAGTAATCTTGTTCAGCCTGATTTCTACGTCACCGCCTGGGGGTGTAAATTTGATAGCATTGGTTAACAAATTCCAAATGATCTGTTGCAAGCGATCAGAATCACCAGAAACATTCACTGAAGAGGCTGAGAGCAAAAACGGACTTGTTCCCTCTCCTGACTCCCCAGAATCAGCATCAAAGTGCAAATTGATTTCCTTCGCTTCGGCGGCTAGGGAGACAGTTTCAATTGCTGATTTAATGATGGACACTAAATCACAATTACGAGGATTAAACGTTAATTTGCCTCTAATGATACGGGAAATGTCTAGCAGATCCTCAATTAGCTGGTTTTGCATCTTTGCGTTGCGCTCAATAGTTTCTAGCCCCTGTGCTACCGTATCTTCGCTGAATTTGCGGGTACGCAACAGATGGGACCAGCCCACAATAGCATTGAGAGGCGATCGCAATTCATGGGATAAAATTGCCAGAAATTCATCCTTCATCCGGTTAGCTTCCCGTAATTGCTCAGTTTGGGTCTTCAAGGAAGTGATCAAATTATGTCGCTCTTTTCCTATGGCTACTTGGTCACAGACAGCTTGCATAATCGCTTTTTGATTTTCACTGAATTGAGATAAACTCCGACTACCAAAAGAAAGAGTACCCATCAACCCCCCCTGAGCCATCAACGGATAAGAATAATAAGCCTTAATCCCCAGAGAGCGAATTAATTCTGTTTTTGGGTCGGTTGATTCCTGGACGTTATTGACAACAATTACGCACCGTTCCTGAGCTACAGTCCCGCATATTGCTTGGCCAAACTCCAGCATTTCAATTTCTTTGGCCAGTTCCTCAGAAATACCTCTGTAAGAAGCTAACCGCATCACCTGAGAGTTTCCTTCAACCACATAGTTAAAGTAAGCATCCAAATCAATCTGCTCTGTCAATTGGTAGAAAACAGTATCAATGAATGCCACTGGTTGCTGGTTGGATAGGAGACTGTTAGCTGTATTAAAGAGTAGCTGGAGATTTTTGCAGCTTGATGACAGGTCTTTTTCTATTTGTTTGAGTTCAGTAACATCTTGGAAAGTTAAGAGACAGGTTGCTGGATGACCGTGCATAACTGGCAGAGTATCAGCAAATATGAGCAGAGAGTGAATACCTGTAGAGGTATGCCAGTCCATCTCAAATCCTGCTAAACGTTCCCCACGCGCTACCCGCACCCCTGGCATTTGCTCATTAGGGATGGCATTACCTGCTGCATCCGTACAATGGTAAACAGTGTGATATTCTGCTGCTGCTTTGTTTTTGGGAAATTCACCCCCAGCTAATTTATCAGCTGCTTGATTAGCAAATGTCACCCGCGCCGTTCCTGGTTCAATAAATAGTAGCGGTATCGGCAACAAGTTAAGTACATCTTCTAACCATTTTTGGTGATTTCGCAGCAAGTTCTCAGACTGCTTCCTTTCTGTAATATCCAAAAATGCACCGATACATCCTCTAGTTTGACCGTCTTCATCAAATAGGGGGGTAACATATTCTAACAAATTGATGACTGTACCATCGTCATAAACAACATCAAGTTCAAGATCCAAAATTTCTACACCATGCGCCGCAGAATACTGCATAGGCATTTCTTTTTCGGTCAGTTCCCTACCCTCATGGAAAAGTTTAAATTTTGTCGGTCTTTCTTCTAGGGGAGCAGTAAGGGAGCCATTTTCATGAGGCTGCATCTTCAGTAACTTGGTAAAAGCCGGATTCATGTTAATAGTTTGGCATTCTGGATCTTTAGCTATACCAATACCAATAGGAATTACGTCCAACAAAGTTTGTAACTCGGTTACTCGTCGCTGTAATTTTTGGTTGAGGTTGAGAATTTTTTTCTTGCTTTTCTGGAGTTCATCCAGTGCGGCTTCTCGTGCGCTCAGATCCAGGATAAAGGCTACTGATTTCTGCCGTTTTTCGCCCAGCAGCACAAAACCAACTAATACGGGAACTCGACTACCATCTTTGCGAATATATTCTTTTTGATATGGTACACAAGCACCATCAGCACTAAACTGGGCTTGGGCGATCGCTTGTTCATCTAAATATAAAAATTCTGGTGGTGTCACATTCCGCCAATCTATCCTGCCACCTAGTAAATCCTCTTGTGTATAACCAATTATTCTCAGAAATTCGTCGTTTCCCCGGTAGATATCACCATATATATCCCCAAAGAGAATACCAATAATGTTAGCATTGACGAAACTTTGCAGTTTCTCTTCATTTTCTTTCAATGCTTCTTGAGCGATGTTGCGTTGACGATAGAGGCGATCAATTACGATCGCACTTTGCCAAACTAAAACGCTAAAAATTATCATTAAAACAATCGCAAACAGTGAAATGCCAAAGGCAGAATCGTACATCCCCGCCCGTTTACCGTTAACGATTAACCAACCGAGGACAAAAGGTACTGTGATTGCTGGCAATAATAAACGACGGGCTATTAAACCACCATAGCTATCATTAGTTAATACCCGCATCAACCCTTGCTTTGAACTCGCTCGCAGAATGCCGATAGATAGCACCATGAAAATCAGCGCCGTATGTAAAGCCATTGACGTTGTGAGTACGGCAATACCATAGAGGACTTTCACTTTATAGGCATAGTTCATCAGTGATTGTAAAGAAATCAAAGCGGCTATTAGGGTAAAAATCTGGGCATACCAATAGATATGCTGTTTTTTTGGCTGAATAATTAGATATAGAGCTACACCAATCAGGAAAAAACTGAATGCGGTATTAAAGCCCATGCGTCCAGGGTGCGATGTTGTCACCACTATTGGTAAGTCCCGAAACAAAAGTTCATCAATCCCGAAATTCCAGCCCAACAAATATTGAATGATTGTTAGTAAACCAATTCCAGTTACTGTTACGGCAAAAAATCGAGACAACCACAAATAAAAAACACGCCGACGAGGAGAATTGATATTATTTACCTCTCCCTCTGTTTCCCCTAAACTTGACCTCTGAACCGCTATGATTTGGGATAGCCACAGGGATAATCCAGACAACAAAAAGCATAGTGCTGTATTTGCCTTCATTGTGGCAGGACTACCAGGGAAACCATGTTTGAGAATGTCAATGTCAAAATACCAGCCTATTAGTACCAAGCTACCGATCAAAATAGCAATTCCACTGCTAACTACTACCACCCCTAAATTTGCTGGTATTTTCAGTAAATCTCTTATCCTCAAGTGATTAATAGTTAACATTGAGGTTCTTTAACCCGTACCTGGTTTAAACTCTTCCCCTAAAACCACACCTCATAACCAGCCTCAAAAAAATAAATTTGTGATTTACTGAATGTGGTTTATTTACACGAAAGCCTCTGTAATTTACCCTCATAGTGACGTTATAAAATTTACTTATTTTTTAGGCTATTTTAATCTAACTATATACATATTTTATTTTATATAATCAGATAAGATAATGACCTTAATCATATATAGTTTAGTTAAAAAATCTGTCTTAGGACATATTTTAGATACTAACGTAAGTTGCTAGTTAAGACTGTAAACTAAATCACCTTTAAAACTATGAAATTTACGAATTTCAAACTTACCTTTGTTTTCATGTTAGCCAGTTGCGTCTTTTCCCAAGCTGGTTATACACAAGATACTACAGCAAAAACATCTAAACTAACTCAAGAAGCTACAAGATTACGTCAACAGGGTGCAATGGGATTGCAAACATTTCTCAAATCCCATATTAACGATTTAACATCACCAGAAATCAAAACAGCTTTAGATCAATTGTGTCAACAACGAGATTGTTATGCTTCTAAGTTGTATTGGTACACGGATTTAGAAAAAGCTAAGGCTGCTGCTAAAGTTAGTGGTAAGCCAATTCTTTCTTTGCGGTTGTTAGGTAGATTAGATACAGACCTCAGTTGTGCTAACAGCCGATTTTTTAGAGTAGCATTATATCCCAACTCGGAAATTTCTCAAGTATTAAGAGAAAATTTTATTTTGCATTGGCAAACAGTAAGACCCGTTCCCAAAGTAACAATTGATTTTGGTGACGGACGCAAATTAGAAAGAACAATTACAGGTAATAGTATTCATTACATTTTAGATAGTTCTGGTCGTCCGATTGATGCCATTCCTGGACTTTATGGACCAAAAGCTTTTCTTAAACAACTCAAACAAGCACAAATAATCGCAACAGATTTGAATAAACGTAGCGGTACAGAATCCGAAAATTTATTACAACAATATCATCTGCGTCAGCTTGATAGAATTCAAAATCAATGGAGAACAGATTTATCTAAATTGGGTATTCAGTCTCCACCTCAGTTAGGAGAAAGTGCCAATAATTCTACTTCACTTCCTAGTGCAAATGTTGCCGGTTCTCTCGCAGTTTCCAAAGCTGTGGTAGAAAGACCAATTATCAATGCAATTCAACCTGAAATTTCAGATAATAAACCTAATTCCTTAGAAATTATTGACCAAGCAATTTGGAATAGATTAGCTCAATTGTATCAAGCTGATGCCAAACTTGATAATAATAGTATAGCTTTAATTCAATCTAAAAAGTTACCCAATACAACAGACACAAATAATTTATCCAGAGTAATGAGAAATTTTGAAACAGTCATGGCTTTGGATACAGTCAGAAACGAATATCTACTACACCGACAAATTCATCAATGGTTTTTACAAAAAACTGAAACATCTGATGTAAATAACCTCAATGAAAAAGTTTATGCGGAACTATTTTTAACTCCCAGTTCTGATCCTTGGTTGGGTTTAGCAAACAATGATACTTATAGTGCAATTGATAATGGTGGCTTTGTTGATAATTCAGCATCAAGAAGTCGCTAAAATTTCAGCCAATTCTTCAAGTAACTTAGGTGATTTTGTACAATTTATTTTCAATAATTTAACTGATGACTACTAATCACTATTTATGCTTATATAGTTCTTATCAGGAGCAAATATTAGCAGGATTCCTATGGTTAAGTCGTTGACAAATCCCCCAGTTAAGTTATTGAAACCAGGTGTAAAAGCACCTGTTCAAGAAACATTATTAACACCCCGGTTTTATACCACAGATTTCGATGCTGTGGCCAAAATGGATATTTCTGCTCATGAAGCGGAAATCAGGGCTGTAGTTGATGAACTCAAGGCTGATTATAATCGCCATCACTTTGTTCGTGATGATGAATTTAAACAAGGTTGGGATCACATTCAGGGTGAAAAACGCCTAGCTTTTATTGACTTTTTAGAACGTTCTTGTACCTCAGAATTTTCTGGGTTTTTACTGTTTAAAGAATTATCCCGTCGTATCAAGGATAGTAACCCTCTCCTCTCTGAAGCATTTGAATATTTAGCACGGGATGAAGCCCGTCATGCGGGTTTTTTGAATAAGTCAATGGCGGATTTTAATCTTTCCCTTGACTTAAGTTACTTAACTAAAAATCGTACCTATACCTTCTTTCCAGCAGAGT
>RDYJ01000036.1 GCA_004293145.1 Nostocales cyanobacterium | reverse complement strand
TATCATCTTTAAATTCTGATGCCAACAGAAAATTAAACAATCACAATCCTGTTAATCCTCAAATCCTGGACATCCTGATTCTGACAAATACAACAAATTCAATAATAACAATCCTGTAAATCCTTAAATCCTGGACATCCTGATATGGCTTGCGCCACGCTTCGCTATCAGACAAATAAAAAACCCGCTACAGAAATACTATAGCGGGTAATGCAGTTATGACGTAATGTAAAATTCAAGACTTATGCAAGCCATTCCAGAACAGCTTCATCCTTGGTGTTGGTATTGCGAGAAGGTGTTTCCCGTTCAAACTTCATGTGAATAGAACGAGTTTGTTCACCATCAGCAGCAACAGCCAAAATGGGGTAATCAATTACACCATCTTGGAAGGACATTTGGAACCGGAATGTACCGTCTGAATTGAGTTTAATAGGACGGCCACCAATAGTTACAGTCGCATCTGGTTCAGTTGCACCGTATACAATCAATTCAGCATCAGCAATTAACCAGAACTTGCGGGGACGTACTGGTACAGCAGAAGCTGAGAAACCAACACCAGACATACCCACACCGGACATATTGATACCGGATGCGGTGGGAACTGCCCACATACCTACACCAGAGGGGAAGACGTAGGAACTGATAGCTTGTTCTGGACGGACAGAACCGGCTACGTGCTGCATAGAACCGAAGAGAGAACCAGCAACCCGTTGTGCTTCGGCAGATTCAGCCATACCAAAGATTTGGTCGTAAATGGGGTTTCCACCTGCACCAGCAGCGGTAGTAGCGATTTTCTTAGCTGGGGGAACCAATTCATACTTGGTTTTACCGCGCAAGTCTTCTTCAAAGTCTACAGTGATGAAGACATCTTCGATCCAGTCAGAAGGATATACAGGAGGAATGTGGACTCTCGCAGAACGAGCCAATACCAACCAGCCACCATCTGGGGTACGATAACCGATATCTATCACATAATCGCGATCGCTCACAGGAATGGGTAAATACCATTCTCTCGCTAGTTCATCCGCAGGATATTCCTGGATACTGTGGGGACTTTGATGCTCTAGACTAATATCAGTAACATCATAAATCCGCAACGCTAGTTGCTGACCACCTTGGCGGCGCAGTTCTTCTTTATGATCATTGGGAATATCCCAGTATGTGTAAGCCCATTGTGGATCACGTGGTAACAACACAATGCGACTATCACCATAACCATCTGGTAAATCTGCCAATGCTTCATCAACATCAGCGAGGGAACCACCAGTACGATCTTCCTGACCTAATTCAAACTTTGCTGCTTCCACGGTCTCCTGTGCCTCCAGTGAACGAGATGGACTAAGCGATACTTTGCTGCGTTGGACTTCTTGAATCGATGCCAACAATTGAGATTTACGCATTCGGCTATAACGAGAAATGCCATACTCACTAGCAACTTTACGAAGTTGCCTTAATGTCATCTCCTCTAGCGGTGGGCGTTCTTTTGCCATTAATTTGGCCTCCAGTAGTTTTAAGGGTAAATGACTTCCCCTGGTTATAGAATGGTTGATAAAATGTCATCTATTCCAGATGAATTTCTTATTCCTGACTTCTGGTATTGCCCAGTTTATAAGTGTTTTAGTTTGTTTTTAAATGGAAATTCACTACCTCGTGATTCCTCGTTTTGCCATGATTAGCATTTCTTTGGGATCAGCGGCGTGTCTTTGTTAAAGAAATATTAACAGGTATTCATGCCTAGTGATCAAGGGGTATGAAGACGGTTTTTTGCTTGTTTGACGTATTTATCAGCCCTTGGGGGATCAATTTGTCATGAAATCATAACATTTCCCTCTGCACGGAGTCATGATGTCAAGCTTTCATGACATTTGCTTTTTGAGTCTTCAAATCCCCGACTTCTCAAAGAAATTAGGGTTATGGTGCATTTAGTTATTTATCTACGCTTTAAATTAGAATTTACAGCATTAAAGCTCAAACACATTTTTTAAGTTCTAGATGATTCTGACTGTTGACTGCTGACTGCTGACTCCTTAACTCTTAAGAAAATATTTCTTTTTCAGCTTTCCATATACTCTCCGTATAAACAATTTCATTAAACGCGATTGGGTTAAATCTTGAATATCGGCTGAGTAATGGGGTTTGTGGTCGAAAAACTCATTAATATCTGATAAAATTACCGTGAACCGCTGAATAATATTCTCAGTTCGATACTCTGTTAAAATATCAAATGGTAAAGTTAAAGAAACAGGAGATACGAGAGTTTTAAGAATACGTTGTAGATCATATTCTAGAGAATAACCAGCAATTTTATAACAATTAAATCCAGGATCTAAATAATCAGAAAGTCCGCCATTAACACTAGAAAAAACCTGACAACCACAAGCTAGAGCTTCCATTGGTTGTAAACCGAAACCTTCACTTACTCCCTGTTGCGCCCAATATTCAGCGGAGTCATAGAGATAGATTTTAGCTCGGTTGAATAATCCTGGTAAATCTTCGATATAAGAATCAACAACAAAGACTTTACATTGTTTTTCTAATGCAGGAATTAATGATTTAATTAAATATTCCGAGGATTTTCGCGCTTGAACTAAAACATCAATATCTCTTTCTAAATGTAAGTTCGTAAATTCATCACCAATTTGATTAGGTAAATAATAAATTAAATTATTGGGTGCTTTTTGTCCCCAATATCCCATTGTGTTGCGGCTGACGGTAATAATAGGAACACTAGAGGGAAGACTAAATTTATAACCTGCACTATGAGCATGATAAACCACGTTGTATTTTTGCAGTTTAGGCGCTAGTTTAGCAATATCAAACCCCCAGCTAATGACAAAAATTACATCATCTAAATTTTGATTTAAATTTTTATTTTCCAGTAAGTCATCAAGAAACAGTTTATCTTTTTCTCTTTGTCGATAGGTGACAACTTCCGCATGACAAATATTTTGAGCTAAATTAACTGTTTTTAATTCTGCCCAAAGCCCACCACAGGCAAATTTTCCATCTGTTCCTGGCAGTAAAAAGTAAAGCTTTTTCATGATTATGAATTATGAATTATGAATTATGAATTATGAATTATGAATTAATCCCGCCATTTTACCCTGACAAAATGTGCTTCACGTCCCCAAGTGTCCCGTGTACAAATAATATTGTCAATAGCTAGGTTAAAGGGGATAGCTGTTGTTAAATAACGTTGGGCGATCGCTCCTAAATCTGGTGCAAGTTCAGAGGCCGTAGTAGCTGCTAATCCTAAACCTATGAGTTGCTCAATTGGTCGAAATGGTAACATTACATAGACACCTACAGCAAGTCCAGCAGTTAATAACATTGCTACAGATAAATTTGTACCACAACGGGGATGGACAGCTAAATCCCATTCTCCGTTGGTGAGACGATGCTGGGCTAGTGTTACCGCACGCCGCAAATGACTAATATTCACCTCACCATAAAGGTAAAATCCCTGTTCGGTGGATAAACCGCTTAATGATTCGTTATCGAACTGGACATTAGTAGACTTGCGGGGAGAGGAATAAATACTCATAGTTTCCCCAAGAACCCAAACAGTAGCGTGTTCTAAGGCATGAACCTGACGTAGCATGAGAATTTCGTGCAACCCAGGGACAAAAGATAGCTGTTGGAGTAAATCACTATCTTGATGTGGTGATGGTGCTATCAAGTCAAGGTTAAAAAAGTTAAACGGAGATGAGTGATCTGGAAAAGAAGCAGGAGTATTCATTTTCCCCCAAGCTGAGAAAGCAAAATAGGTTTCTTTTTAGTCTACAACTTTTCTCAATGACCGATGTCACTGAGGATGGGTAACTAAGGGCTGCATAGTGAATCAGCTAGATCAGAATCAATCCACTATGAACTATTTAATTTTAATCCTTTGCGCCGTTATAGCTGTATGCCTATACTTGGCCAATCACAAGAAGGAACGACTTAAAGCCAGACTAATTTTTCTGCTTCACGGTGACAAAGGTGCAGCTAAAAGACTTGTTCTCAGACAAAAACAACTAAATCCAAAACGCTCATACAATTGGTGCTTAGAGAAAGCAATTTTTGATTTGGAACGAGATAGGGGGAGATTTTAAAATCTTGAGTTCCATTGTGAGGGATCAAGGGTAAAGGGCAAAGAGCAAATAAAATTAAACTCTTTTCCCTTATCTTTTCCCCGACTTCTACTTCTAGAAGAAGTCAATATATTCCTTGATCTTTCTTCGGTGGTCTGCTTAAGCTAAATCGTAAGAAGAATGAAGAATTCTGATATGTAAGTTCCGACTTCAAAAATCGGCTGATTCCTTAGCTTCAACTGGTGCTGAGTGAAAGTTTTGGAACTTATGGTAGAGGTTCACACTGAAAAATAGAAGTGAGGAGGAGAACAACCGGTAAACCTCAGAATTAACTTTTCAGGATCGTAGCAGTGATTAATAGCAATCAACTAACCAACATCAGGATCGTTGTAGTTAGGTAGAGTGCAGCAATTGACATCGTTCAAGCATACTTTACCCCATTGTAAAGCCCAGCGAACCAAAGCGACTCGGTTGTCAGTTTTGGTTTTGGTGAGGATGTTGCTGATATGGTTATCAACCGTACGTTTGCTAATCTCCAGTTTTCCTGCAATTTCTTGGTTAGTTAAGCCAGCGGCCACTAAGTCGATAATTTGCAGTTCTCTGTCTGACAGACTAACAGGGGTCCCAGACTCACTAGCAGCCATGACTTATTTATTCTCCCTTGGTATATGTACTCAATCACTCTTTCTAATTCTAAAAGATTCTCTCAGAGGTAGACGTTGTAAATGTTCCTCTTAATACCAAAGTAAAAATTTAATTTAGATTTAATTTGGAACTGAGTTGACTTGAACAAGATAATGGTAATAAATATTACTTGTTTTTATAAAATCTCTCTTAGCTACTGAAGTTATAAATTTTGGGATTTAATAGCATTATGCACTATATTTAGTGACAAAATCTGCTATTGTATTCTATGAATAACTGAAGACAGAGGAATAAAGATTGTTGTAGATTTTATACAGATTCCTAAGATTCCTAATCCCAAGACGTAAATCGAAAATGAGTAATCCCCATGTTTTGTGCCTTGGCGAAGTTTTGTTTGATTGTTTAGCTGATCAAATCGGGCTAAAGCTGTCAGAAGTCAAGTCTTGGACTCCCTACCCAGGGGGAGCGCCAGCTAATGTGGCTTGTGCTTTAGTCAAACTGGGAACCCCAGCAGGTTTTATTGGCGCAGTAGGTGAAGATGAACCCGGTAATACACTGGTGAAGTTGTTACAAGATGTAGGTGTAGATACAACGGGTGTGCAACGTCATCCCACAGCACCAACGCGACAGGTTTATGTAGTTAGGGATTTAGCGGGCGATCGCTCTTTTGCCGGTTTTGGTAAATATGATACTACAGAATTTGCCGATACCCGTTTACAAGCCAAAAAATTACCACCTGCGCTATTTGATGAAGCAAACTTTTTGGTAGTAGGAACTTTAGAACTAGCCTATCCTGAAAGCGAGCAAGCTGTTTTGCGAGCCTTAGAGTTAGCAGCACAATATGACCTGAAAATTATCTTAGATGTAAATTGGCGACCAGTATTTTGGCAAGATGAAAATACAGCCAAGTCCAAAATTCTGGCATTATTAAAGCATTTCGATTTTCTCAAACTGACTAAAGAAGAAGCAGAATGGCTATTTGATACTAAAGACCCTGGAGCAATTACTTACCGCTTGAATTCATTGGAAGGGGTTTTAGTAACAGATGGTGAAAATGGTTGTTCCTATTGTTTAGGTGAGAACGAAGGTAAATTACCTGCATTTTCCATCCCTGTTGTCGATACAACTGGTGCGGGAGATAGCTTTTTAGCTGGGTTTATCCATCAGTTGAGTAAGTCGGGTATTCAGAGTTTACGGGATGGAGAAACTGCTAAACGAGTTGTTACCTATGCTAGTGCTGTAGGAGCGTTGACTACCATTAAACCTGGTGCGATCGCATCTCAACCCACTGCGGCTGAAGTTGATGCTTTTCTGGCTGACCATCAACTTTAACAGTTAACAGTTTTCACTGATTGAAGTAACACGACAATTAGGGGAATATCAGATACAATCAGCTGATATTCCCTTTACAAATCAAGTCCGAGCAAAGAACCCACCTTATGTCCAACTTGTTTATTATCTGTTGGGATCTCATCAGTGACGATTGGTTGATATTGCTGACTTGAAAATGGAGGAAAATAATCATGCCCTTCTGCTGTTATCCTGCATAATAAACGTAGCTGAAGCGGTGCTGGAACTGGGTTAACTTTTTCAACTTGCACTTTGACAAGTGCTGGATTTTTATTGTTTCCTTGAAAAATATCATCTACAATATAACGAGGACAGTAACCAACATTATAATTATCATTTGTACGTAATAGTAATGCCCGCGAGTGATATGGATTTTGAAAGTCGAGGGTTAAATACAAAAGTTCTTGATTTTGTAATTGATGAATTCTTGCGGTTGCAGATGGAGGAAAATGTCGCAAACCATGAGCAAAAAAATGGATATGGTATAAACCATTTTCATCTGGTTCTGGACATGGGAAAACTTCATAATGATCCGTTACTTTACGCCCTCCAGAACGAGAAAGAATAGAGATTGGATCATCTTCGCTTTCAGGAATATTGAGCCATTGAATATAATTTTTGTAATCTGGTCGAGAGCGTCTCATCACTCTGTTGGAGAATAAAGGAAATAATTCAGCAGATGTATAAACCCTGTTCAAATCTGGAAATGAATATACTAATTGAAAACCGAAATTAGCTTGAGCTTCTTTTGCTCCTTGGGTGTACACAAATTGATAATCTTCTCCATCAAAACTTAATCTACCAACGGGAAACCAAGCGCGACTTTTAGGATTTTGCCAAGCTAAAAAAAGTGTCTTCATAATTCAATTTTCCTTGAGTATTAACAGTCTATTTTGATTTAATTCCAATATCTTCTGTGCAAATTCAATTGCTGTGGGTGATATTCGATCAGATGGAATACGCTCAAAAATTTCTAACGTATCATTACTTGACACCTTTGCTAAATTGTCTAACCACAGATTTCCTGCATTTAGATAGCGTTGTTTTGCTTCGCGAAACGCCTCAACAGTTTTTAGGGTTGTACTATCATTAACACTAGCATAAAGTACAGAACTACATTTTTCCACATACCCAATAACAGATTGATTATCAAGTTTCGATTTACGTTTATTATCGCGTAGTTCCCTACCCATACTGGAAGCATGGTCATAAGTTGGTGCTAGATAAGTATCAGATTTATCTGCTTTTCTAATTAATGCCCAGTTTTCATGGTGTCTATCACTGTTACCGATCCAAGCATCTAATAGCAAGTATCCAACAAAGGTCTCGACAGCAGTTGTAATACCATCTGGTGGTGTCCAGTTGATAGGTAAATTAGCTGTAGAATTGCCAATGGCATCGAACACATTTTCGATGGTGTGTTGAGAAGGGTTCTTCAAGTGTTTTGGATAGTTTGAAACTGTTTCGGCTAAAATATCATTACCAAGACTTGTCTCGTACTCACGATATGTACGGCTATTCTCATTGTCTAGTTCAAGCGAGGATTCAGGTATAAATGAAGGTGAAATAATACCATTTTCACCATTAAATGTTGCTAATTCATAATTAGCATGAGGTACTCCCAATAACTCGCACAACTCAGATGCGATCTTTTCTGCCCAATCTTCACCTGTATTTAGTCTAGCTTTTTTGAATAGACAAAGACCTAAATTTGGATCGGTAAACCAAAATTTTTCTTTTGTTCCCAAATCCTCAATATCTTGAGAAGCATCTATTGGAACTTCAATTACAGGAAACGGATCTGACATGATTTATCATAAAGGCAAACACATTGAATAGTTATTATATCTGTTTGAGCAGGGAATGAGGAGTAGGGGATAGCTGATTACGTGTATTAAATTTTCAGTTTTGCTAAACCCAAATAACGGATACCTGTTGGAGAAATATCAAAACGACAAGGTAAGACTTCCAACCCAAGAGCGATCGCTTGTCGTAATAACTTACCATATATAGGATCTTTAGTGTCACCAGGGGCGAACTCTGGACAATCACCGCGATTGATAAAATACAACATTACCGCCCGATTTTGGGGCAAAACTTCCATTAATTCCCGTAAATGCTTTTGTCCTCTGGTAGTTTCTGTATCGGGAAATAAGGCTAAATTACCTTGAGTCCAAGTAGTATTTTTAACTTCTAAATAAATCGAGCGTTGTTGATCATTTCCTGTTAAATAAAAATCTACCCGGCTTTTTTGATCTTTTCCATAAACCACTTCTCCCTTAATTGTTATATATTCATTTAATTGAGGGAAAAGATATTTTTCTAAAGCTATTTTGACTACCCGGTTAGGTAAAGCTGTATTTACGCCTACCCAAGTTGTTTCTGGTTCGTTTACTTGAATTAACTCTAAGGTATAAGCTAATTTTCTGTTAGGATTATCACTTTTAGACAACTGTACAGGACTACCCACTGTTGAAACTCCAGTCATTGGTCCTGTATTGGGACAGTGTGCTGTCACCAGTTCTCCAGAAGCGAGTTCAACATCAGCAAAAAAACGCTTATAACGTTTAAGTAAAATACCAGGATAGAGTAAGGGATAGCGATAAAGCCAATCATTCATGATCATGTGATAAGATTTTCTACTTCATGTATCTGTAACATATTTTAAATATCCTCGTTAAAAAAATCTTATGACTACTGAACGCGATTTGCAACTTGCAGCTACACAAGATTATTTACACTCAATTGAGCGATTGATGATAGTAGTTCAAGAACTTTCCTCAGCACATAGTTTAGAAGAGATTACTAAAATTGCGCTGTCAGCAGTACGAGAACTGACAAGTTCTGATGGGGCTACCTTTGTGCTATCAGACAATGGCTTTTCCTACTACTTTGATGAAGATGCTATTGCTCCCTTATGGAAAGGACAAAGATTTCCGATGGATACAACTATGAATGGCTGGGTGATAAGAACCCATCAGCCAGTTATAATTGAAGATGTATTTAATGATCACAGAAATTACCGTAGTTTTTATGAACATACATTTATTAAAAGTATGGCTATAGTTCCCATTTTTAATAAGGAAAGGATGATTGTTATGGGGACTATTGGTACTTATTGGGGATATCAGCATCAAGCTACCACAGAAGAGGTAAAATTACTACAATCATTAGCGGCTAGTACAGCGGTGGCGATGGAGAATATACAAATATATTCTCAATTAGAGCAGCAATTACGCGAACGCACAAATGCCCTAGAAGCTGTTAAAATTCGTCTGCAACAAGAAATACAAGAACGGAAAGATATAGAAGCGGAAATCCTCCGGCTTTCACTCACAGATGAACTCACTGGACTGAATAATCGCCGGGGCTTTTTTCTCTTGGCTGAACAGCAATTAAGATTAGCCAAGCGTTCAAAAATCCATATCACTCTCATGTTTATTGAACTGAATGGACTGGAAGAAATTAATGAAACTTTTGGTAATGAATTTGGTGTAGATGCGATTATTGCAATAGCAAGACTGCTTAAGCGTAGCTTCCGCTGTTCTGATACGTTAGGGCGGATCAGAGAAGATGAATTTGTCGTCCTGATCCAAGAAAATCGCACTGCTTGTCAAGTTATACAAGAGCGAGTAGAAACTAATATTGTTGAATTTAATCAGAATCAAACATTACCATTTCTCATTTCTGTGAATATTGGTATTCAGTCCTATAGCTATAGTCAGAATCTTTCACTAGAAGACCTGATTACATTGGCTCATATTCATATTTATCAAAAGAAATGAACCATAGCATGGAAAGGGAAGGGGGAATAGAGGATGGATAATTTACACTGACTATGGAGGAATCTACTGGAAAAATCACAGTGAGTAAACATTTTCTGCAAATGTCTGTATCAAGTTCACAACTGGATGATTTTTGTAATCAAATTTACGACAATTAAAAAATAGTTGCATATATAGCATTTCCTAGTCTAATGAAGTACAAAATTATCCGCGTTTATCAGCGTCCATCTGCGTTTAATTATTATTATTGCTTGTACCTCACTTGAATGGGAATTGCTATAATAGATATTATAGTGTTATATTGTTTAGTGAATTTATGCAAAATTTAAATAATCAATGACAAGCAAAAATGATGAATCAAGAATTTTACAATCGCGGATTAGAAAAAGCGAAACAAAAAGATTATGCTGGCGCTATTGAAGCATTTAAACAGGCTATAGAGTTAGATCCTGATTTTAGCGCAGCATACATTCAACGGGGTTTAGCATATTATCAATCAGATGCGATTTTACCAGCAGTTTCGGATTATACTGAAGCTATTAAGTTAGATGGAAAAAATGCCAAAGCTTATTATTATCGAGCTTTAGCCAGATTAACTTTAAAAAATTTGCCTGGTGCTTTAGAAGATGTAGAAAAAGCAATTCAGCTTAACTTTAATGATGCTGCTGCTTATGATTTACGGGGAATAGTGCGACGGAAACAAGGATATATTGAAGAGGCGATCGCCAGTTTTAAAAAAGCCGCAGAATTATATTTAGAAAAAAAAGATCACAAAAATACTCGTCTGTGTTTGGAGAAAATTAAACAGTTACAGCCAAAATCACAACCTGCTATAAATGCAGTGATTTCAAAACCTGCACCGATTATATCAACTCAAGATTATTTTACGCAATTATTAGAAAAAGCCGAAAAAGGAGATACACGAGAAGCAATCGCTGATTTAAATTGGATCTTAAAAGCTGATTCCCAAGACGCTCAAGCTTATTGTTGTCGTGGGGTAGTATATTGTAAAATCGGTAATTATCGAGAGGCGATCACCGATTTTAATCAAGCAATAAAATTAAATTTTCAAGACGCTGTTGTTTATCGTAATCGTGGTAAAGCCCGTTCTCAAATAGGAGATCAGCAGGGGGCTTTAGCTGATATCAATCAAGCATTGAAAATGCAACCAGAAGATAATTTAGCTTATATTGCTAGAGGTAATGTCTATCAATCAATGGGCGATTATTTAGCAGCAATTCAAGATTACTCTCACGCCGTTCAAAATCATCCTGAACATCCCTTAGCTTACTATAATCGTGGCATCGCCTACACTTGTTTAGAAGAAATGTCAAATGCTGTCGCCGATTATCAAAAAGCAGCTAGTATATATTGTCAACAAGAAGACTGGGACAATTATCAACAAGTATTAAACAGCCTACAAAAAATTCAATCATCTCGCCCAGAAACAAATAAAGCCACTTATAACCTATTACGTCAACGACTGTTACGCATGGTTGGAGGACATTGGGAAATAGCCCAAAGATTAATTCAACAAAAAAAAGATTTTTATCCAGGAATGTTAGAGGAATGGTATTTACAAGCAGTAATTGATGATTTAGAAAGAGATAGCCGTTAATATATAGCCATCTTAACTGATTTGCAAAAATAGCAAGGCGCAGATTATTCTTCCATCTTTATCTGCGATTAATTACTTTGGAAATCTTATGCTATTTTTTACTAGATTAAAAATCGCCAAATCTTAATTTTATGATCATCTCCACTACTAACTAAAGTTGTCCCATCAGCACTAAAAACCAGAGATGTGACTGTGTTAGTATGTCCATTGACAGTGGAAATTTGTTTACCTGTAGCTACATCCCATAATTTAATATTAGGATGAATTGTATGGTTACATTCTGTACAATCTCGATTTCCACTCACAAGAGTTTTACCATCTGGACTAAAAGCTAAAGATGTCACATTATTATCTTGTTTTGTAACAGTGCGAATTTCCATCTTTGTATTGATATTCCAAAGTTTAATTTGGCGATCACGACTAGCACTAGCCAGAATTTTACCATCTGGACTAAAAGCTAAAGATATTACAGTTTGCGAATTTGGGGTTAATGAATTAATTGGTTTTTGTTGGGTAATATTCCAAAGTTTAATAGTCTTATCAAAACTACCACTTGCTAGGGTGACACCATCAGGACTAATAGCCACAGAACGCACCCAGTCAGAATGTCCGATCAAAGTGCGAATTAACTTTCCTGTTGCTAAATTCCAAACTTTAATACTTTTATCATCACTAGCACTCACCAAAGTTTTTCCATCCTTACTAATAGCCAAATCCTGAACTGAATCAGTATGACTAATCAGGGTGTAAATCAACTTTTTTGTATTTAAATTCCAAACTTTAATAGTTTTATCATCACCACCACTGACCAGATATTTACCATCAGCACTAATAGTTACCACATTGACATTTTGTGTATGTCCTTTCAATGCAGTAATCTCTTTACCTGTGGCAATATTCCATAATTTAACCATACTATTACTACTACTAGCAATAGTTTTAGCATCTGGTGTAATAGCCACCGATGAAACTAATTTTTCTGGTTCGGGAATAGTCTGAACCAAAGTAATTTTTTCCGCAGGTTTCTGTGGCGGTTGATAAATAACAGCATCACTATTAACTGGACTTTTTTGAGGTGGAATCAAGCGAGAATAAATAGCCGCTTGTATTTGCTGAAAGTTCCTATAACCAAATTCTCCCAAACCTAAAAATAGAATTGTCCCGACTATTAAAAGCAAATTTCGCAGAAAAATATATTTTTGAGAGTAAGCATTTGCTTTTGCTTTCTTTGTTGATGTGGCTAAAAATGAATTACTAGCTGGTGTGAGTAGATGTGTGTACTGTTTACTTAAATCTCTAATCACTTCATCAGCTGATTGATAGCGATGCTGAATATCTATTTGCAACAACTTATCAATAATTTTAGCTAATTCATAACTGAGAGGACAGTGTAAATAATCTTGCCAATTTTTTACCCAACTATATCCATGTTCCATCCACAATTGGAAAGGAGAAATACCCGTTAATAAATGAAAGCAGGTAGCACCTAAACTAAATAAATCACTAGCTGGATAAGCCTTACCATCTCTGATCTGTTCAATAGCAGAATAACCATGTGAACCAATTGATGTTCCATGTTTTTTCTGGACTGCGGCTGTTAATTGTTTGGAAGAACCAAAATCAATCAGCGTTAATCTTCCGTCACTTTTCCGGCGAATAATATTCTCTGGCTTGATATCTCGGTGTATAACTCCTCGACTATGAATAAATTTGAGAATAGGTAATAAATCCAGCAAAATAGATTGAATATCCCAATCTCTGTAGGCCTTCCTTAATTGCAACTCTTGTAATAAATTATTACCATTAATAAACTGTTGTACCAAATACAAGCAGTTATCTTGTTCAAAGTAAGCTAAGAGAGTGGGAATTTGTGGATGTTCTCCCAGTTCTTGAAGTCGCTTTGCTTCTTCGCTAAACAACTCCATTGCTTTTTTTTGTGACCAAGTTCCTTGAAATTTTGGTGCTAACTGTTTGACTACACAACAGTCATTTAATTTATCTGTATCTTCTGATAAATAGGTTCTACCAAATCCCCCTTCATCTGAAAGCAATCGAATCACGCGAAAGCGATTTCTTAAAAGTGGTACTAAGGGAGTGTTACAAGTTTGACAAAATTGTTTTTCATCTGGATTTTGTGGACTTTGGCAATCGGGATTTAAGCAGCATATCATGATCAAAGAAGAGTGACTGCATGATCAATAATGGGGAAGAATTCAGGAGGAGTTAGTCCAGTTTTGGTATCTCCCGCCACTCCCTACAAGTCGGGAAAGTGGCTTCACAAGTGGAGTAACTGCCATTAATAAGTCAGAAGTAAAACACCTTTGATCCTAGATTTTGATCTAATTTTTTACTTCATTTACCTACAATTTGCTGTAATTATCTTCTGATCATACAGCAACCTCAATTGAAAATCAGGTCAAATTGCCACGACAATATTTACTGGATCTGTTAATGATTAATCTACAAACAATATCCATCATTTTTTGATTTTTAAATCCAACTCAAAACTTGTTTTTGTTATGAAAACTACTAATTTTATGTAATCAATCATCCATCCACTGACAACTGACCAATGTTAATGTGTTTGAAATGCCTTAAACCATTTATTTAGAACTGTATTGATAGTTTGTTTAATTTGATGCTTACGATTCCATTTTTGGAAAGCTGCTTCATATTCTTCACCTTGACTTTGAAAGGTATTCCAAATATCAAGTAAAATTGCTAGTCCACAGAATAGTAAAATGTATAGTGACCAAGAAATACCAGCACCACCAACTAAATCTACTAGCATAAAAAAACTATTAACAATTGCATAATTACCCAAACGCTTTTTAAATTTACCTTGGCGGTAAAGATCAAAAGCCTTACGTTGTTGTACTTCGCTTTGTTGAACTATCCAGTCAGATTCTGCCTGTTTAACAGCTTCCGGTGAAATTTGTAACTCGGCTGCAATTTCGATGATTTGCTGATATGAAAACTCTTGATCACCATCATCCGTTTGACGTGCGATCGCTAGTTGTAGAATTTGTTGTACTTCTTCTTGGCTATAAGCACGCAGGTTATTAGATTCAAATACTGTCATAATTTTTTCTCTGAATAATAATTTTAATAAAGAACTATGCCACTATCATGAATTTTTGCACTACTTCTACACTAGCAAATCTAGATGAGTCTGGCGATAGGGATTTATAATGATTGGTAATTGGTAATTGGTAATTGGTGATTGGTGATTGATAAAATTATCACATATTCCCAGTAAAGAGTAAAGAGTCCCCAGTCACCTCTAATTTTGGGAAGTTGTGAAAACACTTGAAATATATGCTGCTGACTAGAATTTAGCAGCGCATAATAGCCAAAGAAGTTACAGCATAAGAGAAAAACCCCAATGGTGGAAGATAACGGATCAGTTCGCACCCTCTCAGTTGATATTGGTGGAAGTGGTGTTAAAGCTATGGTTTTGGATATCACAGGCAAACCATTAACAGAAAGGGGAAGGTTAGAAACACCCCATCCAGCCACACCAGAAGTCGTAATTAATGCCATTGCTATTTTAGCCACTTCACAAGGTGATTATCATCGTGTTTCTGTAGGTTTTCCCGGTGTAGTCCGCTGTGGAGTCACAGAAACAGCCGTAAATTTGGATGCTAATTGGATTGGCTTTGATTTGGCCACAGCATTATCTAATCAGTTAAATAAACCTGTAAAAGTGATTAATGATGCAGATATGCAAGGGCTAGGTGCAATTGTAGGTAAGGGTGTGGAATTAGTAGTTACTTTGGGTACTGGTTTTGGTTCGGCTTTGTTTGTAGATGGAAAATTGGTTCCCAATATGGAAATGGGACATCATCAGTTTCGCAAAGGAGACACCTATGAAGAACAGCTAGGACGTGCTGCGTTGGAAAAGATTGGCGATAAGAAATGGAATAGGCGATTACAAAAAGCGATCGCCTCTTTACAGCGTCTGTTTAATTATGATTGTCTCTACATCGGTGGTGGTGAAGCCGTGCGTGTAAATATGAATTTACCCTTAAACGTGAAGCTGATTCCTAATATCACCGGTTTATTAGGTGGAATTGCCTTATGGAAAGAATAAACTAACAAATGGGGAAGCAGGGGAGTAGAGGGATAGAAGGGAAATTTCTGCTCCTGACTCCTGTAGAGACGTTCCGCCGGAACGTTTCTACAGACTTGATTACAGAAACTTAGGGCGATGTTGTTGATTTAACTTCAGCTTGTCTTCTAAAAGTTCCCACTGTTCTTTTTCAATGATATGAATAAATGTGTCGAGGTTTTGACGATATTGGTGTAGTGAATTTACTAATGCTTGACGATTATATTGTGCCATCATTACCCCTAATTCTGAATTGCCAGCACCAACGCGGCTGGTATCCCGAAAGCCTGAACTAGCTAGGTTTTGGGCTAATTGAAAAATTTCTGGGTCTGATTCACTCAAACAAGCAGCCATCAAAGAGGCGCTAACGATCACAGGTAAATGGGAAATCCAACTTACAGCGCGGTCATGTTTTTCTGGTTGACAATGATAGATAATAGAACCAAGCGATCGCACAATTTCCTCTAGCACAGTAATGGCGCTGGTTGGCGTAGTATCTATGGGTGTAAGGACATAAGGCCGATTCACAAATAAATTTCGCTGTGCAGCCTCTATACCCGCATCCGTATTTCCCGCCATAGGATGACCGCCAATAAAATTATTCCACAGGGGAGAAAGTGCCTTTACTATAGGTGTTTTTACAGAGCCTACGTCAGTTACAATAGTAGTCTCTGGCAAATGAGCAACTAACTGTTCAACTTGAGGCACAATAAGTCCTATAGGGGTGCAAATAAACACAACTTCAGCAGAGGCCAACAGAAGCAAGTCAATTGAGGCTTGATCAACACTGCCGATATCAACAGCTTTTTGACAGGTTGATTGGCGGCGGCTAACTCCTAAAACATAATGTCCTTGGGAGCGTAAATCAAAACCTAACGAACCGCCTATCAGCCCTAGTCCTAAAATACCAATTTTCATTTTTACCCTTGACAACTAAACTTTTGAAATATTCTCTGCATACTTTACCAACTATTAAAGTTGGCATCCGAGAGGTAGATTCATGACTATAGAGGAATTACTAGAAAAATATGCGGCGGGAGTCCTAGATTTTAGTGGCGTTAACCTGGCTGAAATTAATTTAAGTGGAACTAAACTGAGTGGTGTTAATCTCAGTGATGCTAATTTGAGCGTAGCCAATCTTAGTGGAATCAACCTCACAGATGCTAATTTAAGTTATGCCAAGCTAAATGTTGCTAGGCTCAGTGGTGCAAATCTAGCTGGAGCAATTCTTAATAACTGTAGTCTCAACGTAGCCAATTTAATGCGTGCAGATATGACACGCACTCAACTGCGTCAAGCTTCCTTCATTCGAGCCGAGTTAATTCGTACTGATTTTAGTCGCGCTGATATGTGTGAAGCAAACCTCAACAGCGCCGACTTACGAGAAGCTACATTGCGGCAGGCAAATCTTCGACACGCTAACTTGAGTGAAGCCAACTTAAGAGGTTCTAGTTTCCGAGAAGCAAACTTAGAACTAGCTAACTTAAATACCAGTGATCTGACAGCTTCAGACCTTAGTGGCGCAAACTTGAGAGATAGCGAACTCAGACAAGCTAATTTATGTATGGCTAACCTGAGCGGAGCAGATTTAACTGGAGCAAATCTTCGTTGGGCAGATTTAAGAGGAGCAAATTTAATTTGGGCGGATTTAACTGGAGCAAAATTGAGTGGTGCTAACTTACAGGGTGCAGACTTAACTAATGCCAATTTAACAAATGCAAGTTTAGTACACGCCAATTTAACTCAGGCCAAATTAACTAAAGTTGAATGGATAGGTGCCGACTTAACCGGATCTACCTTAACTGGGGCAAAACTGTATGCTACCTCCCGATTTGGTTTAACAATTGAAGGTCTCAAATGCGAATGGGTGGATCTTTCTCCCGCAGGAGATCGCACCATCATTCAAAATTTTAATGAAGAAGAATTACGGGACTTTTTTAACGCGACACCGCCGACAATTCGCATTATTGTTGACTTGCCCTTAGAACACGAAGCTAACTTCGTTCTGGCTGGAACTTATTACCAAATTGCTCAAGAATATGGGGGAATGACCCAGCCTCCCAGCATAGAAATTAGTAGTCGTAGGACTATTTTAACCTTTCGACTAGATAGTGATGAAGTTTTACTATCCACAGCATTTATGGCAATTCTGCCTTTTAAAGATGCCACGGCTACCCAAAAAATTATTTACACAATGGTAGAAAAAATTCGTCAAGAAGTAATGACTAACCTAAGTTTTAAATCACCTGTGCTGGTCAAAAAATTAACATTACTGTTGGAGGAAGCTATCAATAAATCTAAAACCATTAAACAAACGAAAAAAAATCTAGAAGTAGCCACAAAATTAAGCTTTTTTAAAGCACCAACCCAAACAATCATCACCAATTCTAACGCCCAATGTTTGACCATATATGATCATCCTAACTTTGGCAAAAGATTTGTCAATCGTTTTCCTATTAGTTCAGGTGATAATATATCTGATGACTCAGAATATATGATGCCTTCATTAAAGATGATCATAGATTTTGTCCAAGGTTTTTACGTGATTCATCAGTAGCCATTGATTGAAGGTGTGTAGAGGTTTAAGGGAGAAAAATAAATTCCTACTTCTGCCTTTTGCCTTCTGCTGATTCATTAACTAACCACAAAATTTACTGGAGAAAAAAAATGCGTGATACATTTAACCGGATGATAGGTAGAACCCGCTATGTAGTATTTCGTTTATTTCTACATTTAAGCGGAGGTGAAGTAGCACCAATTTTAGGAACTTTAAACCGCGCAGCAAGAGAAGCAATTGATGCTGATGGCGATTTAGAAGTTTTAGGACAAGAATTAGTAGAAATTTGCGAAACCCTACTCAGATATGATGAATACTGGCTTTCAGCAGCAAATGAAGGCGATATATTTTGGGATGAAGGAGAAGCAGGAGATTATGTAAATGAATTATTTACAGACTCTGCTCAAAGATACGGTGCTGAAGTCGATTTTAGTTCGTCCTCTAGTTCCAATGAACCTTTATCTATTCCTGTCACCCGCAACGTAGTGATCATGCTGACAGTGGCTTATGAAGGAGAAGTCCCAGACTTAGAAACTGACCTTTCTAACATCCAAGCATTAAAAGAAGGATTGAAAGCACTGATCAATTTACACTACAAACATAAACTCCGCGCTATCCAAGTGCATTATTCACCAGCCCAGTTAGGTGATGAACTGACTAACGATCAGTTATTGCAGTATTTCCCGGAATTGATCCCATTGTAACTTGTTGGTTAGTCTGTAGTTATCACACTTACCATCGGCAATGATGGCTAATAAATTAGGAAAATCAGGCAATGATAAAAACCATAATGCGTAAATTTACAATCGCTTGTTTAGCCTTGAGTTTGTGCTTGACAACCGTGGCCTGTGGGGGAGGAAACCAAACTACATCCGCTCCTGGGAGTGTTAGCAAAAGTGCTACACCCACCAAGTTGAATGATGGACAGTACGACGTACAACAAGCCACTTACAACGATGCCAATGGCGAGTATACCCTGTTTTTACTCGGTAGTCAGCCACCAACCTTCACCACAGAAAAATTACAAATGGCAAGGCTGACAGATGAAGAAATTAAAGCAGGTAAAAAAACATACCTGAAAGTAGAAAATAGCCAACCAGCTTTATACCTGACAGAAGACTTTAAAATTGAGTACGTTCATAACGTGACTGAGACAAAAACCAATCCCCAAACGGGACAAAGAGAAACTGTCATTGTCCGTCAAGAATCTAACTTCTGGACTCCTTTTGCAGGGGCTGTGGCTGGTAACATAGCAGGACAGGCTATTGGTAGTCTTTTATTTAGACCTCAATACTATGTACCGCCTGTATATCAGCCCGGAGGCATTATGAGCGGTTATGGTGGCTATGGTTCTAGCTATGACCAAGCCGTTTCCAGTTACCGTTCTCGGTACAATGAACCACCCGCAGCCGTAAGAAATCGCACGGCATTCCGCACTACAGGTTCAATTAGATCCTCTGGTAACTCAACTCGCACGACACCACAGAAAAATACAAGCGGTCGGGCTACTGGTTCCGGTTTTGGTAGCAGTACCCTCCGTCCTTCTGGTAACTCCAACACTAACCGCCGTAATTCTGGTAGTAGTTTTGGTAGTGGTGGCCGTTCTTCTGGAAGCCGTTCTTCTGGTTTTGGCAGCAGAAGCAGAAGAAGATAATTTACAGGAGTCAGTAGAGACGTTCCGGCGGAACGCCTGTACAGGAGTCAGACGTAAAATCAGCTTGAGACTTGATTTTTGGCATTCATTTACCCAGATCCCCGAATTCTCAAAGAATTCGGGGATCTATCTGAGGGTTACACTGCGACTACTGCGGTTTGTGGCCAACGACCTACGGCTTTACCAATGACGGCCAATTCTGACATTAATTGATCAAATTTGTCTGGGGTTAAAGATTGGGGTCCATCGGATAAGGCTTTAGCTGGATGGGGGTGGACTTCAATCATGAGAGAATCTGTACCAGCTGCGATCGCTGCCATTGCCATCGAAGGTACAAATTCAGACCAACCCACACCATGACTAGGATCAATCATCATCGGCAAGTGAGTTAGCTTTCTTAACACAGGCACAACGGACAAATCTAGAGTATTGCGCGTATACTGACGGTCAAAAGTTCTAATTCCTCGTTCACACAAAATCACATTGGGATTACCCGCCGCTAAAATATACTCAGCGGCCATTAACCAGTCTTCAATCGTCGCTGCCATTCCCCGTTTTAACAGCACTGGCTTTGATTGCGCGCCCACTTTTTTTAACAGGGAGAAATTCTGCATATTTCTCGCCCCCACTTGAATCATATCTGCAACTTCGGCGATTTTCTCTAAATCCTCAGCGTCCATTACTTCCGTAATTATTCCCAGTCCGCTGACTTGCCGCGCTGTAGCTAATAATTCCAAAGCACTTTCACCATGACCTTGAAAGGCGTAAGGTGAAGTTCGGGGTTTATATGCACCACCTCGTAGAAACTTAGCACCTGCCGCCTTAACACGCCGTGCCGTTTCCACAATCATTGTTTCATTTTCTACCGAGCATGGTCCCGCCACAACTACCAAAGGATGATGTTCACTAAAAACCACATCCCCATCGGGAGTATTTACCACTACCTCAGAAGCTTGCCCGTGGCGGAACTGGCGACTAGCTCGTTTATAGGGTACTTCCACTCGTAATACTTGCTCAATCCATTGACTCAATTCTTGAATTTGGAGCGGGTCTAAATCCGCAGTTTCACCGACTAAACCAATTATGACCTTATGCTGTCCAATAATTTTTTCTGGTGTTAAACCCCAGCCAGCTAACTCTTCTGTTACTCGGTCTATTTCTGGCTTTGGAGAACCGACTTTCATGACAACAATCATTTTAAAATCCCTGTATTTTTGAGTAAAATTTGAGTAAAATATTTACCTACCGACTCAGGATTGAAGATTGGGAACTGGGAACTGGGAATTGGGAACTGGGAACTGGGAACTGGGAACTGAAGAAGAATATTCCTCTATTGCCTATGGCCTAGTCCCTGATGTTAATAATTAAGCAAAAAAATATATAAAAAATGTAGCGCCAGGTACTTTTCCTGAATATTGGGTATAAATCAGACAATATTCATTCGCTAATTTACCCAATATTGCAGTTATCTAAGATACCTGAGCGCCTCTGGTCAGACCTTCTTTTTCCGCGTCTCACGCCAAACTTCAGCCATTCTTCCCCAATTGGTGCTAAATTCAGCCAAACCTATTAAAGTTCCGGTTCTGTCTTCATCCCAAGAGGCGGAGAGAACACCATAAGTTATGCCTAAAACACCTAAACCAAATAACCCCATGTTCACCAATAAAACAGCAATGGGAGGTAATTGGATCTGAGCATAGCTAACCAGTAAATAGCTGGCCACCAGAGTAGTAATACCTAAAGTCGTAGGTATACCACAAAATGCAGCGACTCTGCGGATCATCCGCTGGCTGATCACTTCAGGAATCGCCATTTCTTCTTTAGTGAATGGTGGTTGCTGTTGCGACTTTTGACTGGATTCCTGTTCCTTGACTATCGGTTGAGTTTTAGATTTTACAGGTTTCTGGCGCTTTTTATTTGGTTCAAAAGGTAAGCGACTGCGTTCTGATTCTTCAGCAGACATAGGCTGTAGTTCCTAACCGCGAATACCGAGGCGAGAAATCAAAGCTTGATATTTTTCCCGGTTGTTCTGCTGGATATAGGCGAGAAGGCGCTTGCGTTGTCCGATCATCTTTAATAGTCCTCTGCGGGAGGAATGATCTTTTTTGTTAGCTTGGAGATGTTGGCTGAGGCGGTTAATCCGATCAGTCAACATAGCAATTTGGACATCCGCTGAACCGGTATCGGTTTCATGCACTTGGAAGCCAGAGATGAGTTCTTGTTTGCGCTGTTGCGTCAGAGCCATAATCGATTAAATTTCTATTTTTTCTAAATGTATGCAGCAGTCTCTCATAATATCACAGCCATTAGGGTCTGTGGTGAATTGGCTTGTTTAGGGGTGGGTGGCTTGTTGAAAACAAATATGGGGTATGGATTTCACGTACTTAAGCTGGAGTTTCTGATATTTTTGTAGCGATCGCCTGTAAAACACATAAGATGTAGCTGTATCAAATAATCTCTCAAGAATCATTAACCGCAGATAAACGCGGATGAACGCAGATGAAGATGGATGATTTCAGGGATTTGCTGACATTTAGTTATAAACGCAAATAGGATTTGTTGATGCTGATTTTTTTTATGTTTAATGAACGCAAAACGCACGCCTTAATAGTGCATATTTTGTCCATTATTAATCATTGATAAAAATGTAGTTTTTGAACATAAAAAATTCTCAATATTTGTCATTCTCAATAAGTAGCAAAGGTGATGTTTATGGTAAGACGAGACTTTGACTATATTAGAGAATGTGGAAAACTCAATAAGACATCAGCTAAACCAGTTCCTGGTATTTTGTTAATTGGTGGTGCAGAAGGCAAAAAATCTGGAGAAGATGCAGCTACGCAGTGGTTTCTTAAAAGAGCAAATCGGGGAAATTTTTTAGTGCTGCGTTCTGGTGGAGTTGGGAAACACGCTGATTGGATTTGTGATCATTATCGTGATTTTATTAGTTCAGCAGCAGAACTTTCTATTGACAGTAGAGCAGCGGCCGATGATCCAGAAGTGATCGAATATATCCGCGAAGCTGACGCTTTATTTATAGCTGGTGGTGATCAAAATGCCTATGAAGATTATTGGGAAGGAACAGCCGTAGAAGAGGCAATTAATTATTTGATTAATGAAAAAAAGATTCCTATTGCTGGAACTAGCGCCGGTATGGCGATTTTAGGAGATTATTATTATGTTCCTGCTCATCAGGGTGTACAGAGTTCAGAAATTTTGAATGATCCCTTTCACCACAATACAAAGGATATTTATCGCAGTGATTTTATTCAAGTTCCATTTCTGAAAAATGTTATTACTGACACACATTTAGATAGAATTAATAGAAGTCATCCAGAAACAAGATATGGGAGACTTTTTGGTTTATTGGCTAGAGTTGTTCATGATAGCAATCGACTTTCAGTATTTGCGATTGGTTTAGAAGAAGGTGCTTTTGTTGCCATTGATGAAAAAGGCATAGCTAAAGTATTTGGTAATGGTGCAGATCAAGGACAAGATGCCTATTTTCTACAACCTAACAATGCAGTACCAGAACAAGTTAAACGTGATTTACCGATAATTTGGAATCATCAGGGACAAGCTGTTAAAGTGTATAGAATTGCGGGAACACCAGAAGGAAGTGGACATTTTGACCTCAATAATTGGTCAACTGCTTCTGGTGGAAGTTGGGAATACTGGTTTACTACTGGTGGATATGCTGGTTTCAAACGAAATCCAATTAAGTAAGTAAGTCGGCTTGAAAAAGCCAAGGTATGTAACAAAATGTAAAATCTCTGAAAGTCTCTTCCCTCTTGCCTTGTCATAACGATAATTGTTAACGCCGACCTACTTACAGCACTTTTGAAGTAAGTGAGGTACACCAATTTCAGATGATAGTTTTAAGACCTAAAGTTGAATCGATCACTGTACCTCATAAACATCGAATCTGCTGTAAGTTGAGTCATATTGTGGTGTTAAGATTCCATACCCCACAGGACTATTTCACTACCTTTCGGTGCAGGCATTTGTTATGGGACGGTTTCAGCAGAAGGCTCAAATTTTTGCTGATTTTTTACATCAGAACGCAATCCAATGAGCGCAATTAAAAGACCTAAAATCTCTCCCACAAGCAATACATAGATGAAGACATTTGGTTCTCTGTCAACAATAAACCCCATAACTCTGCCAAAAATGAATCCACCGAGAACTGCTACTTGAGCAATGAGACCGGGGCGCAGCAATTCATCTCGAAGGGAACACAAAGCAAAGAAAACCGCTGTTCCCAGCACAGAGCCACCATAAGTCGCTCGGACATCTATTATTGCACTTGGTACAGGTAACTCTATCCCAAGCAAAGAAGTCATCAAGGTTGGGAAAAAGAGAAATGCTGCTCCATACACAAAGAAGGCAATAGCTGCAAAGATGAGAGAAAAACGACCAAGATTCATCCCTTCTCCTTTCAAGATTTACTTTCAAGATTGAAATTTGGGAGTTAACTGCAAGCACCTCAAGACAACATCGAGTTTAACACCGAGCGGGGGTGATCGTCTACTCTCTAATGCGCTCGCATAAATTGTGATTCAGACAAAATAAAATACTGCATGAGAAGTATAGTTGCAAGTTAATATAAATGAAAATCCAGTAAATCCTGATTCAGACAATAAAATCCTGATACTGTAAGTCGGGGTTTGGCATTGCTAAACCCCTACAAACTCCTAAATTATTATTTATCTTCCTGCATACTTCTGACAATTTTTGTTACCAGCTTTCTGGGGAAAAATCTGACACTTTTCGCCAGAATTTTATTTAAAAGTCCGGGAATAACTATTGTTTTACCACGCATTAAGGCATCATATCCAATCAGAGCTACAGTTTCCGCATCCATCATTTTTTGCCCCTTTACCAGTTTAGAATCTGCCATTCCTGTACGTTCATGAAATGCAGATACAGTAGAACCTGGACACAGAACTGTTACTGTTACACCTGTACCTTCTAATTCATTAGCAATAGCTTCAGAAAACGATAAAACATAAGCTTTAGTGGCAAAATAAACCGCCATTAAAGGACCAGGTTGAAAAGCAGCAGCCGAAGAAACATTTAATATTTTTCCCTTACCTTGCTTCACCATATCCTTGAGAAATAACTTGGTTAAATGAGTCAGACAAACTAAGTTTACTTGCAACATTTCTAGCTCATTTTTCAAACTGGTTTCATTGAATAAACCATAAGTACCAAATCCGGCATTATTCACAAGAATATTAACTTGAATGTCGGCTTGTTGCAACTCCGTGAAAATTTCTTCAGGAGACGATGCTATAGATAAATCTTTGACAATGGTTTTCACAAGAATATTAAATTTATCTTGGAAATAGATAGCGATTTCTAGAAGCTTGATTTCGTTTCTATCTACCAGGACAAGATGATAATTCTCAGAGGCAAATATACAGGCTAATTGGTAGCCAATTCCACTAGCTGCTCCAGTAATAAGAACAGTTTCTTGACACTGTAATTGACCCTTGATGTTCATATTAAAAAATGGTGATATTCACCTAAAATTATTAGCAATTTAATGAATGGTGCTAACATGATAATTCCGTAAGGTAGGCAATACCTACCCTACTTTTTCAAGACTATACAAGACTATAATTATGCGAGACTGAGGAAACCAGTTTGCATCAAATAGGAAGTGTAAGTTATCAACAATTGGGAATCAATGGGAGGACAAACAATAGAACTTCCTTTCAAAGCTTCTATAGTTTCTTCGCAGCTAATGATTGGTCGTCTGGCTTGCAAATACAAATCAGGAATAGTGATTTGTTCATCAGACCAACGCTCTAATAAAAATGGTCGCAGGGTATATAAAGGATTCTCTTGAGAAGTGACATTATTGATTAACTCTGTTTGCCATTGTTCGTAGGAAATCATCTCAAGTGAAAAGCCAAAAGTGCGTATCCATTCCACTAAAGATTTTAAAGAAGCTGGTTGAGGATGTTGTAAATGGAAAGCTTTTCCAATTGATATTTCCTGACGTGATAAATAAACAACAGCTTTGCTCACATAGTCTACAGGAGACATATCCAACATATAATCTACATCTGGGAAATATCCCATTTGTAGACAGCCTTTAATCATCAAATTGATAAAATCATGGGTATTACAAATCCCGGTTTTGCTATCTCCAGCAATTAAAGGTGGTCTATGTATTGTTACAGGAAGTCCTCTATCACTGGCAATTTTGACTAATTTTTCTGCCACCCATTTAGTTTGAGAATAACCTAAGAAAATGCCCTGCCAATCATGAAAATCATCCTGTTCTTTAACTACTTTACCAGCATAAGATGTAGATTCAAAAACAGCGACGCTAGAAACGTAATGTACAGGCTTAACTTTGGTTTTGCAAGCTAATCTTAAAACTTCCTGAGTTCCTAAAACATTGGCTGTTTTTAATGCTGAATAGGGATAGACATAATTCAGCAAAGCACCACTATGATAAATGGTGTCAATATTAGCAGCTAAGTTTTCAAATTGTTCTGTACTAATCCCTAAAAGTGGTAGTGCTAAATCACCAACAACTGGGATAATTCGGGAATTATAATTATCATCCCAAATTGCATACTGTTGGAGATTTTTTACTAATTTACTCTTACCTTCTGTAATATCAGCAGCACGCACCAAACAATAGATAGTTGCTTGAGTTTCTGCGAGGAGTTCCTTGATAATAAAAGCACCTAAATAACCAGTTCCTCCAGTTAAAAAGATGTTTTTAGGATTGCTGAGAGAGATGGTAGCAGTACCAACTGGTTGAATAGTTGGGTCAAGTACAGCTTCAGCACCTAAATCTAAGAAAGGAGGAGCAATATTAATAGTAGAAACTGTTCCATTTGCTGCGTCTTTTACCTGAGATTTTCCTGGTACTTCTTCAGATAAACGTTGAGAAAGTGCAGCAATAGTTGGATAATGCCAAAGTAAAACTGGAGAAGGTTTAAAACCTAGTAAATTCTCCAATTTACTGATAATAATCATAGCTTGGGCTGAATCCAAACCATAATTTTCTAAATGTTCTTGCACGTCGATTTCTTCTGGTGTCGTTCCCAGAACTTCAGCCAAATTAGACACCATAAAGGCTTGAATATCGTCAGCAGTATAAACAGGTTTTAAATTCATTTTTACATCTCCAATGTAGAACGAACTGGGTGATATTGACCGTAAGAAATAGGAATTTGCAAACCTTGAATTTTCAAGTTTTGAATGCGGTATAAAAATGCTGTTCCCAACATGATTTGATGGGCAACATCTACGACATGACGATTTTGAGGTTCTGCTAAATATGAACCACGCACCCAGTCGTTGAAACCACCCATAGCGGGACCGCACCAAATTTGATAATCGACTTCTCGACCTTTTTCACCAGCACTAGACCAACGGGAAGATAAGCCTAAATACCAGCGGAAAATTAAAGCCATTTTTAACTTAGGATTATTAACAGCTTTACCTAATTTTTCAGGATTTTTCTGAGATAAATAAGCGGCTGTTCCTTCCCAAACTTCTGCGATTGTTTTCCGGAAGATTTGTTTTTCTAATTTCTCTCTTTCTGCTAAAGGAATATCTTCTATTGAGTCATAAGCGCGGTATAAATCATATAGTTTTTGCGCCCGCATGGGAAACATTGTGCCACGTTTTAAGACTTGCAATTTGACTCCCATTTCAAACATATCAGCAGCCGGAGCCATCATCATATCAGCCATTTCTGCTTGGGCTAATAATTTTTTGGTGTAGTCACAAGCTCCAGATTCAATGCAGGATTGATTTACTGAACCAGTAACTATATAAGCAGCACCCATCATCAAAGCAGCTAAGGCTGATTCGGGTGTACCAATTCCTCCTGCTACTCCGACTCTTATCGGTTTTTCGTAATTATATTTCGCTTGAATTTCGTCCCGCAAACTAAGAATTGAAGGGAGCAAACATACCAAGGGACGATTATCTGTATGACCGCCAGAATCAGCTTCTACGGTAATATCATCAGCCATTGGCACTTTGCTGGCTAGATTTGCTTGTAATTCGGTAATTAGTCCTTGTTCAAGTAATTCTTTGAGAATTCTTGCGGGTGCTGGTTGCAAAAATTTAGTCGCAACTTCCCGACGAGAAATTTTAGCAATGACTTTATTTTTGATTTCAATTTGATGATTTGCATTTAAACTTAATCCGGCGACTCGATAATAAACGATGTTAGGAGTTAAGTCTAAAAATGCCGATGCTTCTACTGTCCTTACCTGATATTTGAGATATAATTCTACGGCGCGACGTTCTATTGCTGGTTCGTTAGGACTGTGAATTAAATTAAAGCAGTAAGGTCCATTAGGTAAGGCTTCTTGAATACGGTGAATGGCTGTTTCTATCCGTTCTGGAGGTAAACCACCTGCACCAAAAGAACCTAAAAGTTTCTCTTTTCCTAGTGCAATTACCATTTCTGTGGAAGCAATACCACCAGCCATTGCACCAGTCATATAGGCGTATTTTACACCATGAACGGTGAGAAAATTGCGATCGCCAAATTGTTGGATTCCCAAAGGTGGTAGTGATATTAATAGTTCTGCTTGTTCTGAAGAACCATTGTTAGCGGGTGTTAAATAACCATCGTTAGTTACGCCTATGTTACCTGCTATTTTAACTATGTAACAGGGTTTTTCTAAGGTGAGTAATTTTTCTTTGATGGCGTTTTTTTCAAAGGCTATACAATCTAATGAACCTCTCCACATTTGGTTTTGATGGTTGGAAAAGGTGGAAAAGGTTAGTCCGTTATTGGGTTTGTTCAGTACCGTATTGAATGTTGTCACGGTAGTTTTTTCCTTAGTTTATAAGTAATGAATTAGTAGGTTGGGTTGATGTAACTTTTTAATTACAGCTATTTTTAGGTAAATGAACCACGAAGGGACGAAGAACACGAAGAGAAGAGAGTTTCAGAGGGTTCTTGTATAAGTCCTAAGATTAATTGAGTAAGATTAATTCAATGTGTGGTTTAAATACGTGAAATTGCTGTAATTTTTTGGTTTGCGCTTCGCTTAACCCAACCTACAGGAGATTATTTTTCTTGGTTGAGTAGGTTTTGAGCGCAAGCTAGTTGGAGTTGAATTATTTGGCTCATTTGTTGGCTAAAGTCTTGTCTAGCTTGTAGAAAGCTGGTATGGGCTTTTGTTAATTTTGAGTTGTTGGTAGTTAGTTTTTGATACTGAGATATTTTTAAATCGTTCATTTGGATTTTGCTAGTAATGTTTTGAGTTGTTGGGTTTTCGGTGATGGTTAACTCAGAAGAGTTTAATTCTTCTTGCGGTTTTAAACGGTTATCCATGATAGTTTTCATGGTCGTTTTTTCTGGTTGGGGGTAAATTTCATTGGGCGCTATTTTTAATGATGGCTGTAGAGAGTTGATGATTTTATACTCTCGGTAATTGGGAATTGTTGGTTGTTGTTTTTGAGAAGTATCTTTTTGGAAAAGTTTGCGGTTTTCTGCACTCAAAATTGTCGCCGTCATGGAATTTCCACCTAATGTTATTTTTCTCATGGTGGTTTTATTCTGTTTGGCTGTGGCTGAGGTTAAGTTATAAAGGGGAGCAAGATTTAATTTAACTCGATGACTCAGCAATTTTGCTAGTGCTTTAACTATTGATGTATGGTCATCTATTCCTCGCCGATTTAAGGATACGGTGATATGTTCTTGGTTGCCGAGAATTTTATCTATCCAACGTGAACAAATACCACCAGCCCCGGCTTCAATAAATACTTTCGCTCCGTCTTGATAAACACGATTTACTAAGCGGGGAAAGTCTAATTCTTGACATAATCCTTTGGCAATATTGTGGGCAATTACTTCACTTTCTAAGGTAATTGGTTGATATTCAGCCGCAGAATAACAGGTAACTCCGGGAATTTTTTGGGCTGGTAAGTTGTTGAGTCGGAATAGTTCTGGGTACTCTGACTGCATTGCTGGAGCGTGAATTACATGATCAAATGGTGCGGCAAAAGCATTACATCCCAGTTTTTTAATCACTCGTTCACACGCTGCTGGTTCACCGGCAATTAATACTTCTTCTGGTGTATTAATCTGGGTGAGGTAGACGCGATTTTCACCTTTTAAACTTTCTCTAACTTGTGCGGGACTGGCTATCAAAACGTAGTTACTCCACAAATTATTATCATAAGTTGCAGAATTTTTTGGTAGTCCCCAATACTCTCTGACTGCATTTTTTTCTCCTGATAATCTATCACCAAATAATGCAGAGGAGTTAAAGGTGTTACTTCCTTGATAGAAGTTGCTCCAAACTCCTTGAGCCACCATCATACTGGTTTCACCTAAGCTGTAACCAAAGATATATTTAGGTTTAACTTGAAAATCATCGCTAATAATTGTGGTGATGAATCTGGTAAATAGCATTTCTGCTTCAAACATAGCCAGAGAATCATCTAACAATTTCTTTTCTAGTGTTTCTAGTTCCCTGGTAGTTAATTTACTCAGGCTTCTAGGAAATACTAATTTCTCCACATCGGCTGCCCGTTTGTAAAGACTTTTGACAATTACATCATCGAAGGCTTTAGGAAATAGCCGGAATAAAGTCCGACCAATACCTACATAAGTGTTAACAGCCGCAGGATAAACAAAGGCTATTTCGCCATTTTTTCCTAGTGGTTTGGGTGTAAAATAACTACCTATGGGAGTTAGCCAATCTTTACCATTTTCAAAGGCGTTAGTTACACCTTTTTTGGCGGAGTTTATTTCTTTAAGTAGTTCTTTTTGGTTGCGTCCGGTGATAGATAATGTGTAGTTTGCATCAGGAGTTTGCTGAAATTTGATCAATGTTTGACTGGCTGTGGTTTTCAGACATTCAGCATTTTCAATTGTTTGTTGCAGGTTATCCAGTGCAGACAATAAGCTAAACTGGTCATCAGCAGCAATAGGAAAAAGGTTAAATGGTCGTGACTCTAAATATCTACTACTGCGTTCTTCTTGTTGCGTTTCTTCTGATAAAATAACGTGAGCAAAAGAACCGTCACAACCAATACTATTAATAGCAGAAATTCTGCATTTGACTTCTTTTTGCAAAAACCAAGGTCTGGACTCGGTAGCAACATAGAAAGGGCTTCCTTCCCATACTTGCGGTGTTTTCACACCAGACCAGTTGGGGGTTGCAGGTATATATTTATAGTAAAGACTCAGGGCTGTTTTAATTAAGCTGGCTATTCCTGAAGCGACAAAAGTATGACCGATATTAGCTTTAACGCTACCAATGGCACAATGCAAACCATCACCAACGGGAGGATAAACTTGCAGAATTCCGTTAATTTCCGCTTCGTCTTCTTGGGGAATACCACTACCGCAGACTTCTAAATAGTTGACTGCTTGGGGTTGAATTCCGGCTTGTTGAAATGCCTGTTTGCAAACTTGGTTGATGGTAGCACTATCTATAGCCATTGAGGAAGATTGACCGATACTAATACCGTCAATTACTGCATAGATGCGGTGATTGTTTGTTAAGGCTAAATCATGTCGTTTAAGAACTACTGCACCTGCACCTTCTCCCACGTTCCAACCGTCGGCTTTTTGGTCGAAACTTAGAGTAATTATCCCTGTATTGATTTGACCAAATTGACTGCGGAGTAAGACATTTTCTACTCCACCTGCTAAGTCAACTGCACCGACAACTACTGCATCTACTTCATTTGTCGCTAGTAGCATTTCTGCTAATTCTAAGGCTTTAAAAGTGGCAGTTTCTACGGCGCTAACAGTGAATGAAGGTCCTGAGAAATTCCAGAGAGAAGAAACTCGACTGGCCATAATGTTAGCGACATAGCTGATATATTCACCAATATCAACTTGGTGGTGAATACTATCTTTAACTATGCTTTCTAGTTGGGCAATTTTTTCTGATGGTAAGGAAATTTCTGCGGCATTCAAACCGTCTTTAAGTTGCCAAGAAGAATTCCAACGTTGTTGTAACTGGTGTACAGATAATTCTGTATCTGCGGCGATAATTACTGCTACATTACTGTTAGGTTGAATGTTCCCATCTTTCAGGGCGCGGTCGCAAACTTTCAATAATAAAGTTTGTTGTGGATTGAGTTTTTCAACCTCATTAGGTGGAATTTTGTAAGCTAAAGTATCAACTTCAAAATCTGCAATATACGCGCCATTTGGTGCTATTCCTGCTTCTAAACCGTACCCTTGCAGCAACTTTTCTTGTTCATTAATTCCATGCCATCTTTTTTCTGGTAGGGGCTGAAAATGCTGTTTTCCATCATAAATACTGCTCTCAAAAGCATCTAATCCATCACATTCACCGAAAAAGGCATCCATGCCTACAATTGCCATCTTTGCGGTCTTATTTTCTTGAATACTCATTTGCTAACTTCCCCTTGTTCCAAAACTAAATGAGAGTTTGTGCCACCAAATCCAAATGCGCTTAAAGCTACGTGCTTAGTTTCTTTACTCGGCCAATTTGTAGCGGTTCTGACAATGTTTTGAGGCGAAACAACATTATTTTCAGAACCCATAGGTTCACTGACATTAATGGTTGCGGGAATAACATTATGAGACATACTTAAAATTGTCTTTGTTATCCCCACCATACCGGCAGCAACGAGTAAATGACCGACGTTATTTTTAGTTGAACCCACTAAAGGCGTTGCTAGATTTTCACCAAAAAAGCCTTCAATAGAGTTAGATTCGGTGGTATCTCCTAAGAGAGTGCCAGTAGCGTGACACTCTAAATAATCAATTGTTTTGGGGTCAAGTTTTGCCTCAGCATAAGCTCTTTGATAGGCGGTAATTTGCCCTTGAGCATTA
>RDYJ01000129.1 GCA_004293145.1 Nostocales cyanobacterium | reverse complement strand
GAAGTTGGAATTTTGAGTTATCCCGTGATGGTGAAGTGCGGGAAATAGAAAAACGCGAAAAACGTGAAAAATGGAGCGACGAGCTAGTTAATGATTGAAAATTCCTATTGAGGCCATAAATAGTCAATAAAAATGAAGTGGTTTTGCCACTTCATCAATTCCCAGGTAGAACCTTAAGCAATGAGTATAACGACTAAACAATTTTAAAATCGTATAAAATAAAACAGAATTTAAAATTCTCATCTATAGCTGTAGCCATTCAGATTAGGACATTATTGATCCTTAAAACCTAATCATAGCAGGGGTTTCACTCTTGCCTTCTGCAAGAGGTCTAATCTTTCCCTTTCCCCTGGACAAATTGTGAAGGTGCGATACCTGTATCAACAATCTGTTTATTTGCAGGATTTATGCAGTCTGACGCACCCTACAACAGATTTTTAGTGTGACACTTGCGTAAGTCCTATAACTCTCTTCCCCGAACTATTGAGGGGAAAGGGGGAATTTGGGATTTTAAATAAATTACCAATTTACGAATTACCAATTACTTGATTTAAGTTTTGTAATAATTCATTAGCAGTGTAAGGTTTTAATAAAACTGCTTGCACTTTTGTTTCGGCTGATTGTGGTAATAACTCTATAGTACCCAGTCCACTACAAGCTATGATTTTTACTTCTGGGTTCATTTTTTGTAAAGTGCGAATTGCCATAATACCATCCATTTCTGGCATCATCATATCCATTAAAACTGCACTAATTTCCTGTTTGTGTTGGGCATAAATAGCGATCGCTTCAATTCCATTACTAGCAGTCAGAGTCTGGTAATTATGATTTTCCAATATGATTGTAGTAACATCACGAATTTGAGGTTCATCATCAACTACTAAAATAAACTCTCCTTTTCCTGATGTGACTTCTAATTGCTCTAAGCTAGGAAGTTGAGAAACTTCCACAGATGGCAAAAATACCTTAAATGTAGTTCCTTGATCAATTTGGCTAGAGACAGTCACAAAACCATTATGGCTTTTGATAATTCCTAAAGCCGTTGACAAACCTAATCCTGTACCAACTCCAACCTCTTTGGTAGTGAAAAATGGCTCAAAAATTCTATCTAAAGTTTTTGGAGACATTCCCATCCCTGTATCTGTAATTGTAATCACAATGTAACTGCCCACTTTGGCCTCAATATTCATTCGGATATATGCTTCATCAATAAACATATTTTCCGCCGCAATTGTCAGCAAACCACCATTAGGCATTGCATCACGGGCATTAAGTACCAGGTTCATCAATACCTGATGTATTTGTGTGGTATCTCCACAAACAGTCCAAAGGTCTTCTTGTATGCGGGTACTAAATTCGATAGATTTGCTAAATGTTTGTTTACCAATTTGAATAATTTCCGTAATCAGATGCTTAACTTGTACAATTGTTCTTTCCCCTTTTAATCCCCGCGCAAAAGATAAAACTTGTTTAACTAAACCCCCTCCACGAATAGCATTATTTTCAATAGTTTTTAACAGTTGGGGATGGGTTTCTGGATTCTTTGCACATCTGCCTTTAATTAATTGGGCGGCGATGAGAATAGGTGTCAAGATATTATTCAAGTCGTGGGCAATACCACTGGCTAAAGTACCAAGGCTTTCCAATCGCTGAGTGCGTAAAAACTGCTCTTCTCGTCGTTTATCCTCTGTAATGTCAGTATCTACAATCAGGATGGATTTTGGTTGTTGATCATCATCAAACATCAATGTCCAACGACTTTCCACAATAATTTCCTGGTCAAACTTAGTTAATTTAGTTAACTCCCCTTGCCAACAGCCTGACTTAAGTACAGTTTTCAGCGCAATTGCTTCTTGTGGAGATGTGGTTTTAGAACAGAAAATCTCGTTGAGGTTTTTACCGACAGCTTCATGCTTTTGCCAACCATAAATTCTCTCTGCGCCTTGATTCCAGAATAATATTTCTGTTTGAAAATCTCGGACAAAAATAGCATCGGTAGCAATGTCTAATAAAGCCGCTTGTTCATAAAGTTTCTGCTCTTTTTGCTTGCGATCTGATATATCTCTGGTTGTACCAATCATCCTTATGGGTTGTCCTTGCTGGTCGTGGTAGACTTTCCCAGTACCTCTTAACCAGTGCAAGCTGCCATCCGGCCAAATAACCCGATATTCTACGGCAAATTCGCTTGCTTGTTCAATGGCATCATTCACTGCCTGAGTGTAAACCTTATGGTCTTCAGGATAGATTAATTTGAATAAGTCTTCAGGGGATGATGGACATAAACTACCCTTTGAAAATCCATAAAGTAGCCCCAGATGAGCAGACCAAATACATTGACCAGTAATTAGGTTTTGCTCCCATATCCCCATGTTGGCAGTTTCTAAAGCTAATGTCAGTCGCGCTTCACTTTCTCGTAGTGAATCTTCCGCTAGTTTACGCTCGGTGATATCTTCGGCTATACCACCAAAGTAGTCAAACTGCCCTTTTTCATTTTTGATCGGAAAACATCTAGCCCAAATCCAGCGTATTGATCCATCCATTTGGACAAGACGATACTGTAAACTAGAAGGTTCAATGTTTTTACCCTTCTGCTTGATTTCTGCCAAAATGCGAGCGCGATCTTCTGGATGAATGGGTTCTGTCCAAGATGTAGGATTGTCCCACAGACTTTGGCAAGAACGACCCCATATTTTTTCATAAGCAGGATTCACATAGAGAGTTTCGCCATTCTTATAGGATCTAATCCAGATGATCTGTGCTTGAATGTTTTCCCCAAATTGGCGAAATATCTCTTCACTCTTCCGCAGTGCTGCTTCTGTTTGCTTGCGCTCCTTAATTTCTTGCTGCAAAGCTTGATTAACAACCACTAATTCGGCTGTACGTTTTGCTACTTGGTTTTCTAGCTCTTCAGTAGCTAGACGCAGTGCAGTTTCTGTTTGTTTAAGATGGCTAATATTAGATAATAACCAACTCCAACCACTATGTTGACCTTGGGAATCGTGCATAGGACTCACCTTCACACTAGCAAGCAAGGGTTTTCCATTGCGTGGTTGCAGGTAAAATTCCGATTCTTGCCACCGTGGCAAGTCTCTCCACTGGGATATAAATCTATGGCGCTCTTGTTCAGCAATAAAAATTTTCAGTGGCCTACCTACTAAAAACTTCTGTTCAACAGATAATAAAGACGATGCTGCATAATTTGCTTCTTGAACAATGCCAAATTTATCCGTTACTAAATAACCACAAGGTGTAAATTCAAAGAGATTTTGATAACGTCGGCGTTCTAACTCGGCAATCTCAGAAGCTACAACTAATTGTTCGTTTTGTTGGCGTATTTCTTCCTCAACAATTTGCAGTTCTTCTATAGTTTGCTGAAGTTCTTCGTTAATTTTTATTTCTTTAATAACTTCTTTCGTTTGCTGATAGTTATATTCAGAAACACTGAATGTCGGTGTTGAATCTGGAGAATATTGTTGCAAGCTCTCGACTACACCAACTATGTTCACTAAATCTAACTCTTGCAATAAGCCAGATTCAGTGACTATTCCTACCAGTTCTTCTCCATCATCCACAATCGGTAAATGATGGATTCCATGACTTTGCAAGATTGACAAGACTGTGGAAATATCCTGAAAATTAGATTGTTTCAATGTGATGAGTTGTTGTGTCATCACTTCAGCCATTGTTGTTTTGGATAAGTCTATAGCCAAGGCTGTTAATCTAAGTACATCTCTGAGGGTAAATATTCCTAATAGCTGTCTTTCTTCTACGACTAAAACATAACTGGTTACTTTTTGCTGCCATTTAGCAACTGGCAATGTTGCTGAAGTGTGTGATATTTCTGCTCTAATCTTACTCTGCTCTTGATTCATCAAAATCACAGCATCTAATACATGACTATCAGGTTTCATCGTCAAGGGATGACGATCAATAACTCGATTTAAGTTTTTTAAGCTAAATTGTTGATCGTTTAATTGCATATAATCTATGATTTGAATTATCCTCTAGAGTTCAGCGCAGTATGAGAAGTTTTATGTATTTTCATAAAACTATTGATTGTCTAACAGGAAGGACTTTTGCGGGTTTTATTCAGTATTTGTCCATTTTCTTGTTCACAGTGGTGCATAAATTTTACTGATGTGTATAAATAGAAGTGTTAAATTTATTACTTGGTTACTTTGCGAGGAATGTGAGCAGATTCTTTCCTGTTCAAACTTAGTTTTATTGTCTGTCTTTAGATAGATGATCTATTATCTCTCAAAAATTAAAATAGTTGGCAGTAAATAATTTTGTGATTAATATATATCTATACTAAAGTTTGCTTGACTATTACTTCCAAGTTAATTTCTTTAAACTCGGATGGATACAGATAAATTTTAATATCAGCAGACTATGAACCGCTATCATAAATGTGTGATTAAAAAAGAAGTCGGGAATATTAAGTAGGTGGGCGGGAATATTTATCGTTAGGATAAGGCAGGAGGCAGACGGCAGACGGCAGAAGGGAAGAGGGTTTTAGCTTCGTTAATTTTTCTTCACATTGTTATGTTTATTTGCACCCACCTACTTAGAATATGGTTAATATCAATCTGTGTAATCACAACTCATAGAGGATGACGATAAGAAGATGGGGTATAAAAGCAATAATTCTTAATAGTTGAAAAGAAAAAAATTACCCCCATTGCCAAAAGTTATGTTACTATATAAATGGAATTGCAGATAACCTCTAACATAAATAAAAGTGGTAACACTCCTTGATGTAGCTGATGATCGGAGTAAAGCCAAACCAGGATCTGTAGAAGAGACGAATATGGGAGGTTTGGGTAAAAGCTGCAAAATCGGTAAATGTAAGTTTGTGGAGGAGAGTTGTTTGGCAAGAATAACCGTAAATAATTGAAGGGTCTGGTTGATAATAACTAGACCCTTTAGTTATTGGTAATTGGTAATTGAAGTTTGCTGAATAAAGATAAAACTTAGAGGAATCAAAAGATTCAGGTTGGATAATTTATTTCCTGGAAGTCCCTAACCTGCTTCAATCTAAAATTTTCCCTACCCAGTCACCATTTCCTGCCATAAACTAGGGGTAAAGCATGGTGCTAAACCCCTACAATCAATTAACAATCAAGTAGCTATTAGCTATTGCTGATTTGCTTCGGCTGAGGCAATTTCTAACAGTGTCTTGATCACAGAATCAGGGTTAAGACTAATAGAATCAATCCCCAATTCTACCAAGAAGCGAGCAAATTCTGGATAATCGCTAGGAGCTTGACCGCAGATACCGATTTTGCGATCATGTTGTTTAACAGTAGTGATTGCTTTGGCAATTGTCCGTTTTACAGCTTCATTACGTTCATCAAACAGATGTGCCACTAACTCAGAATCTCGATCTAGTCCTAAAGTTAACTGTGTCAAGTCATTAGAACCAATAGAGAAGCCATCAAACACTTGACTAAATTCATCTGCTAATACCACGTTACTCGGTAACTCACACATAACGTAGACTTGCAAACCATTCTCACCTTTTACCAAACCATTTTTCGCCATTTCTGCGAGTACCCGTTTTCCTTCTTCGGGAGTGCGACAGAAAGGAACCATCAAAACCATATTAGTTAAACCCATTTCATCTCGTACCCGTTTCATAGCTTGACATTCTAGGGCGAAACCTTCACGGTAACGAGGATCATAGTAGCGAGAAGCACCACGCCAACCAATCATGGGGTTTTCTTCTTTCGGTTCAAATTGTCTACCACCCAAGAGGTTTGCATATTCATTACTCTTGAAATCAGACAGTCGAACTATGACAGGTTTGGGATAAAATGCTGCGGCAATTGTACCAATACCTTGCGCCAATTGAGCTATGAAAAATTCAGCTTTATTTTCGTATTGGGCTGTCAATTCCGCAATCTTATATTTGGCGAGTTCATCTTCTAATTGATCAAAATGCAGTAATGCTAAAGGATGTGCCTTGATGTGGTTAGCAATAATAAATTCCATCCTTGCTAAACCAACACCATCATTAGGAATTGCTGTTAAACCTAAAGCCTCTTCTGGGTTGCCCACATTGATCATAATTTTAGTGCGGGTACGCGGCAGGTTTTCTAAAGGTAATTCTTGAATTTCAAAATTTAATAAACCTGCATAAACTCGGCCTGCTTCACCTTCAGCACAACTAACTGTTATTTCCTGTCCAGTTTTTAATACTGTTGTCGCATTACCACAACCGACAATAGCGGGAATACCCATTTCTCTAGCGATAATTGCAGCGTGACAAGTCCTACCACCAGAGTTAGTAACAATGGCACTGGCACGTTTCATAATTGGTTCCCAGTCCGGGTCTGTGCGGTTAGTTACTAACACTTCTCCCGCTTGGAATTGGTTAATTTGATGGACATCGAGAATAACTCTAGCTTTACCTTGGCCAATCATTTCGCCAACGCTACGACCTGTTAAGAGAACGGCACTTTTTTCTTTGAGAACATAGCTTTTGAGAACAGTTTTTGATTTTTGAGATTGTACTGTTTCTGGTCTAGCTTGGACGATAAATAATTCTCCAGTAATCCCATCTTTTGCCCATTCAATATCCATAGGGCTATCCGTACCACGGACTTGGGAATAATGGTCTTCAATGATGCCAGCCCAGTTTGCTAGTTGTAAAATTTCATCATTATTTAGAGCAAATTGGTTACGTTCTAATTCAGGAACGGAGACATTTTTAGTTAATTTTGTACCGCCCACATCATAAACCATTTGAATTTCTTTAGTTCCCAAACGTTTTTGGAGAATGGGTTTATATCCTTGTTTCAAGGTGGGTTTAAATACTAAATATTCATCTGGGTTAACGGCACCTTGAACGACGTTTTCACCTAAACCATAGGCTGCTGTAATTAATGCTGCATCTTTAAAACCAGTTTCAGTGTCAATGGAGAACATCACTCCAGAACTAGCTAGGTCAGAGCGTACCATTTTTTGCACACCTACTGACAGTGCTACATTAAAATGATCAAATCCTTTGAGTTGTCGGTAAGAAATCGCACGGTCTGTAAAAATGGAAGCAAAGCATTTATGACAAGATTCTAATACGCCTTTGAGTCCGTGAACGTTGAGGTATGTTTCTTGTTGTCCGGCGAAACTTGCATCGGGTAAGTCTTCTGCGGTAGCACTAGACCGTACTGCAACGTCCGTATCTTCACCATATTCTTGACATAAAGCTTGATAGGATCTGGCGATCGCTTCTTGTAAGTCTAGGGGAAATGGTGTCTCTAACATTAGCGATCGCGCTTGCTTACCACATTGTCGCAAATTGTCTACATCTTCCACATCTAAATTATCAAAAATCTTCCTCAGTCTGGCTTCTAAACCTGCGGTAGTGATGAAATATCTATAAGCAAAAGCTGTGGTAGCAAACCCGGTAGGAACTTTGACTCCCTTGGATCGTAGCTGCTGAATCATTTCTCCCAAAGAGGCATTTTTTCCACCGACAAAAGCAATATCTGCAATGCCAACAGTATTAAAAGGTAGGACTAATGCCTGTTCTTTGGTGGCTGGGCTATCAGTTTCTTGATTGCATCGTATTTCCAGCATATTTTTGAGTCCTTTAAAACCTACAAATATTTTGATTAAAAAGCTTTTAGTATGTCTCGCTGCTTTTGTTTTTTATAACTATTTTTATACAAGGAAAATTTGAGGAACTTGTGAGGAAAAAATGTGACAAAGTGTAAAGTACATATTGGTACTTTGTTACGAAATATTACAGTATATTTTTTTATGGGAAGAATCCTCACAGCTTCCTCATATTTGTCAACTATATTTAACATATATAGCCGTGGACAGGGTGGTTAGGACATCAATGTGATCATGAAACTTCCACTACAAGAGGGTTTTACTCCTGACTCCTGTACAGACGTTCCGCCTTCCACGTCTCTACTGACTCCTGACTCCTGGCTATAACAACCTTTGTTTTTAACCCTGCTCGGCTAGTCAACTGGCTACTGGAGATGGGAAACATTTTTAGTAACAGGATTTTAGACATATATGAATTACTGTCCTTGCTGTTCTGATTTACTTTTACGACATATATCCAGTTCTCATAAATACTGGTTTTGTCGCACTTGCTGGCAGGAAATGCCAGTGATGAGCAGGAATCTTTCAGGTTCTTTAGCCCAGGCGATAATCGAGCAAAACCTTAGAAAGACTCCCATACTTGCTGCTTAAAGAAGAAGGAAAATCTTTACAGCATATTACAAGTCAGTGAAGTAGACGCTGAAAATCAACACATCTAGCGTCTGTCATGCCTTCTTTCTCGCTCCTGACTTCTCACATTCAATCTTCTTCCCATGATTCACAACCAAGTAAATCAATAATTCTATCTCTGAGTAAATACTCGTTTTTTTCCAGTTCCTGTTCAAAATTAGCCAAGTTATCATCGGGAATATATTGATACAGGGTATAAATTGGCTTTTGACGGTTAACAAGTCCCTTTTGCACAAGTTGACTTGCTTTCTCTTTGATGACTTCAATATCGTATTTAATAATGGATAGGGTGGCGGTTTTATTTGTCAACATCTTATTGTTATTACCGTTTGATTAGACTCCTGACCAGAATAAATTAAATTCATGACTTTTGGGATGAACCTTAAGAGATAAATCTTTGGTTAGAACAGGATAACTAGGTTCGGCTGTAATACCTCTCCGTTCAGGTTTTAATCTAAGGATTCAGAATCAATGAGAGTTTTCGAGTCATTCTTGATAATTGATGAAAAAACTTGCTTCTGTGGATTCCTGCTACAAACAAATATTTTGACTCCTGTACAGACGTTCCGGCGGAACTGACTCCTGAATGCTTACGTTTTCATCTCCCCAAATCCCACCAGAAAGGTAGGTCTAAATTGATTAAATTTACCATGCTGAAGCGGTATTTATGGAGATGTTGCGGCAAAATTAGATTTTATCCACATCCTCTTACTGTTGTTGTCGTCTTTCTGCAATTTCTTCAGCAGAAATCATACTTTTGATTTTGTCTACATCTGCCATAATTAAAACTACTCCTTCTCTCTCTTTATCAATGATAGGAGTAAGAGCAACATAACATTTGATTGGTTTACCCCGACGATTTGTAGTTTCTAAAATCATTTCTTGGCAATTACTTTTACTATATAGGGCATCTCGGATCGGTGTTCGCAACTGCTCCACAGGTAAGCCAATATCTAAGCTAAATAGAGATTGGTTAATCACTTCATCATAGCGTAAGCCCCATAAATCTTCTACTATATTATTCCAAATTACAATATTAAAACTTTTGTCAATTACCACTATTCCTGTTTGCAGACTTTTGAGAATAGAAACGAGGAAAAGATTGGTACGATTAAGTTCGGAAGTGCGATCACTTAATTCATAATTAATTGTCTGTAATTCCTCATTTGAAGATTGCATTTCTTCATTCATGGTTTCCAATTCTTGGTTAGTAGACTGGAGTTCTTCATTAGTGGTTTCTAATTCTTCGTTAGTAGACTGGAGTTCTTCATTAGTGGTTTCTAATTCTTCGTTAGTAGATTGGAGTTCTTCATTAGTGGTTTCTAATTCTTGCCGAGAACGTTGCAGAGCTTCTTGCAGTTGCAGATAACGACTAACATCATTAAAGGAAATGTTAACACCTAGTAAGGTGAGATCATCATCTTGCAGAGGGATAATTCGTACATCTAGATATTGCTTTTCTGAATTAGATAAATAGCGTTCTACATTTGTCAAAGTGATAGGACGACGCTCGTTATACACTTTTTCAATCAGCGATCTCAATTCTAGCGGTCGATAGGAAAGTTCCAACTCGTAAAAAGGACGATCTAAATCCCTAGTTGATAAACTAAACAAATTCCGGGCTTGCTCGTTGATGATTACTAATAAACCATTGATATCAATGACTATTTCCGCCACTGGGGCTACATCCAAAGCTAACTCTCGCAGTCGCATATATCTAGATAAAGACTCGTTAGATTCAGACTCTGTGGTATTTCCCATCAGTAAAATGCGCTCACGCATATTATTGGGTAATGATAACTTAGTAAATATTCTATTTTTTAAGTCTATGGGCGTAAACAAATTAGAATACATTAATAACATCTCTGCTTTACCTAAAAACAGATAGCCAGTATCATTCAGGGCAAAATGAAAACGGGTCATAATCCGCCCCTGAACTTCAGAATTAAAATACATTAATGTATTCCGACACACTAGCAAATCTAACCGAGAAATGGGCGCATCCTGAAGTAAATCATGGCGACCAAAAATCACACACCGACGCAAGTCTTGACGAAATAGATAATTATTCCCCACTGATTCAAAATATTTATCCCGTAATTTATTTGGTACGGCATCAATATCTTTGGCTGAGTACACAGCTTGACGGGCTTGGTTAAG
>RDYJ01000035.1 GCA_004293145.1 Nostocales cyanobacterium | reverse complement strand
GTTCTGGTTTTTCTGGATGATAACGCCCCGTTTTGTGATCTAAAAATTCGTCAGAATAGATAACTGGTAGCATGGTTTGAAAAAATCAAGATATTGAATGCAATTGTAGCCTGTTGTTAAATTATTGTTTTCAGACAAGCTTCAATAGTTGCAACTACGGAGTTAGCTAAACTATTCAGTTCATAACCACCTTCTAAACCAAAGACAATTTTAGGGGTTATTTGTAAACAATATTTCGTAAATAAGCCATAATCTTGAGGTTGCAGGTTTACCCATCCTAATTTGTCTGCTTGGTTAGCGTCATAACCTGCGCTGACTATTAATATATCTGGTTGAAAGTTTGTTAAAAAGGGAATGATTTTTTCCCGGAAAATTGGCTGATATTCGGCTATAGTGCTACCTTGTAAAACTCTCACGTTGAGTACATTATTATCTATTCCAGTTTCCTCTTCTCTGCCTGTAAATGGGAAAAAAGGAGATTGATGAATTGATGTAAATGCTATGTGGGGATTGTTTTCCACTGCGGCTTGAGTGCCATTACCATGATGTACGTCCCAATCTAAAATGGCAACTCGATTTATTCCGGGTTTTGTTAAGGCATAATTAGCAGCGATCGCCGCATTTGCAAATAAACAAAATCCCATTCCTGTGTCTTTTAGTGCATGATGTCCAGGCGGACGCGCTGCTACAAATGCGGGAAAATTTTTAGTTAAAACCTCATCTATTCCATCTAACCAAGCACTTACGGTTAACATAGCTACATCATAACTTTTTGGGGAAATAATTGTGTCAGCATAGAAATTACCACCTCCAGTTTGGGCTAGTTCTTGCACTTTTTTGATATATTCTGAAGAATGAACTGTTTCTAATAGAAATTGCCCCGTTCTCTGATTTATGGGAGTTGGCGATCGCCATTGAATTTGATCGGCAAAATCGGCTGTTTTTAGTGCCTGAACAATTGCTGTTAATCTTTCTGGTTTCTCTGGATGCAGATTTCCTGTATTGTGTTGTAGAAATTCATCGCTGTAGATGACTGGCAACATATTTTTAATAATTTATAGTGATTTTTAAGCTAAAAATAGCTATAGCAGGGAACAGGTAACCGAGAACAGGGAATAGACTTGAAAGTCTTTTGGTGTATGGTTTTTTTGGTAAGTTGTGTATCTCATATAAGTGCATACTGCTATAACGATATTGGTTTCTTAAATAGTTTCATCTTAATTGATTGATGATCTGATACAATATTGTGATTTTAGGTTTATATTAGATTATCTTTTTGTTTAGCCACTTTGACCACAAAGGACGCTTTTATATGTTAGAATTATAGCAAAATATGACAATTTTTCAAGATTAATTTGACATAATTTTGTATTTTGTCAAGCACAAAGGCTAAAATCTACGTTTTTTGGAGTTTTGCAGTTTATGACAACCTCACAGGAGAGGATTATCCCGACAGATTTACGACAAGAGATGTCGCAATCTTATCTGGAATACGCCATGAGCGTAATTGTAGGTCGGGCGCTGCCAGATGCCAGGGATGGTCTCAAACCTGTGCATCGTCGCATTCTCTATGCCATGCACGAGTTAGGCTTACTGCCAGATCGCCCCTTTCGGAAAAGCGCCCGTGTAGTAGGGGAAGTTTTGGGTAAATATCACCCCCACGGTGACACAGCGGTATATGATGCCTTGGTGCGGATGGCGCAGGATTTTTCCATGCGATCGCCCTTAATTAACGGTCATGGAAACTTCGGTTCTGTAGACAACGATCCGCCAGCAGCAATGCGGTACACAGAATGTCGTCTGCAAGCATTAACCAGCGCCTCCCTACTGCAAGATATCGAAGCCGAAACCGTAGACTTTGCTGATAACTTCGACGGTTCCCAACAAGAACCCACGGTTTTACCCTCCCGCATCCCCCAATTATTACTCAATGGTTCTTCGGGAATTGCCGTAGGCATGGCTACTAATATTCCACCACATAATTTGGGGGAATTGATTGATGGGTTAGTGGCATTAATTCACAACCCAGAAATTACAGATATGCAGTTAATGCAGTATGTTCATGGTCCAGACTTCCCCACCGGGGCGCAAATTCTGGGAACATCGGCAATTAAAGAAGCTTATGCTACTGGGCGCGGTTCTATTACCATGCGTGGTGTAGCCAATATTGAAACCATAGAACAACGGAATAGGCCAGAACGGGAAGCAATTATTATCACAGAATTGCCCTACCAAACCAACAAAGCCGCATTAATTGAAAAAATCGCCGAGTTGGTGAATGATAAGAAAATTGATGGCATTGCAGATATTCGGGATGAGAGCGATCGCGACGGCATGCGAATCGTCATAGAATTAAAACGGGATGCCTATCCCCGCGTAGTTTTAAACAACCTCTATAAACAAACCCCACTCCAGTCCAACTTTGGCGCGAATATGTTGGCCTTAGTCAACGGGGAACCCCAAATACTCACCCTGAAGAAATTCCTCAGCGTCTTCCTGGACTTCCGCATTGAAACCATTAACAGACGGACTCGTTATCAACTCAGAAAAGCAGAAGAAAGAGATCATTTACTCCAAGGTTTATTAATTGCTTTATCACAGCTAGATGCAATTATCAACCTCATTCGTAGCGCCCCAGATGCACCCACAGCTAAAGGGGAATTAATCACAAACTATGGACTTTCCGAAGTTCAAGCCGATGCAATTTTACAGATGCAACTGCGACGGTTAACGGCTCTAGAAGCTGATAAAATTCGTCTCGAACATGAAGAATTGCAGGTGCAAATTGCCGACTTACAAGATATTTTAGATCGACGGGAAAGGGTACTGGAAATTATAGAAAACGAAGTTACCCAAATCAAAACCCAATTTTCTACACCCAGACGGACAATTATTACCCACGCCGAAGGGGACATCGATGACATTGACTTAATAGCCAATGAAAAAGTCCTAATTCTGGTAACACAGCAAGGTTACATCAAACGGATGCCTGTCAATACCTTTGAAGCCCAAAGCCGCGCCACCAGAGGTAAAGCCGGTGCTAAGGTCAAAGATGATGATACCATTGAACATTTCTTAACCTGCTGTGACCATGACAGCGTATTATTCTTTAGCGATCGCGGCGTAGTCTACAGCCTCAGAACCTATCAAATACCCATTGGTTCCCGCACCAGTCGGGGTACACCCATCGTCCAAATGTTGCCCATTCCCAAGGAAGAAAAAATCACCTCCATCGTCCCCGTAGACGAATTTAGCAGCGAAGAATATCTAGTCATGCTCACCAAAGGCGGTAACATCAAAAAAACCGCACTGGAAGCATTTAGCAACATTCGCGCTAACGGATTAATCGCCATATCCTTAGAAGAAGGCGACCAACTGCGCTGGGTCAGACGTGCCAAAGTCGAAGATAGTATCATCATCGGTTCACGTCATGGCATGGCCATTCACTTCCGTTGTACCCATGATCAACTGCGTCCCCTGGGTAGGGCCACTCGTGGGGTAAAATCCATGAAACTCAAGCCTGGTGATGAACTGGTAGGGATGGATATTCTCCCCGCCGCAATTCTAGAGACTCTGAATACAGAGACAGAAGCGGAAATCGAAGAAGAAACCATCGAAATTGAAGATAATACCGAAGAAACCACAGAAACCACAGAAGCACCAGAAACACCAGAAACACCAAACAGCACGGGTCCCTGGGTTTTAGTAATTACAATGGGAGGATATGGAAAACGCGTACCAGTGGCACAATTCCGCCTCCAAAACCGCGCCGGACAAGGTTTAACCGCCACCAAATTCAAAAACCGCAAAACTAAAGACAAACTAGCCACCTTGCGAATTGTCAACAGCGACGAAGAAATTATGATGGCGACAAATCGCGGTATTATCATTCGTCAGACAGTCAATGCTATTTCCGTACAATCACGGACAGCAACCGGGGTCAGAGTCCAGAAGTTAGACGAAGATGATGCTATCACCGGAGTAGCTATCGTTCCCCCAGACACTGGTGATACTGGCGAATTGGAAGAAGTAGAATAAAGAGAAAAGGATGAATTATTTAGGAAAAAAGCTATTTTCATCCTTTCACCTTTACACTTTATCCTTGATTAGTGGGATGCTGATGGGGGTGACAGTCGCCCCTATTGGCGCTTGGTTCTTAGCCTGGTTCACCCTTGCCCCCCTCTGGGTAATAGTTGTTAAATATACTAAAAATCTCCCTGCCTTTATTTGGGCGATCGCCTATCATGGTATTGCCCTTTCTTGGATCACCGGTATTCACCCCATGAACTGGTTAGGTGTTCCCTGGTGGCCAAGTTTATTTATTACCATTTTTTGTTGGTCTTTTATTAGCCTCTGGGGAGGTCTATTAGTCTCCCTTTGGGCGTTTTTAATGGTGCGGTTGGATAAGCAAAAACCGTGGTTACGGGTTTTAATTGGTACGGCTTTATGGTGTGGGCTGGAAAGTTTGTGGAGTTCTGGATCTTTGTGGTGGAGTTCTCTTGCTTACACTCAATCTCCGCATAATTTGGTAATTTTGCACTTGGGGCAAGTTTCGGGACCGAATACGGTAACGGCGGTTATTGTTGCGGTTAATGGGTTGGTTGCTGAGTCTTGGATTTATTTTTGCACGCAGAGACGCAGAGGCGCAGAGGAGGAAAGGAAAATTTCTGTGTCTCTGCGGTTCGTTAATAAATATTTAATTTCAGCTATAATACTGTTAATTATCTCTCATGTTTTAGGGTTTATTCTTTATTCTCAACCTTTGAATAATGATGAAAATTCAGCTTTGAAAATTGGTGTTATTCAAGGTAATATTCCTAATGAAATTAAGTTGCTTCCTCAAGGATATCGTAAGGCAATTACAGGTTACACTAATGGATATTTACAGTTAGTAAGTCAAGCTGTTGATGGGGTTCTGACTCCTGAAGGTGCTTTACCTTTATATGAACGCAATTTTCAAAATACTCCTTTATTGGATGCTGTGATGGATAAAGGGGTTGTAGTTTGGATCGGTGGTTTTGGGGAACGGGGGAAAAGCTATACTAATAGTTTATTTGGTGTGAATGGGAAAGGGGAAGTTACCAGCAGATATGATAAATCAAAACTTGTTCCTTTGGGGGAATTTGTTCCTTTTGAGGAAATTTTTGGGGCGTTAGTTCAACGTTTGTCACCGTTGGATGAACATCAAGTACATGGGGCAAAAAATCAAGTTTTTGATACTCCCTTGGGGCGGGTTATTGTTGGTATTTGTTATGAGTCTGCTTTTGCGGAAATATTCAGATATCAGGCTTTTAATGGTGGGCAATTTATTCTGAGTTCTTCTAATGATGCCCATTATACGGCAGCAATGGCAGATCAACATCATGCCCAGGATATCATGAGGGCAATTGAAACTGATAGATGGGCTGTGAGGGCAACAAATACCGGTTATTCGGCTTTTGTTGATCCGCATGGGAAAACTTTATGGAAATCAGGATATAATACTTATGAAATTCATGCTGAAGTTATTTATCCTCGTCAAACTCAGACTTTATATGTGCGTTGGGGTGATTGGTTGATGGTTTTATTGTTGGTTTTGGGGTTTTTGGGATGGGTATTTTTGTGATTTTGAATACATTTTTTCTCCTGCTGTTGACAAATTTTGTTAAAGCTGTAGTATCTACTTTCGGATTAAGACTATCATTTAAACTATCATCTATTTTTTTGCGAAGTGATGATAAAAACATTATGTCATTGCCCAGATCAGAAACTTCATCTTCATATTCATCTAAGTCTTCAATTTGATAAATTCTGGTTTGGTATTTTTCAATCAAATTATCAACAGCTTCTATCATAAACTTCATGTCTTTGAAAGATAAATTCATAGATAACTCCTTACAGTGATAATTGTAAATATTACTCATTAACTTTAGAGAAGTATGCGCCTATCTTTTGTAATGCTGCTTTTTAATCCTCCAATGGCATATTCTGAATGGGTTTCCACAGCCAATGATTATCAGAGTCATTAACTAATTCTATTTGTTCTGGTATTTCTGTTCCTGCTTCTAACTGCCACCAATTTTTACCATAACCTGGATTAGAAAATGTTGATATTCCTCCTGGTGATGTCCCATCTGCTAAAGTAGTTCTCACCCATACTTGTCCATCTTTATCATAGCAAGCAATATCCTTATCAGGACGGACATTATCCATTCTGGGAGAGTTGGCATTTCCTTGTCTATAGAGAGTAATTGGTGTTTTGTCCATGCAGTGGGTTTTTAGTTTTTAATTTTCGTATAAAAATAGTATAATATTTAACTGTAACAAAACAATATATGTTTAGTGGCGATCGCCTGATTGTTAAGTTACGTGCTTTAGGTGTTGAACCGAAAGCTGGTATTATCATCAAATTTCAGATTCAAGCTTTGAAATAGCTTTTATGAGAAATAGCCTGTTAAACTAAAATAAACCTCACATTAAACGAGGGTATATGACTTTTACTAATAATATTCCCACATCAGAAACCACACTCCCAGACCATACCCAACTTCCAGAGTCAGACGGTACTTTTGTGAAAAATTGGCAAGAACATCCTCAAAGTATTTTACTAACTGATTCTATTACACCCATTCTCAAGCAATTACATCCTGATAATCAATATTGTATCGGACAAGATTTAGGGATTTACTGGCGTATTACTGAACCACCCGAACGGGGTGCAGAAGCGCCTGACTGGTTTTATGTGTCTCATGTACCGCCTACTTTGAATGGGAAAACACGGCGTTCTTATGTTCTGTGGCAAGAATATATTGCCCCATCAATTATTTTAGAATTTGTTTCTGGAAATGGTGAAGAAGAACGAGATAAAACACCTTGGAAGGGGAAATTTTGGATTTATGAGCAGGTAATTCGTACTCCTTTTTATGGAATTTATGAAGTTAATAAAAACAGTTTAGAAGTTTATGAATTAATTGGTGGAAAATTTCAGTTATTATCAGCAAATGAACGGGGACATTATCTAATTCCGCCTTTGGGTGTTGAGTTGGGTTTATGGCAAGGTGAATATCAAAATGTAGATTTACCTTGGTTGCGTTGGTGGGATTTAGAAGGTAATTTATTATTAACTGGTGAAGAAAGGGCTGAACAAGAACGACAAAAAGCTGAACAAGAACGGCAAAAAAATGATCGTTTAATTGCCCAGTTACGTGCTTTAGGTGTTGAACCAGAAGTTTAAGATGAAATGCGATCGCCTATCCTCAGATTTGAGAAAAGCGATCGCTAAATAAGATAAACTAACTTAACTGCTCAATGCTTTGATAAACCGCTGCAAACTCTTAAATACACTGGGTTTTTTGGTGGGTGTTCCATCGCTGTTTTGGGGTTGTCCTTTCATCAGGATCATGTCTATTTCATCACCGGATGGTTTTTTGGGTAATTCGGCTACTTTTTGATATTCTCCATCAGTTTCTAACCACACTTCCCACTCTCCAGGATAGCAACGCATGAGGGCGCTTTCTTCATCGACGGGACGCAGATAATAGCAAGATTCAATGGTGCTTATGAAACGTCTGCGGGTTTCTCTGGCTGCGTAACCTATACCCACTGTACCAGAGTCTTCTAAACGGGGGTTTAACATGACGACGGGACGTTCACCGATGATTTCACACAGTTTTTCTAGTTGCGGTACTTCTACGTTTGTAGGGGCGATAAACAGGAAAATTTCATCCTCTGGTTGAATTTTTGACTCTAAGGAAGCGGTTCTACCAGTACCAATATCTAATATTTTAAATGGTACATCTGCCCAATCTCGACGAGCTAAAGCGGACGCACCCGCATCTGCAAAAAAGACTTTGAGACGAGATTCATATTCAGCAAACAAGGGGAGAAATTGTTCTGCTACGGGCATAAATTTGAGTTCTGGGAACAGTAACTCTACTTGAATACGAGTTACACCATCAGCTAATGCTGATTTTACCGCTTCACGGGATTGAGCGATCGCATCTTCTAGGGTTTTGGGTAGTTCAGCCATAATTGAGAGTTTTGATAAACTGTCTGGGTTAATATTCAATTCTCGCAGTTTGGCCGCTAGTCGTTCAGCTTTTTGTTTTTCTTGTGCTGCTGCTTGTGGGGTAATCAGGTATAAATTTTGTCAGAATCAGGATATCCAGGATTTTAGGATTTACAGGATGATAATTTAAATATTGTAGATTGTGTTAATTTTCGCTGTAGCGTCTGTAAGAGATAGGTTAAGAGGCTAATTTGTGATCTAAATTGGTGCTTTTTGCTGCTGGAGAGGGAATACTAGAATAAATATTCCTTGTCAGATAAAGGCGAATTTTGACTAATGGACTGGACAAATATACTCAAAGCACAACAGACTGATTTTATTGCCAGAATTAAATCTGGTGACTTACTCCATTGTGAGAAGGAAGGCCAGCATAGTGAGTTGACGGTTATTTCTGGAGAGAGGTTAAAGCAATTACGGGATTTTTGCTGGGAGATGGCTGAAAAATATAGACGAACTTCAACTCCTATTCGTGATGTTTTTATCAATAATTTGAAGGGAAAGCTGGGTGAGGAAGTTGTTAAAAGTCGCTTAGGTAATTTTGTCACTGAGGTTGATTATGAAAAACGAAAAGGAGGAGATGGAAAGGTTGATTTTACCTTAACTTCTGATTCATCAATTGGTATTCAGGTGAAAACCCGTTATGGAAATTGTGATCAAGTTCAATGGACAATTGATAGAGAAGAAATTGAAAAAAATTCTGTTTTAGTTTGTGTTTTATGTCAGGAAGAATTTAGTGAAACTGAAAAAGAATATCGTTTTATTATGGCTGGATTTTTACCAACGAATATGATTAAATCAACTGGTGATAAAACTTTAGTCGGAATAGATGAATTACTTTATCCTGGTAGTTTACGTGGCTATTTAGATAGTTTAATCACTCATAAGGTAGAAGAATATATTAGATTAGGTATTGAGTGTTTTTATGGTGCTGATGATGAAGGCTTTATTTCTAATTTTAATCAAGCATTGCAACTTAATCCTAATAATGCTGATATTTACTATGAGTTAGGTGACATTTTTTTGGATCTAGGAAATTTTATACGTGCAATCGAGGATTACACTCAAGCTATTAAAATTGACCGAAATTTTTCCAAAGCTTATAACTATCGCGGGATAGCCCGTTCCCAACTAGGAGATAAACAAGGTGCAATTGCGGATTTTAAACAAGCTGCTGATTTATTTTATGAACAAGGTGATCAGAAGTTTTACAAATATGCGCTGGATAAAATTAGAGAACTTGAACTGCAAGAGGATAATAAATCCCAGAAACAATTACCGCAACCTTGGAATATAGGTGATCGTGTAATTCACAAAGAATTTGGTGGTGGTCAAGTGACTCATATTTTTGAATTGGGAAAAAGAATCTCTTTAGCAATTAGGTTCAATGAACTAGGTCAAAAGATAATTGATCCAACTATCGCTCAACTAGTAAAGATAGATTAAATAGGTATCAAAATCCAGTTTAATTGCTGAACAAGGGGTCAAAATTTTATATAAATCCAACTACAAATATGATATAATCGTATCTGATTATTCTAGGTTAATTAACTATGCAAACCACAGAATCACCCTTACAATTGCGGCTGTGGACTGTTGATGAATACCACAGAATGGCTGAAGCAGGAATATTTGAGCCAAGTGAACGAGTAGAATTATTAGAAGGGAAAATAATTTGGATGGTTGCTAAAGGAACAGCCCACCGTTCAGCAGTGGGAAGAACAGATAAATTACTGCAAAATCGTTTAGAAAATAAGGCTTGGATAGCTATTCAAGACCCTGTAAAATTAAATGAAAGGTCTGAACCAGAACCAGATGTTGCTGTAGTGAAAATAGATCCCCTAGACTATGCAGATCATCATCCTACCCCAGCAGAAATTTATTTAATTATTGAAGTTGCAGATAGCAGTTTCAAATTAGATACAGAAATTAAAGCTAAAGCTTATTCTCAAGCAGGAATTAAAGATTATTGGGTGTTAGATGTCGTTAACCGCGAATTAATTGTATTTAGAAATCCAACAATAGACGGTTATCAAAGTCGAGAAATTATCACAGAACATCAAAAAATATCTCCTTTAGATTTTCCTGATTTAGAAATTCTTGTTTCTGAGATGCTACCAATTGTTTAAATACTCTTTTGCCGCTGCAAAATTACCTCTTTTCTTCTCTTCTTCCTTCGTGTCCTATCCCTGACGGGATGCTTCGCAAACGTATCTTCGTGGTTCATTCTTTTGGTAGAACGGAGTGAGACAAACATCCTGTAAATCCTTAAATCCTGGACATCCTGATTCAGACAAATCAGACAAATTAAATATCAGGTTCTACACCAAGCGCCTTTAACTGTTCTATCAACCTTTCCTTTTGTCTTCTCTCCTCTTCGGTAGGAGTCAAAACCCAATTACCAGAAACATCATACCACCTTAACCAAGGTTGCTGAATATTATTATATGTTCCCTCCCAAACACCCAAACCTAACTCTATTTCTGGTATCCAAAAACGATTATTTAATGATAATAAATCTATTTCTGCATAACGACCACCATCTAATTTAAACATTCTAAATGTATAGGTATAACGGTCAAAAATAGCATAATAAGGAATCCTTAAAATCTGTTCATAAACTTCCCACTTTGTGGGCGGTTTTTCCACATCTCGCAAAGTCTGTCCTAAATCTTCCTTTTCTGTTCCTGGTGAAAGTAACTCGACTATAATAAAAGGTGTAATTCCTTCTTGCCAAATTACATAACTCAGACGTAAATCACCATTTTTATAAAGGGGAGAAACACCCACAGAAACAAACCAATCTGGTCTTTTATACCATGTGGGATGATTTGGATCATAATATAAATTCATATCACTAGCGGTAAATATTTTGTCGCTAGGATAAACAGGAGATTTAAAAGTTTCGTCTAATAAACGGGGTTGTAATAAATGAAATTGATCTGGCAAACCTTTTTCCTCTGGATCTTCACTTTTGAGATCATACATCGTTGGTAATACTTCTTGAGGAGAACGAGGCGGATCTGTTTGATACATAATTGGTAATTGGTAATTGGTAATTGACTCGTTCCTATACTCTGTATGGGAATGAATTATTAAAGGCTCTGCCTTTTGTAATAAAATTAGAGTCAGAGACTCTATGATAGCATTCCCAGTCTGAGACTGGGAACGAGAAAACGAGAGAAAAAATCCTGTAAATTCTCACATCCTGAAAATCCTGATTCTGACAATTAACTCCTGACTAATTCCACATTTACCAACCTCTGCAAAACCTGTTTCAAAACCATCGCAGTCCAATCAATATCCGCTTCCGTTGTCTGTTTTCCCAAACTTAACCTAATTCCTCCCAAAGCCGCTTTCTGAGAATAACCCATAGCTAATAAAATCGGACTAGGGCTTAATTTGCCACTATTACAAGCAGCACCCGCACTAATACCAATTCCCGCTAAATTTAACTGACGAACCAAAGTTTTACCACTGATTTTTTCACCATCTGCATATTCTAAATAAAAACTAAGATGATGGGGTAAACGATGAATCATATCACCTGTAGGAATTAAACCGGGAATATCTGCTAAAAGAGAAAATAGGCGATCGCGTAATTTTATTAATCTTAATCTTTCCTCTTCCAATTCCTTTCCCGCTAACTCCGCAGCAACCCCAAAACCCGCAATAGCTGGTGTTGCTTGTGTACCAGAACGCAATTTTTTTTCTTGTCCACCACCACCCAACAACGGTATTAACTCCACCCCTGGACGCACATATAAAGCACCAGCACCCAATGGACCATATAATTTATGACTAGAAATACTCAATAAATCAACAGGTAAATTATTCACATCTATCTCTAAACGTCCGGCAATTTGTACTGCATCAGTGTGAAATAAAGCATTATGTAATTTAGCAATTTTACATAATTCTAAAATTGGTTGTACTGTTCCTATTTCGCTTTGTCCATAAATCACAGATACCAAAACTGTATTATGTCGTAAAGCTGATTTTAAATCTTCTGGGTTAACTCTACCTTGTCCATCTACACCTAAACGGGTGACATCCCAACCCCAACTTTCTAACATTCGCACCGGTTCAGAAATAGCGGAATGTTCCACACTAGAAATAATAATATGTTGCGGTACAGAATAACATCGCGCCACACCCATAATTGCTAAATTATCTGCTTCCGTTCCCCCAGAAGTAAAAATAATTGATTCAGGAACAGCATTTATTAAACCTGCAACTTGCATTCTCGCTGTTTCCACAACTAATGCTGCACGGTTGCCCCATTCATGTAAACTAGAAGGATTACCCCATTCTTGAGTTAATACTGCTTGCATAGCAGCGATCGCTTCAGGACGAGTGGGAGTAGTAGCACTGTAATCTAGATATATTTGCATAAAATCAATAATTCCGATAATTAAGCACGTACACTTTATAAGCAATAATAAATTATGTCTACCCTTTATCTATTTGTATCAGATTCTCATGTCTATTTTTCCCCATCTTAAATTTTTCTCTTATATATTTTTATTTCTATTTACCCTCAGCGGTTGTCAAAAAGTCCAATCATCAAATCAGCGGTTAGCACCACTACCCCAAGATCCATTAATTCAAGTTTACTTCAATCATTCCCAATCTTCAGAATATCAAGAAACTTACCGACAACAAACCCGCTTAGGGGATGACCTAGAAAAACAGATTCTTGATATTATTTCCCAATCACAATCTACAATAGATATAGCAGTTCAAGAATTGCGTTTACCAAAAATTGCCCAAGCATTAGCAGAAAAACAAAAATCTGGGATTAAAATCCGGTTAATCTTAGAAAATAACTATTCTCGTCCTTGGAGTAGTTTAACCGCAACAGAAGTACAGAAACTAGAACCAAGAGAGAAAGAAAGATATAACGAATTTAGAAAATTTGTGGATATCAACCAAGACAATCAAATCACACCAGATGAAATTAGTCAACGTGATGCTTTAGTAATTATCCAAAATAGCAAAATTCCCTGGATAGATGATACCGCAGATGGTTCAAAAGGTAGTAGTTTAATGCACCATAAATTTATCGTTGTTGATCAGCGTTTTGTGATCATTACTTCTGCTAATTTTACCTTAAGTGATACTTCAGGAGATTTTAGCAATTCTAGCAGTTTAGGTAATGCCAATAATTTATTAAAAATTGATAGTCCAGAATTAGCAAATCTATTGACCGAAGAATTTAATATTATGTGGGGTGATGGATCAGCAGGAAAAGCAGATAGTAAATTTGGACTGCAAAAACCTCTGCGTTTACCTCAAGAAATTAACTTAGTCAACACTAAATTCACAGTCAATTTTTCACCTAGTTCACCAACTCAACCTTGGAGTAATTCTAGTAATGGTTTAATTGCTAAAACCTTAGATAAAGCCAGTAAAAATGTAGATATGGCATTGTTTGTATTTTCAGATCAGAAAATTGCCAATATCCTCGAAAACCGCTATCATCAAAATGTAGGAATTCGCGCCTTAATTGAACCGCAATTTGCCTATCGTTCCTACAGTGAAGCTTTAGATATGATGGGTTTAGCTTTGAGTGAAAATTGTAAATATGAAGTTGATAACCGTCCTTGGAAAAATCCTATTACTAACGTTGGAGTACCCACATTAGCTAAAGGTGATTTTTTACATCATAAGTTTGCTGTTATTGATAATCGAACAGTAATTACAGGTTCACACAATTGGTCAGAAGCAGGTAATTATGGTAATGATGAAACTTTAGTAGTAATAGAAAATTCTACAGTAGCTGCTCATTTTCAACGTGAATTTGACCGCCTTTATACTACTATAAAACCAGGATTACCGTCAACAATTCAAGCAAAAATTGCTGCCCAAATTAAACAATGTTCTGAAATTAAAACTCAATCATCTATTCCCGATTTTACAAATCAAAAAATCAATCTCAATACAGCCACACAAGAAGAATTAGAAACTCTGCCAGGAGTAGGTGAAAAATTAGCCCAAAGGATAATTCTTGCCCGTCAAAAACAAAAATTTACATCTTTAAAAGATTTGGAAAAAATACCGGGTATTAGTGCTAAATCTGTTGAAAAATGGCAAGAAAGCGTAATTTGGTAGTGAGTCATTATCAAACAATAACCCGGACTTACAGCATAATTTATGAGTCAGTAGTCAGAATTAATTTCTCTCCCCATCTCTACTGTCACCTGTCACCTGTCACCTACTTCATAGCACTCTATCAAAAGTATGGGAATAGAATTCTCTACTTATAGAAAGATGATATTTAATGATAAAAATTTTAACATTAACCCAACTCAAATCATGGGAGTTAGGTTTATGCCTTATAGTAAGATAGATGAATTACCGCAAGATATCCAAGCACGACTACCACAACACGCACAACAGATTTTTGTTGCTGCTTTCAATGCTGCTACACGTGATGGAATGAATGAAGAGGATGCTTTAGAAGTAGCTTGGAATAGTGTTCACAATGAATTTGAACCAGACAGGGAAGGTAACTGGCATAGAAAACCAGATGACCCAGCCATACATCATAAAGCTGTCATGTCTGGTGGTAATTAATTGTCTGCAAAATAAATATTAAGCCAAATATTAATTCAAAGGCGGTTTATAATTTAGATAAGCCGCTTTTTGCTGATAATTTACAATGAACAATGCTAAGGACTTACTTTATTCAAAGCGCGATCGCTTACAATAAATAAGAGTTCTATCAAATCGATTATGCTAATTATCAAAGACGAAATTAAAATTCGTCCTATGCAAGATGATAAACATGACTATCTGTTAATAGAAACATGGCGATCAGACGAAAAAGTATTACAATTTTATGGCGGTAGAGATAATCCTTATGACTTACAAAGGGTAATCAAAACCTATCAACCCAGAATTTTAGGAAAAGAACCTCTTATTCCCTGCATCTTCTCTTATCAAAATATAGATATTGGTTATTTACAGTATTATGAATTAAATCAATTACCAGAACATATCAGAGAAATGTATTCTTTAGCAGATACAACTCATGTATATGGTATTGATTTATTTATTGGTGAAACCCAATATTGGAATCAAGGAATTGGGACAAAAGTGCTTTCTTCAGCTATAGACTATATATTTAGCCAACTCTCAGCTGTTAAAATAGTTATTGATCCCAATGTCAAAAATTTTCGCGCTATTCGCTGCTATGAAAAATGTGGGTTTGTGAAAATTAAGCTGTTACCAGGTCATGATCTACACGAAGGTAAATATCAGGATTGTTGGCTAATGGCAAGAGAACGTAATAATTCATTACACTAAGAATAAATCAACCTGTTGGGATTTAGCCTCCGATAAAAACCATGACTCAAGCAACTACAAAAATTTGTATACTAGGTGGCGGCTTTGGTGGACTCTACACCGCCTTACGCTTAAGCCAATTACCCTGGGAAACTACACCAAAACCTGAGATTATCTTAGTAGATCAGAGCGATCGCTTTCTTTTCTCTCCCTTCCTTTACGAAATTCTCACCGGCGAACTACAAACCTGGGAAATAGCCCCACCATACCAAGAATTGCTACAAGGTACAGGTGTACGCTTTCATCAAGCCACAGTTTCCGAAATTGACACCGACAAACAACAGGTACAATTGCAAGATGGGCAAAAAATTGCCTACGACCGATTAGTATTAGCATTAGGCGGTGAAACACCCCTAGATTTAGTTCCCGGTGCAGTCAACCATGCTTACCCCTTCCGTACCATCACAGATGCTTATCACCTAGAAGAACGCCTGAGAATTTTAGAAGCAGCAAATCCTGAAAAAATTCGTGTAGCCATAGTTGGTGCAGGTTACAGTGGCGTAGAATTAGCCTGTAAACTCGCAGATAGAATCGGGGAAAAAGGCAGATTTCGCCTGATTGAAATCGGTGATCAAATTTTACGAACCTCCCCAGAATTTAACCGCGAAGCCGCCAAAAAAGCCTTAGAACAAAGAGGCGTGTTTATAGATTTAGAAACCAAAGTATTATCAATTGCAGAAGATACCATCTCCCTAGAGTATAAAAATCAAGTAGACGAAATTCCTGTAGACTTGGTAATTTGGACAGTCGGGACAAGAGTTTCCCCAGTAGTGAAAAATCTCCCCCTCAAGCAAAACCAACGTGGACAAATTACCACTACAGCTAAATTACAAGTTCTCGAACATCCCGAAATTTTCGCTTTAGGAGACTTAGCAGACTGTCTTGATGCTGAAGGAAAGCAAGTACCCGCAACCGCCCAAGTAGCATTTCAACAAGCTGATTATACCGCATGGAACATCTGGGCATCTTTAACCAATCGTCCTTTGCTTCCCTTCCGCTATCAACAGTTAGGAGAAATGATGGCCTTGGGAATAGATAATGCTACCCTCACAGGTTTAGGTGTTAAACTAGATGGTTCTTTAGCATACACCGCCCGTCGGTTAGCTTATTTATATAGATTACCAACCTTAGAACATCAGTTAAAAGTCGGGTTTAGTTGGTTGGTGAGTCCGATCATCAAAACCCTTTCTCAGTAGAATAGGTAACAGGCAACTCTTAACAGGGGAGAAATATTATCTTTCTTCTGACTCCTTACTCCTGCTATGTCACTCTGGGTAAGAATTCAGGCAGGGGGATAAGATCCCCGACTTCTAACATCAATTTATAATTAATGGACACAACAAATAAAAGAAGTCGGGGATCTGGGTATGAATGAGTGCTATGGCTGAATACTTACCACTCTGGTTGATGGGTTACTGAACGGTAAATGGTAGTGGGAATTATGAAAAAACCAAAAGTTATTTTTGTAGATGCGGTAGGAACACTGTTTGGTGTTAAAGGTAGTGTCGGCACAATTTATAGTCAAATAGCCCAAGATTTTGGCGTTTCCGTTCCCCCCGAAATTTTGAATAAACAATTTTTTAAAAGCTTCAAAGCAGCACAACCACCGATATTTCTTGATCCAGATATTAAAGATATTCCCCAACGAGAGTTTGACTGGTGGCGGATCATCGCCCTCAACACCTTTGAAGGCGCTGGTGTACTCCAGGAATTTGCCGATTTTTCAGCTTTTTTTAGCGAACTTTATATTCACTTTGGTACGGCTGAACCTTGGTTTGTCTATCCCGATGTTCCTTTAGCTTTGGTAAACTGGCGACGGTTAGGAGTTGAATTAGGTGTTTTGTCTAATTTTGATTCTCGTCTATACTCAGTATTACAAAGCTTAGGACTCAGAGAGTATTTTAAATCCATTACCATTTCTACCCAAGTCCGTACAGCTAAACCAGATCCGCAAATTTTTAACATTGCTTTGCAAAGTCATAACTGTTCACCAGAGGAAGCATGGCATATTGGCGATAGTATTACAGAGGACTATCATGGTGCTAGGAAAGCAGGTTTGAGGGGTATTTGGATTAACCGACAGCAAAATTATTAAATTATTAAACTATCATATCCTGATTGATATCTTAGTATAAATACAGGAAATAATTTATTTGTTTTCTCCGTATTATATCAGTGAGGTGATAATCTTTTTTGTTATATAGAGAACTGCAAAGTTACATAAAAATAATATTAATTTTCTTTACTAATTGTCTTATTTGCACCATTTATAAGTCGCAAATGTTACGCTAGGCTGCATAACATTCCGTAATTCGACCCGGTTAAACTAATGAAAAAAACATTATCACAAATTTGGCAGCAGTTCCAGCAATCGTTTTCAGTAGAAGCTGATGTGAATACAACCATAGATATAGGTAACTCAGTTTTAGCAGCAACCCAAACTATTCACGAACAAAATGTTAGTTTAGAAGTCCTCAAGCCTGTATTACAACATTCATCTTCATTATTAGATGTGCTATGTTTGCCATTAGCAGCAATCATAGAGAAAGAATTATCTTTTGTATCTCTTGGTGTTAATTTGTTGCAGTTATATGCTGACATAAATCAAGAATGTCCTACCCTAGAAGACTGTGTATTTATAGTTAGTCAAACAGCTTACTTACAAAGTATTAAAGAAATTTTGTCTTTGTACCCATCCATCAACTGGGATGCAAATCTAGATAATATTGAAGAAATCAGTCAAAAACTCCAAAATATTCAGAGTATTGAATTAGATTATGAAACTGCTAAAAATACAATTTATTGTTTTCATGAATCAGAGTTAGCAGCAGCATTTAATCAAATATTATTAGCTCGATTAGTAGCCCCAAATATCACCAAATTTTTAGTTAATCTTTTGACTAGAAGAATTGCTGCTAATACTCACCGCTACATAATTCATACTTGGATGAAGGTGGGTGAAAACATCCAAAATTTAATTGATAATACCTGTAAAGAATGGCAGCAGCAACAGCCCATAATTCAAGGAATTGATGAATATTTAAAAGCATATATCGCCACTCAGCCATTAACCGATTTTTTCGATCAAAGCTACTTTTGGAAAGATATTTATATCCCTCTCAAAGCCCAACCTATAGATAAAAAAGTCAATTCTTTAGATCTAGAAACATGGGCAAAAGGAGTTCTTCTCAATCATCAGAAATCAGAACAAGTGATGTTGATTCAAGGTGAACCAGGCAGAGGTAAAAGCGTATTTTGTGCCATGTTTGCAGATTGGGTGCGGCAACATTTACATCCTCTGTGGACACCAATTTTAATTCGTTTAAAAGATATTGATCCTTCAACTTCTTCCTTAGAAGATACATTGATTCTCGAACTGAAATTGAGTTTGATGTCAAACAATGACAACTTGTTGCATAATCAAAATACAAAATTTCTCTTTATTTTGGATGGTTTTGATGATTTAAATATTGATTTAGAGGCATTTATTCAAGAAGTTGCTAAATTTCAGCAAAAATGTAAAAATCAGCCAGAAATGGGGCATCGCATTTTAATTACTGGTAGAAAAGATGCTTTACAATATATTCAGAACTTACCCCATAATTTAGAACGAGTAGAAATCCTAGAAATGGATAGACAACTCCAAGAAAAATGGTTAAAAAAATGGGAATTATTGCCAGTAAACCACAATAGAAAAACTGATTTAGAGCAATTTCTATTGAATAAAAAATGTCCATCTGTAATCAATAAATTAGCTTTTGAACCGCTATTTCTACATTTTTTAGCATTAATCTATCGAGATGAAGCCTTGGTAGTAGAGAAATTAGAACAAGCCAATAAAAGAACTGGCAAAGTTGTAATTTTTCAAGCATTTGTCAATTGGTTAATAACCAAAATTCAACTAGATTCAGATAAGAGTAATGTTGATCATCAAAAAAATGAAAATTATCAATCAGATTTAAAAAATATTCTCACAAAAACTGCTGGTATCATTGTTCAAAGTGGTGGTATATTTGGCTCAATATCGATGATCACATCACGGTTGCCAGCGCAACAAATAGATATACAAGCAACTTTGAATAAGTTGTGCTTTCTTCCTGCTAAAAAACAAGCTGATAAAATCGAATTTTTTCACCAGAATTTGCGGGAATTCATATTTGCTGAAACATTAACAAAATATCTACAAGAGTGGTCAAGATTTAATAATGATGACGAAATTCAGCAAATGAATCGACAAATTTATGATTTACTAGGTTTTGGTAAAATCACCCCAGGAATTATTGAATATGTAATTGGGTTACTTACACAAATTCCTGATTTATATTGGATTAATCTGTTTAAGGTTTTAGATGATTTTTATAAAAACTGGTGTCAAGGAAAATTCATTGATACAGCAGCAGAGACCTTAGCTCAAGCCAAGCTGAGACAATTGCAAAATGACGGGCAAAATTGCCAGATGGAAAATTTAGGTCAGCGTCAAGTAGATATTTACGCTGGATTAAATATCATGATTTTGCTGTTGGAATTACAGCGATATGCTCAAGAACATGATGTCTTGAAAGAATACATAATTTTTTATCCATCTGGCCAAACCGAAGGAGATAATTTAAGAGCAGACTTGCTGCGGATGATCAACTACTGTAATTGCTTAGAGGGAGAAAGTTTTAAAGGTATAGTTGGGCAATTTCTCAGTGCTGCTCACCTGAGAGGTACTTACCTCTTCCAAGCAGACCTCAGCGGCGCAGATTTAAGTCAAGCAGACCTCAGCCGTGCAGAACTTAGCCGTACCTATTTACTCCAAACCAACCTTAGCAATGCCTACTTGATCGCTGCTAAACTCATCCAAGCAGACCTGCGTAATGCTAATCTCAGTGGTGCTAACTTGATTCGTACTGATCTTAGAGGTGCAGACTTGAGTAATGCTAATCTCCAAGATACGGACTTGAGCCGAGTAGACCTGAGTGGTGCCAATTTGAAGGGTGCTAACCTCAGCGGTGCATACCTGATTGGTGCTAACTTCAGTGATGAATTGTTTGGTGATATCCGCTGGGATAAAAATACTAACTGGGATGATGTGGAAGGGTTGGAAGCTGCTAAAAATCTGCCAATGGCCTTAAAACAACTTTTAAAACTCAAGTAAAACCTGAAAATAGCTGTAAATTGTTTTCTAGCACCAACAAGAATATTAAGATAAGACGCTAGGGATAGCTGAGTAAGTATTTTTCAGAAAAGCGTAATTTACGCAATTCTGAATGGCCTCCACCAATCTGGAAGTAACGATATATTTGAGAATCTATCCCGTCATCCACTGTTTGTTGTTGAATCTATGAAGTCTTATTTAGCCGCCGCTATTCAAATGACCAGTGTGCCTGATCTACAGAAAAACTTGACACAGGCAGAAGAATTTATTGATCTGGCTGTGCGTCAGGGTGCAGAGTTGGTGGGTTTGCCAGAAAATTTCTCCTTTATGGGAGAGGAAAAAGATAAACTCACCCAAGCAGATATCATCGCTAAAGAAACAGAAACATTTCTGATTAAAATGGCGCAACGCTACCAAATTACCATCCTTGGCGGCGGCTTCCCTGTGCCTGTAGATAACACAGGCAAAGTCTACAATACTGCTTTATTAATAGACTTTAATGGTCAAGAACTCGCTCGATACCATAAAGTACATCTATTCGATGTGAATGTCCCTGATGGTAACACCTATCAAGAATCTAGCACCGTCATGGCTGGCAAAGTCTTACCTCCAGTCCATTTCTCGGAAAAATTAGGTAATATCGGACTTTCTATTTGTTATGATGTCCGCTTCCCGGAACTGTATCGCCATTTAGCAGATAAGGGAGCCGATGTCATCTTTGTTCCTGCTGCTTTCACTGCTTTTACAGGTAAAGATCACTGGCAAGTATTACTACAAGCTAGGGCAGTAGAAAATACCTGTTACGTGATTGCGCCCGCACAAACTGGTACTAACTATGCCCGTCGTCAAACCCACGGTCACGCTATGATTATTGATCCTTGGGGGACAATTTTAGCCGATGCTGGGGAAAAACCGGGAATTGCGATCGCTGAAATTAAACCCACTAGATTAGAACAAGTGCGTCGGCAAATGCCATCCTTGCAGCATCGAGTTTTTTAGACACTCATCTTCCCCGACTTCTTGAAGAAATTGGGAATTTATCATAGACATCGACCGAATTTAAATATGCGTTGTCTATAATCCTTGTAGAGACTTTCTATGGAACGTCTCTACATTCTTTTTCACCAGATGTCTTCTTCACCCATTGCAAAATACACAGCCATACTCTTATGAAGAACCTACAGAACCTGTTGGTTTAGAAGATTGGGAAGTTCTACAACCCATATTCCGCACCCCCCAGTGTCACAATCGGTTATTTCGGATTTTTGAACAAGTTTAAAGTTCAAATTTATACAAAATGTATAAATATTAGATAGCGATAGCGAAGCGCTGCTGCAAGCAGTTCGCCAATCTCAAATCTCCAAATGACCAATTTTCGTTGTGTGACAGTTTAGGGTGCGGAATGTGGGATATAAGTTATGCTTAGGCATTTATGTTTTAAGAATAAAATTCTATTATTGATTTTTCCGAAAATTACCTTCATTCTTTATTGCTCTTTGTTGAGAATGCATCTGAATCAATTCTCCTATCTAAAACTTGTTTTCTAGAAATAAATGTATTTTTTTACACTTTTTTCATTAATTCACTTCTGTAAAAACCGATTGTTACTTTTAAGGGTGCGGAATGTGGGTTAAAATCTACATCCTGTAAATCCTTAAATCCTGGAAATCCTGATATGGCTACGCCACGCTACGCTATCAGACAAAATAAAACATAAAAACAAAAAACCGGGAAACATAAATGCCCCCGGTTTATTTATCTAGAGGTATAGCCTAGCTATACCCTAATTTACGGCTGAGAAAGATTAAACTTTAGCCGCTGCTCTCATTACCAATTCACCTTTAGCATACTTAGCAGCAAAATCTTCTAAAGAAACTTGCTTAATCTTGCTTGCGTTACCAGCAGTACCAAACTGTTCATAACGGTCAGCACAAACTTTTTGCATATACTTAATAGAAGGCTTGAGGAAGTGACGAGGATCAAATTCCTTGGGATTAGCAGCCAAAGCTTCACGTACAGCCGCAGTAATAGCCAAACGGTTGTCGGTGTCGATGTTTACCTTACGAACACCACTCTTAATACCTTTTTGAATTTCTTCTACAGGTACACCGTAGGTTTCAGGAATAGCACCACCAAATTGGTTAATCAGTGCAATCAAATCTTCGGGTACAGAAGAAGAACCGTGCATTACCAAGTGGGTGTTAGGTAGACGACGGTGAATTTCTTCAATGCGGCTAATAGCCAAAATTTCACCAGTAGGCTTACGGGTAAATTTGTAAGCACCGTGGCTAGTACCGATAGCAACAGCCAACGCATCTACTTGGGTTGCTTCTACGAAGTTAACAGCTTCATCGGGGTCGGTTAACAGTTGAGAATGGTCAAGAGTACCTTCAAAACCGTGACCATCTTCAGCTTCACCAGCACCGGTTTCTAAAGAACCGAGACAACCGAGTTCACCTTCAACGCTGACACCCAAAGAGTGAGCAACGTTGACAACTTCGCTGGTAACTTTAACGTTATATTCAAAGCTGGCAGGGGTTTTAGCGTCAGCTTCTAAAGAACCATCCATCATCACACTGGTGAAGTTGTTCTTAATAGCTGAATAGCAGGTAGAAGGCGCATTACCATGATCTTGGTGCATGACAATGGGAATCTGAGGATAGGTTTCTACCGCTGCCAAAATCAGGTGGCGCAGGAAGTTTTCACCGGCATAGTTACGAGCGCCGCGAGAAGCTTGTAAAATTACGGGGCTATCTGTGTCAGCCGCCGCTTTCATAATTGCTTGAATTTGTTCTAAGTTGTTAACGTTAAAAGCGGGGATGCCGTAACCGTTTTCAGCAGCGTGATCCAAAAGCAACCGCATTGGTACAAGCGCCATATATAATCCTCCTAATTTGGGTATCAGCCAGTCAGTTTAATAGAAGCGTAATATTTATCTTAGTGTAATTGTTACGCTAATCTTAAGCTTTTTTTCAACTTATAGGAAATTATATCTAGGAAAGGGGTGTTTATGTTGAAAAAGTTAACGGCTGTAGTGTATCGATATTAATCTATGATTGGCAGGTACTGGTGTACTATTGACTACTGTCCATGTAGTTGGCTTAGTAGCTAGGGATACAAGAATTAGGTGATAGGTGACAGAGAATAGGGAATAGGTAAAAAATTTTCTGCCCCAATCCCCAGTCCCTAATCCCCAGTCCCCAGTTTTCTAACTCCTGCTTTCTGACTTACTAATGCCACAATAGCGATCGCATAAGGTAGCATTAACAAAAATTGATAGGGAATATTTGCGCCCAAGGCTTGTATTCTCAGTTGCAAAGCTTCCGTCGCCCCAAATAACAAACAAGCTAAAGCAGTACCTTGTGGATGCCACCTACCAAATATTAAAGCTGCAATGGCAATAAATCCTTTACCAGCACTCATCCCCTCCGCAAAAAATCTTACCTGTACTAAGCTGAGATATGCCCCCCCTAAACTCGCAAGGCAGCCACTAATAATTACAGCTAAGTAACGTACCCATTCTACTGATACTCCTGCCGAATCCGCAGCTTGGGCATATTCTCCTACAGCTCGCAAGGTTAAACCAAAGCTGGTGTTAAACAATACATAAGTAGTTAAGGCAATTAGTAAAAATAGCAAATAAAATAACATATCTTGCTGAAACAAGAGATTGCCAATCAGGGGAATATTCATTAAACCGGGAATAATAATAGGTTTAACTTCAGGCAATCTTTGTGTACTATTACCTGAAAATACTAACCGCGCCAAAAATGATGTCATTCCCGATGCGACAAGATTAATCGCTAAACCAGAAACTAACTGATCAACGCGCAAACTTACACATAAAAAAGCGTGCAGTAGTCCCACCAACCCCCCAACAATCAAGGTAGCTAATATCCCCAGCCAAGGATTGCCAGAATAAAAACTTGTCACAGCAGCAGTAAAAGCACCAGAGAGCAACATTCCTTCTAAAGCAATATTTAATACTCCCGACCGTTCAGAATATAATCCTCCCAAGGCAGCATAGGTGAGAGGTACAGCTAGATGGAAACTCGCCACAAGATAATCAGAGAAGAAGTTCAGATTATTCATAATTACCAATCACCAATTAGTTATTACCAACCTTAGTAGATATGATAAGTGTATCTCTACAAAGATCCTGACGCGGACAACCAGACATGATATAACTATTTGATTACTAAACTTACTTGTGAAAGTAGAAATCGGTGAAAAGATTTTTTATAAATGATTTAGGATCGCTATATGACACTATTTAACCCTGAAGATTGCTTAATTTTAGTTGTTGATGATGTGAAACTAAATCTGCAAGTCGTTGCCAATATTTTAGATAAAGTAGGCTATGAAATTACTTTAGTTTCTAATGGCTATCAAGCTTTAGAACGTGTCCAGTCTGCTCGACCAGATTTAATTTTGCTGGACTTAATGATGCCAGAAATCAATGGTTTAGAGGTCTGTGAAAAAATCCAATCTAATCCAGAACTAGCAGATATTCCCATTATTTTTGTTTCTGCTAGTCAAGAGCAAGAACATTTACTGAAAGCCTTTGAAAAAGGAGCAGTTGATTACGTCACCAAACCATTTCATGCTGCGGAACTTCTGGCTCGTGTCAGAATGCACTTAGAGTTAAAATATTCAAGACAGAAACTGAAAAAATTATTGCAAGAACAAGTGGCATTAGTTGAGGAACTGGAAAGATTAGCCAACACTGATACATTAACTGGAATTTGGAATCGTCGTTATCTTTTAATGACAGCAGAGCAAGAAATCAAGCGGAGTCAGCGATATAACTTTTCCTTTACTGTCCTCTTAATAGATATTGACCATTTTAAGAAAGTTAACGATAGCTATGGACATAATATAGGAGATGAAGCAATTATATTCATGACTAAAATAGTGCTTAATCATTTGCGTCAAGTAGATTGTTTTGGTAGATTTGGAGGTGAAGAATTTGTCGTATTACTATCAGAAACAGATCTAGAGGAAGGCGTAATAGTAGCCGAACGGATTCGAGAAAATATTAATAATCAACATCTTATTTTTGAAGATAAACAAATAGCAATTACAGTCAGTATTGGTGTAGCTAGTTATAATTTTGCAGATCAGAGCATTGATGCTATCATTCAACGAGCAGATCAGGCACTTTATCAAGCAAAAAATCAAGGTCGCAACCGAGTAATTGCTAATAATTCTTAAATTATCAGGATTGAGAATACAGAATCAATAAAACCTTCACTTCTGAAATTATGAATTACGAATTATGAATTTATATGAGAGCTTCTATTGCTTGTCGCACAGATGGAAACTGCTCAATTATCAAAGGTAGTTGTTCCATATCAAAAGCATCCAACTTAGTTTGTAGAGAATTAGCATAATCTATCAATAGCTGACACTGATGCTCTTGTCCCCATGTATTTAGACGTTGAATAAACTTCTTTAAAGCCCGCATTGTTAGCGTTTTGCGTAAGTTATTCCAGATCATTTCCTCTTCCTGCTGCAACTTGATTAATAATTCGGATAAATTAATTGGCATAGTTAATGATTGTGGTGCTTGAGTATTAGTTTTATATCTATCTATTTGATTTAGAGTTTCAACATCAATCATTAATGGTAAATGTTTTTTAAGTTCTTGAACAAGTTGAATACAGCTAATAGGTTTAGATAAAAATCCCTGACAGATTTGTTTCAGTTCTTCTTGCTCTTGAGCTTGAGATGAAGCGGTGAGCATAACAATAGGAATATTTTTGGTTTTTTCATCCTGTTTAAGATGTTGTGCTGCTTCTTTTCCATCTATTCTCGGCATTCTCAGATCCAGTAAAATCAAATCAGGATTGTGTAATTGAGCCAAATTAATCGCTTGTTGTCCATCTTGTACAAGCAAAATCCGGTGAGGAGTTTGTTGAAAATATGACTTGATTAATTCCCGATTTGATGCCACATCATCTGCAACTAAAATTGTGCTAGGGGCAAACTGGTTTAAGCCATCATCTTGTGATAATTCTGGAACTATTTCCATTAACCCAGTTGCAGGTGAAACAGCTGGAAAAACAAAAGTAAAAATACTACCTTTTGCCAATTCACTTTGGAGTGTGATGATTCCACCCATCATATTCATTAATCGCTTAGTAATTGCCAGTCCTAAACCTGTACCACCATATTTACGATTGCTTTGTCCTGAACTTTGGAAAAATGCTTCAAAAATGCTTTGTTGCTGCTTGCGATCAATGCCAATACCTGTATCTTCAACAGCAATTTCTAGCCAGATTTTTTCCTCTTCATTTGTAGAATAGGGATGTGCGCGAATAGATATTTGAATATATCCTTTATCTGTGAATTTTAAAGCATTGCCAACAACATTAAAGAGGATTTGGCGCAACCGAACTTCATCAATGTAAATAGATTGAGGTACTGTATCCTCAATAATTGATCTCAGGATTAAATTTTGAGCGGTTGCTCTGGGGTTAAATATTTGGAATATTTCTCTGATTAGTCCTCGTAAATCGACAGGTTCATAGTAAAGTTCTAGCTTACCTGCTTCAATTTTAGACAAGTCAAGAATATCATTAATTAGTGCCAGTAGAGTTTTACCACTGGAGATAATAGCTTGGATATAAGAGACTATGTGAGGTTTTGTCACCTGGGATTGCAATAAATCTGCAAAACCCAAAATGGCATTCATGGGGGTGCGAATTTCGTGACTCATATTAGCTAGAAATTCGCTTTTAGCTTGGTTAGCTGTTTCTGCTTGCTGTTTTGCTTCTTCTAGTGCCAAATTTTTTAACTTTAGCTCCTGTTCAGCGTGTTGGCGTTCAATTTCCAGCCGCACTCTTTCGCTAATATCTCGAATTAGTGCCAGTATGCCCATATTATTGCCCTGCTCATCTTTGAGGATGCTCACTGATGACTCGACCAATATTTTGTTCCCATTAAGTTGACGATGAATATTTTCTCCTTGCCAAAAGCCTACCGTGGACAGGGCTTCATTGCAGTTTGCTTCATCTTCGGGTTTGATCCAAATATATTCGTAACACTGATTTAATGGCTTACCTAGTGCTTCTTGTGCTTTAATGCCATACTGTTTTTCCGCTGCGGTATTCCAATGAATAACACGGTGGGCAATATCAATGGCTACCACAGCATCGCTTACTTGTGCCAACAACTGGGCTTGAAACCTGACTTGTTTTTCTGCGGCTAAAAGTTGATGGCGTTGACTATGGACTTGTAGCTGAGTATTGCGATCGCTAACTTGTTCTTGAAGATCACAATTGAGGCGTTTGAGCAAATCTAGTTTTTCATTCTCTAGCTTCTCTACCTGTTCTTGTAATATGACAATAATTTTGTGCAGTTCTTTGACATCTACAGCTTGGAAAATGTTGGTCTGGGTCAAAATTCCTACTAAATGACCTTCCTTGTCAGCAACAACAAATCGCCGCATATTCCGCTGCTGCATTGCTTGATGAGTTTCCCAGAGTGAATCATCAGGATTGACTAAAAGCAGAGGGGAACTCATTAGTTGTTGGGCTGGGAATTTGCTCAAGTTCATCTCCAGAGTTTGGAATTGAACAATATCCCTTTCTGTGACAATACCCAGGGGTAGGATTTTTCCAGGTTGAACTTCATCACCAATTACTACACAACTAACATGATGAGAGTTCATTAGTTGCGCTAATTCCATCACCGTTGCTGTAGGAGGTGCATGAATAACATTTTTTGCCATTACCTCTCTGACATGGCGACACTTGAGTAAATCTAGTGGTTGTAACACACTACGAATGCTGGAAGGTGTAACTAAACCCACCAGTTGATCCTGCTCGTTGAGAACTGGTAAATGACGAATCCGATGTTGTTGTAGCAATTGGATTAGTTTCATCGGTTCTCGCGCTTCCCATTCTCGACAGGTAATCAACTTCCATGTCATCACTTCACAAACTTTAGTGTCTCTTAAATTGCGCTGTTGTGCGGCTAGTCTGACTAAATCTCGTTCTGTTAATAAACCTACAAGTTGCTGGTTATCTAACACCAAAATGCAAGTAGACCCAAGGGGATTTGCAACAGTATTCCCGGCTGAATTCATTATTTGTAAAGCTTCCAGCAGGGAGACATCTAGATTAACGACCACAAAGTCGCGCAGAATACATTCATGAGGGGGCTGATGCAGTGAAGAATTTGTGGACTTCATGATTAAATCCAGAGCTTAAGTTTATTGACACTTTCTTAGTGTTCCCCAAATACTGCTCTAGTACACCAGACAAGTTATGGCTATGGTTGAACAAATTTTGCTAGAATTGAATTTGACTGCTCAACAGATTTTCCAAGCTGGTGATTAATACAGCATCCCATTCATTGTATTTTAATTAAATTGTTGTGCATAAAACCGCGCATATCTTCCTTCTAAAACTAGCAATTCTTCATGATTTCCTGACTCGACAATTTGCCCTTTCTCCAAAACCAAGATGCGATCGCATTTTCTCACTGTCGATAATCTATGGGCAATAATTAAGACTGTGCGATTTACCATTAATCTTTCTAAAGCCTCTTGTACTAGAGCTTCTGACTCAGAATCTAAGGCAGACGTTGCTTCATCAAGTATTAAAATTTGTGGGTTTAATAGTACAGCACGAGCAATTGCAATTCTTTGTCTTTGTCCTCCTGATAAATTCACACCACGCTCACCGACCCAAGTCTGATAACCTGCTGGTAGTTGCTGAATAAATTGATGAGCATTAGCAATTTTCGCTGCTTCTTCAACTGCCTTAATATCAAAAGTATCTTGTCCAAAAGCGATGTTTTGAGCAATAGTTCCCGAAAACATAATTGTTTCTTGGGGAACTATACCAATTTTTTTTCTTAAACTATTTAATGTTACATCTCGAATATTTACATCATCTATGAAAATATCCCCAGTTTCAGGATCATAAAATCGAGGTAACAGATTCACAAAAGTAGTTTTACCAGCACCAGAAGCACCAACTAGAGCGATCGCTTGTCCTGGCATTACTAATAAACTAATATTATTTAATACCAATTCACCGGGTTTATAAGCAAAATTTACATGACGATATTCAACTTTGCCATTTACATACGGAAGAGTAATTGCAATTGGGTTTTCTAACACAGTAGGTTGAATAGCTAACAACTCAAATACTCTGTCAACAGAAGCCTCACCTTGTTTAAATTCATTATAGTTATTGGTAGTATGACCGATAGGATCAATTAACAAAGCTGCTGCTGCTAAATAACTGAAAAAAGCTCCTACTGTTAAATTGTTTTGAGAAATTTGCCACGTTCCCACCATCAGTAAAGATAAAGCACTTAAAGCTTCTAAAAATCCCACGATAGGAATTTGAATTGCTTTTAATTTTTCTGCTGAATATTTAGCTCGCAAACTGCGTTCAGCTTCATGACTAAATCTAGCAATTTCGTATTTTTCCGCTGCAAAAGCTTGGATTAAACGAATACCGCTAAAAACTTCTGTTAAGATAGCTGATAAATCGGAAATGCGATTTTGACTTTTGAGAGAATATTGGCGTAAACGTTCCCCAAACCAACCAATTAAAATTCCCATAATTGGTGCTACAATCACTGTAGCCAGCGTGAGTTGCCAATTTAAGTAAATCATGTAAATGGGAATTGCTACCAACTGCAAAACGCAGGGAACAAAATCATGAAAAACCTTATTGACAACTTCCCCAACTCTGTCAACATCTTCTGTGAGACGATAAGATAAATCCCCTGCTTTGGCGGTTTCAAAATAGCTGAGATTGAGTTTTTGCAAGTGTGCATAAACCCGTTGACGGAGATGAAAAGCAATCCTTAAAGCTGCGCGTGCCATGTATAAATCTTGTACAGATTGGAAAAATCCCCGGGCAAGAAATACTAAAGCACAAATTCCTGTTAATTGAGCGATCGCTACCACATTACCCTGTCCAAAGGGAACTGCCAATTTACCGGCTAGGTTAATCAGTGTTAACGTAGCCAGCACATATCCTAGAATACCGACAAATCCCTTAGCGATGGTTTCCCACTGGGTGCGGATATAGGGTAAAAGTAACCAATAATTAGAACGTGTTTTCAAGTCGTAACTTCCGCAAAAATATTTTCCTTGTTTGAAGCTACCAGTTTTTGGTTAAATTTGGTAATGGGTAATGGGTAATTGGTAATTGGGAAATAAGGGAACTCTTAACAGGGAACAGGGAAAAGAGTTTTTGACTTTTGACTTGATTTGTCCCCAGTCCCTTCCAGTCCCTACCGTCCTAACCAAGCTTTGATCACATCCAATAAACTAGAACCACCCCAGACCAAAGCTAATAAAATGGATGTAGTTAAAATTCCTCCCATCAGACACAGAACTAAACCACCTAAACTAATAGCACCATCATCTTCTGACAAGCCAAAAGCAGTAACAAAAATGCCCATTGCTGGTAAAGTATTAGTACCTGGGATGGGAATCATCATAGAAATTGCCATGAGCGCGATCGCGCTGCCAATGGTGATTCTACCGGGTAATGTGGTACAAATATACGATAAACGAGGACGAGCGATCGCTTCAATTCTTCGCAACCAAGGTAATCCTGCTTTGAGAAAACCCTGAACTGTAGAGAGTTGGAGCGGATGATTCAGCATTTTTTGAGGTAGCCAAGGAGTTTTTGCACCTGCTATTAACTGTATCGCTAAGAGAAAAATTAGCACACCAAAAGGCGTTGAATAACCAGGTGCAGGAACTGGTAAAGCAGAAGGTAAAGATAGAATAACCAGTAAAAAGCCAAAAATTCTTTCCCCAGCTAGTAACAAAATATCTGCCAAAGTTACTTTTTCATGACGTTCTTCTTCAAAAAAATAGCGTTGTAATTCGTTAGACAGTTTAGCCATAATAGCTTCTATAGTTCCTAAGAAAGAGATTTTAACCTTTATTGACCCTATTTTCTGAGATTAAATGCAAAATTGCCATCAAACAACCTGCATAAAATCAGACATAACAGAGAAGTTGCATCCAACATCTTAACCTTATGCAATCCGTGAAATTAAAAAACAGTATGAAGTTGAGATAAAGTTATCTTAAATGCAGTGGGTAATAAGTTAAACAAAAAAATGCAAAGATACCTAAAAGTAATCAGACTTTTTTGGAGCGCAGCCATTTCCGCAGAGATGGAATATCGTCTCAACTTCATCATAGCTACCTTGAGCAGCTTAGGCAATCTTGCGGGTAGTATTTTTAGCTTATTCTTATTTTATCGCACAGGTTACACCTTTCCCGGTTGGTCTTGGGATGCAGCTTTAATAGTTTTAGGAATTTTCACCCTCCTGCAAGGTTTTTCAGCTACATTTCTCGCTCCCAACTTAAACCGCATTGTTCGTCATGTGCAAGAAGGTACATTAGACTTTGTATTATTAAAACCCATCCGCAGTCAATTTTGGCTTTCAACTCATACCCTATCACCGTGGGGATTACCGGATTTAATATTTGGTTGTATCATCATTGGTTATGCAGGTAAACGCCTGGGTTTAGGAATAGATAATTATTTACTGAGTATATTTCCTTTAGGTTGCGGTTTAGTAATTCTTTACAGCCTATGGTTTATGCTAGGTTCTACCAGTATATGGTTTGTGAAAATATACAACGTCACTGAAGTATTAAGAGGTTTATTAGAAGCTGGTAGATATCCAATTGTAGCTTATCCCGCAGCTTATCGAGTTTTCTTTACCTTTGTAGTTCCAGTTGCATTTTTAACTACAGTTCCCGCTCAAGCTATGTTAGGTGAGAGTCGGTTAAGTTGGTTAATAGGTGCAGTATTTTTAGCGGTGGTGTTATTTTTTGTTTCTACTTGGTTTTGGCGGTTTGCTTTAAGGTTTTATACCAGTGCTTCAAGTTAAAAATAGCGTTTCCAAGTTGGGATCTATCTAACCTAAGTAGTTTCATCTTTCATTATCTTGACAAAAATTTCTCACATATTCCCTTCCATAAATTATTGTTTTTGTATCTGAAAATCGGCGGCTTTAACTGATTTTCTATCTCTTTTTTTATCATAACTTTCTTGTAAAATAAAACTCACCCTTTGCTTTTCTTTACGCAAAAATTTTGGTAATTCTTTTTGTAGGAAGAAGACACGATTTCCAGTATCATCTATAATCCATCCATGAGCTTGGTTAGGTGGTAATGATTCAATTGTACCGCAATAACGGGGAATATCCTGATATAAAAGTTCTTTCCAGTATTT
>RDYJ01000034.1 GCA_004293145.1 Nostocales cyanobacterium | reverse complement strand
CCAAATATTACTTGATAATTATCTTGTTTGAATACTTCTCTGGCATAATTAACATCAGTTGGAGAAATACCGTTAATCTTACCATTGATATCATCAACATAATAAAAACCTATTTCATTTTTATAAGCTGCTTCATTAGATAAAAATTCAACGCTTAATGACACTGTTTGAGTATTATTTCCTCCAGCATTAAAGCCTTTCTCAAAAACATTGAAAACTACATCATTAAAATCTTTATCTCCACCTCCTGTTAAATCTTCCCAATTAAAACGATAAACTCCTTTACCGAGATTTGTGCTAATAACATGATCAAATTTATCTGTATTTGCGGCTGTAATGGATGAGAAAACAGTGATAGAATTGGGATTGTTTAAATACTCTGATGTACTGGCATTTTGAATTAAATAAAAACCAACATAATCTCCAGCTTTTAAATCTACTTGTTTCCAGTTACCGACACTATTTCCTTTAGCAAAAATAACTTCGCTTTTCTCTGAAGTTAATACTTTCTGGAAATAACCTGCTGCTTGGGGTGATATTCCATCTATTTTGCCTTCGGGATTATCAAATACTATGATTCCTACTTCATTATTATATTTTGCTTCTCGTTGTGTCCATTGAAAAACTAAAGTCGTATCTTCATTGATGACTAAGGTTTCTCCTATGTTGTTAATTATTTCAACTTCGGATTTTTCAATGTTGATGAATTGATTATTATAGTAAATAACTGCATGATCATCTTCTGCTTTTAAGCTATTTAATTCTTCTGGTATGAAAGGTTGATTAAATACTAACTTGGCAAAAATCCTACCTTCATCTCCTGGACTATCTATTTCATTAATTTGAGCATCAATAAAATGTCCAAATTCTTCTGTTAATACTTCAGCAATTATTTCAGTTGAGTTATTTTTAACAAACTCATCTGCTAAAAAGATAGTATTCAACGATTCTGCATAAGCTCCATGAGCATTACCTAATATTTCTGAATTTATAATACTAACTTCTACATTTTTAAAACCTTCATTAATTTGAGTTTGTAATAAAGAAGTGGCTAAATTTATTTGTTCACCTACTCCATAGGGAATACTTAACAATTCATGAGCATCAGGATTATTGATCAAGTTACTAAACTTTTCTCTGATTAAATAATCCGCAGAGATGATTTTTTGTTCTAACGAATCATCTGTTATGGAATGAATTAACTCATTCCCTACAGGAAATATTGCTGATGTATTTTGAATATTAGTAAAAGGGTTTAAAACTTCGTTGGAAAGCCCGTAAGCCGTGCCATTGTAGGTAGTAAAAATACTTGTTGATAAATCAGAAAGGTCTTGATTGTTGAGTGAAGAATCAAACATAAAAAAGACTATCCTTGTTCAAAAAATACTGTGTACGTGTGATAGCTGAGATTTGAACTTTTACAAAATTACCAAACCCTATATGTGTAATGGGTTTAGCAGTCATAAACCCATACCGATATAATCAAACTATTAAGCTTTTTCAAGTATAATTATTATAGCAAGCATCAATTTTGACAATAAGTATAAATACTCTGAAAAAAGTCATTTAGATAATAAATCAATACTGTTCGGTTAAGGTTTCAAAACTAGGAATATTCCCCCACCCCCTTTTTAAAGGCGCTTTAACCATCTTTTACCCCCTTGTTAAGGGAGTCGCCGCAGATGGGGGGATCTTAACCAAAAAGTATTGATGAGGGATTTTATTTTTTGGAAATCCCTTATCTAACTCTATTGATAATAATTAAAAAAATCAGACGGCGATGCCTACTGGCAAGGCATCGCGTATTTTAGAATTGGGATTTATCTCTAATCCAAAATCTAAAATCCTTAATCGTTATTAACGATTCACCGCCGCAGCTTCCCGCGCCGCAGCTGCTTGATCTGGGTGTATACCCAAGCGTGTCAGGTTAATTCTACCTTTATTGTCAATTTCGCGCACTTTGACAATCACTTCATCACCGACTGCTACTTCATCTTCAACTTTACCAACACGATAGTCAGCTAATTGAGAAATGTGAATCATGCCTTCTTTACCGGGCAGAAATTCCACAAACGCACCAATTGGTATAATCCGTGTCACACGACCAACGTAAACATCACCTTCATGCAGCTTGCGAGTCATGCCTTGGACAATGTTCCTAGCTCTTTTTGCCCTGCTTTCATCGACAGCGGAAATGGTGACTGTGCCATCGTCTTCGATGTCAATTTTCGCACCAGTTTCTTCAGTGATACCCTTAATAGTCTTGCCTCCAGGTCCAATGACTAGACCAATCATGTCGGGATCAATCTTGATCGTCAACAGGCGTGGGGCAAAGGCTGAGGTTTCCAGTCTGGGGGTGTCGATAGTCTGGAGCATTTTGTCCAGGATGTGCAACCGGGCAGCTTTAGCTTGCTCGATAGCTTGTTTAATTACGTCTATAGACAAACCGGATATTTTCATATCCATTTGTAAAGCTGTGATCCCAGTATCAGTACCTGCAACCTTGAAGTCCATGTCACCCAAAAAGTCTTCAATGCCTTGAATATCGGTGAGGACGCGCACTTCGTCCCCTTCCTTAATCAAGCCCATTGCAGCACCGCTGACGGGTTTGAGAATGGGTACACCAGCATCCATGAGGGCGAGGGTAGAACCGCAGACTGAACCCATTGAGGTAGAACCGTTGGAAGAAAGAACTTCCGAGACTACGCGGATTACGTAGGGGAATTGTTCTTTTGGGGGTAGTACGGGTAAAATTGCTCTTTCGGCTAAAGCCCCGTGACCAATTTCTCGTCTTCCTGGCGCACGCATCGGCTTGGTTTCCCCGACTGAGAAGGGGGGGAAATTATAGTGATGCAGGTAACGCTTGTGTTGATCTACTTGTAAATCATCGTTGAGGTTTTGGGCATCTCCTGGAGTACCAAGAGTGCAACAGCTTAATACCTGGGTTAGTCCCCGGTTAAATAAACCGCTACCATGTACCCGCTTGGGTAAAACATCAACTTGACAGGAAACAGGACGGACTTGATCTAGTTTGCGACCATCAACGCGCACGTTATCTTCAACGATTTGACGGCGCATAAAGTATTTGGTGATATCCTTAAAGGTATTACCAAGTGCCTTACTATTGGCTGTAGCAGCTACTCGGATTGGGTCTTCTTCGGGTAGGGCTTCAATTTCAGCTTTGATCCCATCTTTGACAACATCTAAAGCCGCATCACGTTCAGTTTTGGTTAACTCAAATTGCGCTAGGATTTTTTTAATTTCAGCATTTGCGCGATCGCGGATATAGTTTTCTAGTGTTTGGTCTACTTCCGGTGGTGCTTCCTGCACGATTTTTAGACCGAGTTCTTCCACTAAATCCAGCTGCGCTTGAATTAAATCCCGCACTGCTTCGTAACCAAAATCAATTGCCTCGATAATATCTCGTTCTGGCAACTGATTTGCTCCCGCTTCCACCATGATCACACCATCTGGTGAACCGGCGACAATGAGATCCAAGTCTCCTGCTTCAATTTCTGCATAGGTGGGGTTAATAATGAAATCATCACCCACTAAACCTACTCGCACTGCTGCCATTGGTCCGTTAAAGGGAATTTGGGCAATTAGAGTAGCAATAGAAGCACCTGTTACAGCCAGTACATCAGGCGGTACTTGTTCATCCATTGACAGGGTGAAAGCAATTACTTGCAAATCATCCCGTAACCATGAAGGAAATAGAGGACGTAAGGGACGGTCAATCAGCCGACTGGTAAGAATCGCTCTTTCTGGTGGGCGACCTTCTCGGCGCATGATCCCACCAGGTATTCTCCCAGCTGCATACAGTCTTTCTTCATAATCTACCGTGAGGGGAAGAAAATCAATGCCTTCTCTGGCTTCTGACCTTGTAGCTGTCACCAAAACAGCTGTATCCCCTGATTCTATCAACACCGACCCACCAGCTTGGGGGGCTAACAGTCCGACCTTCAGCCGAATATCCCGTCCATCAAAGGATATTGACTTATCAACTTCTGCCATTCAGTTTTTTTTCCTTCTATGCACGCTATTCTCTCTCTGTGGCAATCCTAACATTTATGCACTATGGACGGCTTCTGTTAGATATATTAGTTTCACAGACTAGATTTAGGAGACAGGAGGCAGGAAGAAGGCGGCAGGAGGCAGAAGGCAGAAAGAAGGCGGCAGATTTAATTTCTAAATTATATCTAAATAACCTAATTTTAAGCATCTAATAAATATTAGCTCATTCAAACAATTAGCGTCAGAGAAATATGGCAATTTTACACGGCATTTGGTTGAACAAAAATCAAAATTCTTGTCTATTTGTCTGGGGAGAAACTTGGCGGAGTTCCCAGATTAACCTTGAATCAATTACCTCAGCAGAAGTCCCACTAAATCCCTTAGCAATGACAGCAATGGAGTTAAATGAATGGTTAGAAACTAAGAAGTTAGACGTTAATAAGTATATTCCAAATATTCAAATTCAAACATCTTCACTTGCTGCTAGTAAATCAAAACTTCGTAAAAATGCGACTAAACCAGAAAAAATCTTACCTACCGAATCACAAATAATTGCATTAAACACTAACTTTATAGAAAATGACACGGTAATTTATCCAGTACATTCTGCCAGTTTAGGTATTGATAGCAATTCAACACAATATCTACAACCTTGGCAAATTGAAGGTTTTTGTCTTCACCCCAATTCAGCAATTAAATTTTTCACTGCTTTACCATTGAGTTCAACTGATAGTAAAGATGCCTTTTTGGGAGGAGATTTACGTTTTTGGGTACAAATGGCACGTTGGAGTTTAGATTTAATTTCCCGTGGTAAATTTTTACCAACTATTCACCAAGAATCAGATGGTTTTGTAACTGCTAAATGGCAGGTACTTTTAGACAGTGCTGTAGATGCAACTCGGCTAGAAAAATTTGCTGCTAAAATGCCCTTAGTTTGTCGAACTTATCAACAAGATAGGGAAGATATTAAAGTTAATTTTGCAGTTGATTTACCTGAAGAACCACAGGAATTAATTTGGGGATTTCTCAACAGTATTATAGATGCCCAAATTCGCGATATGGTTGGTTCTCAATCTCCTCTTGAAAATAGATTAATGATGTCTTTACCACCTGCGGTACAACAGTGGTTACAGGCTTTAACTGGTGCATCTCACATAATTAATGCTGATGCAATGGGATGGGAAAGATTAGAAGCAGCAATAAAAGCATGGACTCTACCATTACAATACCAATTAACAGGAAAAGCTTCATTTCATACCTGTTTTCAATTGCTACCTCCAGAGTCAGAAAAAACAGATTGGATATTAGCTTATTTTCTGCAAGCAGCAGATGATGCAGAATTTTTAATAGATGCCAAAACTATTTGGAATTATCCAGTTGAAAAGTTAACTTATCAAAATCGGACAATTACACAACCGCAGGAAACATTTTTGCGGGGTTTAGGTTTAGCTTCTCGATTGTATCCAATTATTGCACCCAGTTTAGAAACTGAATCTCCGCAATTTTGTCACCTCACCCCCATGCAAGCTTATGAGTTTATTAAATCTGTAGCTTGGAGGTTAGAAGATAGTGGTTTAGGAGTAATTTTACCACCAAGTTTAGCCAACCGTGAAGGATGGGCTAACCGCTTAGGATTGAAAATTAGCGCCGAACCACCCAAGCAAAAACAAGGACGTTTGGGGTTACAAAGTTTGTTAAATTTCCAATGGCAATTAGCAATTGGTGGACAGACAATTTCTAAAGCTGAGTTTGATAAATTGGTAGCTTTAAATAGTCCTTTGGTAGAAATTAATGGTGAGTGGGTAGAACTACGTCCCCAAGATATTAAAACCGCCCAAAACTTTTTTGCATCTCGCAAAGAACAGATGTCTTTATCATTAGAAGATGCTTTAAGAATTAGTACAGGAGATACTCAAGTCATTGAAAAATTGCCTGTTGTTAGTTTTGAAGCTTCTGGTGCATTACAGGAATTAGTTGGGGCTTTAACTAATAATCAAGAAATTCAACCTTTACCAACTCCTCGCAGTTTTAGTGGACAATTACGACCTTATCAAGAACGTGGTGCAGCTTGGTTGGCTTTTCTGGAACGTTGGGGTTTGGGTGCTTGTTTAGCGGACGATATGGGATTAGGTAAATGTGTAGCCCCAGACACATTAGTAAATGTCAATGGTAAATTGGTGACAGCAGAAAAAATTTGGGATTATTATGCTGGAGATGCAGTTTTTAACGGTGATGGTTTTTGGTCAGAACCCAATCAAAAATTATTAGTAAATTCTATCAATGAAAAAACGGGTAAAATTATTCAAGCACCAATCAACAAATTATATCGACAACAGGTGAGGGAAAAATTAAGAAAAGTTACTTTAGAAGATGGTAGTAGTATAACTATCACTCGTCAGCATAAATTATTGACTAATCAAGGTTGGAATAATAAGTTAAATGTAGGTGATTATGTATGTGTACCTGCCAGGATTATAGGTAATCAAAAAGCAGACAAATATCAACATCATGATTTAGTCAAGTTTTTAGCTTGGCAAATTGCTGAGGGTTACGAAAATAAAAATTTGGGTAGGGTGTCAATTACCCAAAAAGACCCAATGCTATTAGAAAATTTACGAGAAACATTTCAAGATATTGGTAGACAATATAAGTTAAAAATTAATACCCCAACAATTTGTCAACATCGTCAAGTTTATTATTTGAGAATTGACAGCCAAGCATATCGAAGATTCTTGGAGTCTTACGGATATAATTGGGGAAAATTATCCGCAGAAAAATCTATTCCAGATTTTATCATGCAAGCCGATTTGAATAGTGCAAGAATATTTTTGCAAAACTATTTTGATGCTGAGTCTTCCGTTGATTGTAGTATGAGTAGTATTGAATTTACGACGGCATCACCTGTTTTAATTCAACAAATTTCTACTCTACTGAGACGGTTGGGAATTTGGTTAAGGATATCATCGAAACAAAAATGTGCTACTAATGGTACTCGGATTTTAAGAAAATATTATACTGGTGTTATTGGTGGTAATTCTGCACGCAGATTTTGGGAAGAAATCGGTTTTGGTAATTCGCAAAAACAAGATAAATTAGATAGAATTTGTCAAAAAATCAACAATACAAATGTAGAAGGTATTCCTGCTTCTGACATGGTATCGCAATTAGTGAAAACAACTTGTTTACCATTACGTCATTTGGGAATGCACAATACTGTTTACATTAATGGTTCACAGCAATTTTCAAGGGAGAGTTTACAGCAAGTTGTGAGTAGCATCAACCGAATAGTTAGTGGTGAAACTCAACAACAATACAAACTATTAAAACCTTCTAAATGGACAAATCAAACTCTAGATGCTTACAGTAATCTAGATATAGAATTACTCAAGATAACACAGAACTATCTACAAAGATTAATACAACAAGAAGTATATTATTGTCAAATTAAGAGTATAGAAGATGTGGATTATGAAGGGTGGGTTTATGACTTTGAAGTTAGCGAACATCATAATTTTGTCGCTAACAATATTATCTGTCATAATACTGTTCAGTTCATCGCTTTTCTACTCCATCTCCAAGAACAAGATGCACTAGAAAACCCCACTCTTTTAGTTTGTCCTACTTCGGTTTTAGGAAATTGGGAAAGAGAAGTCAAAAAATTTGCTCCCACCCTCAAAGTTTTAGAATATCACGGTGATAAACGCCCCAAAGGTAAAACTTTTACTGCTACAGTAAATAAATACGACTTAGTAATTACTAGCTATTCATTGGTACAAAGAGATATCAACTTATTAAAAACCATGAATTGGCAAATAATTGTTTTAGATGAAGCTCAGAATATCAAAAATGCTGATGCAAAACAATCTCAAGCAGTACGACAATTAGAAACTACATTTAGAATTGCTTTAACAGGAACACCGGTAGAAAATAGATTGCAGGAATTATGGTCTATTTTAGATTTTCTCAATCCTGGTTATTTAGGTAATAAACAGTTTTTCCAAAGACGGTTTGCTATGCCCATTGAAAAGTATGGTGATACTGCTTCTTTGATGCAGTTACGTTCATTGGTGCAACCTTTTATTTTGCGTCGGTTGAAAACTGATAAATCAATTATTCAAGACTTGCCAGAAAAGCAAGAAATGACTGTATTTTGCGGACTGACTGCCGAACAAGGGCAACTATATCAACAGTTGGTAGATGAATCTTTAGTGGAAATTGAATCAGCGGAAGGTTTACAGCGCAGAGGAATGATTTTAGGTTTATTAGTTAAATTGAAACAAATTTGTAATCACCCTGCACAATATTTGAAAGAATCAAGTTTAGCAAAACATCATTCTGCTAAATTACAACGTCTAGAAGAAATGTTAGAGGAAGTTTTAGCCGAAGAAAACCGCGCTTTAATTTTTACCCAATTTGCGGAATGGGGGAAATTGTTGAAACCCTATTTAGAAAAACAGCTAGGTAGGGAAATATTCTTTTTATATGGTAGTACCACTAAAAAGCAACGGGAGGAAATGATTGACCGTTTCCAAAATGACCCTCAAGGACCACCAATTATGATTCTTTCCTTGAAAGCTGGTGGTGTCGGTTTGAATTTAACTAGGGCAAATCATGTATTTCACTTTGATAGATGGTGGAATCCTGCGGTTGAAAATCAAGCCACAGATAGAGTATTTAGAATTGGACAAACGAAGAATGTTCAAGTTCATAAATTTGTGTGTACTGGAACTTTAGAAGAAAAAATCCATGAGATGATTGAAAGTAAAAAGCAATTAGCAGAACAAGTTGTTGGTGGTGGTGAAGAATGGTTAACTGAATTAGATACAGACCAACTGCGTAATTTACTATTACTTGACCGTAACGCCATAATTGATGAGGATGAAGAATGACTAATGATACCTTACAAGCAAGTAGAGAATGGTGGTCACAGCGATGGCTGGATTTACTAGATTCTTATCGGTTTAAAAAACGTCTGGAAAGGGCTAGAAATTATTCTAGACAAGGCAATGTTTTGAGTATTGAGTTTAAAGGTGCAAAAGTTTTAGCAAGGGTGCAAGGTAGTGAAGCAGAACCTTATAAAGTTTCTCTTTCCCTTGACGCTTTTAGTGATGAAGAGTGGGGTTATGTGATTGAAACTATGTCTCAAAAGTCGATTTTTGCAGCTAAATTATTAGCGGGAGAAATGCCACAAAATATAGAAGAAGTGTTTACAAGTAATGGACTTTCATTATTTCCTTTTACTTTAGGTGATGTTCACGGTAAATGTTCTTGTCCTGATAAAGCAGTACCTTGTAAACATATTGGTGCAGTGTATTATCAATTAGGCGATCGCTTTAGTGAAGACCCTTTTGTGTTATTTCAATTACGGGGACGCACCAGAGAACAAATTATTAGTGATTTACGCCAGTTACGCAGCACTAAAAATTTAGAGAAGTCTCAGCAAACGACTCACCAACAAAAAAACACAGAAATTCAACAGACAATTTACAAACAGCAACTTTCATTAAAATTAGATAACTGCTGGCAATATAATGAGCCATTAGAATCGTCTTTAGTGGTAATTTCGCCCAGCGTAGGTGAGACAGTATTGGACGTTTTAGGTACAATTCCTCTAGCTAAAAATGAAGAAAATTTAGTTAATTCATCTGCGGGTGATGTCACCATGAATTATTTACAAACAGTGTACAAAGATGTGAGTCAAAAGGCTTTTTTAGCAGCAATGAATGTGGGGGGATGAATTATAGTTCTAGTCAGTAGGGGTTTAGCAATGCTAAACCCCTGCTAATTTCTGAATTTTTACATATTTTATGATTAAATTTAGATGATGCAGGAGAGGTGTAAAATTTCATGTTGTAACTCCCGTTTAACGAATATAAGCGTAGCTAAAAGTAATTTATACAGGAGTATAGTCAGTCTTGCTAAATCCAAAATCTAAAATCTAAAATTGAAAATGGTATTATGCCGTTTTATACTCAATTATCCCAAACCCTAAATAGGAGTAGATATGGAGCCAATCATTGCTATAGTTTTAGCACTTATAGGTTATGCCTTGGGTTCAGCTAAACTGATTAATCAAGGTAATCAAGCCCTAGTAGAACGATTAGGACGGTATCATCGAACACTTAAACCAGGACTCAACTTTATAGTTCCCTTCCTTGACCAAATTGTCATGGAGGACACAACACGGGAACAGGTTTTAGATATTAAGCCTCAGAATGTCATCACCAAAGATGGTGTCTATCTGGAAGTTGATGGAGTTGTATACTGGCAGATTCTGGAGATTGAAAAAAGCTTTTATGCAATCGACGATCTACAACAGGCACTTGCTAATTTAACTACAACTACGCTGCGGGAAATTATCGCCCAGAACACCTTAGAAGATACTAATATGTCTAGGGCAGATATGGACAGAACTATATTAGATCGATTAAATCCAATTACAAAAGATTGGGGAGTTGAGATTATCCGGCTAGATATTCAGAGAATTACACCTCCAGAAAGTGTCAGGAAATCAATGGAAGATGAACGAGCAGCGGAAATTAAAAAACGTGCATTGATTTCCGCAGCTGAAGGAGAGCGACAAGCAGCGATTAAAAAAGCTGAAGGAACTAAAGCTTCGATGGAGATTATTTCTGAAGTCTTACGTTCCCATCCTGAAAGTAAGGAGCTTTTACGGTATCTTATTGCTCAAGATTATGTACAAGCTAGTCAAAGACTAGGAGAGAGTAACAACGCTAAAATTGTATTTGTAGACCCTGCTAACTCAACTGATATGTTTCAGGAGTTAATTGCTGAGACTGTAACTAAAGATGATGATGCTAAAACTTCTGGTAATGGTAATGGTATTAATTAGGGATTAGTGAAAAAGTTTTTCTGTGAGGAGATCAAGGATATCAAAGAGTCAGGAGGAAGTTAAGAAGTTGAGAGAATTACTGAAACCCTGAAAAAGTGGTTGCATTTTTATGCTATCTAGTCTTAGAGGATGTTTTAAAAATCCCTCATGATGTATCAAATACTTGCATATCCCCCTAAATCTCTCTTCAAAAGAGGGACTTTGATTTTAATTCCCCCTTTTTAAGGGGGTAAGGGGGGATCAGTGATGAATAGTTCCTATTTCTTCTGTATCCTGTCGATAAATAGCATCAGCAACCAGGGAGACATCACGCATTTCTAAAACATCATGAACTCGGAGGATATCAGCACCATTAAAAATTGCAGCACAACAAGCCGCTGCTGTTCCCCAAACTCTGGCTTTTGGATCTGGTTGGTTTAAAATTTTACCTATAAAACTTTTACGGGAAGCTCCCACCAGTATTGGACAGTTCAGCACTTTTAATGTTTGCAACTGGCGAAAAATTTCTAAATTTTGCTCATAGTTTTTAGCAAAGCCAATACCAGGATCAATAATAATTTTTTCATATTTAATACCCGCAGCAGTTGCAGCAGCTATTTGCTGGGATAAAAAACTATAAATCTCCCCCATCAAATCTTGATAATTAGTGTGTTGTTGCATAGTTTGGGGTGTTCCCCGGATGTGCATTAACATAATTGGCACATCTAAATTAGCTACTGTAGCTAACATTTCTGGATCATAAGTACCACCAGAAATATCATTGACTATATCCGCTCCAGCTTCTACAGCAGCTTTGGCTACATTTGCTCTAGTGGTATCTACAGAAAGGGGGAGATCAATTTTTGGTCTGATTATTTGCAAAACCGATAATACCCGGTCAAGTTCTTCTGTGGGGGTAATTTGTTCTGCACCTGGTCTGGTTGATTGACCACCGATATCAATAATATCCGCACCACCATCTACCATTGCTTGCGCCTGGACTAATGCGGCTGATGCTGTGTTAAATTGACCACCATCACTAAAGCTGTCAGGGGTGACATTTAAAATCCCCATCAAATAAGTGCGCTGTCCCCAAGTGAAACAATGTTCTCTAATAATTAATTGGTTTGACATAATTTATCAAAGGGAATGGGGAATAGGGAATAGGGAATATTGATTTTTCTTTCTTCTGTCTCCCCTACCTCCCCTGCCTCCTGCTATCAAAGGTGTGCTACTGATAATTGACAATTCTGGCAAAACTATCAGCTTCTAGACTGGCACCTCCCACGAGAGCGCCGTCAATTTCTGGTTGAGCCATGATTTCATCAATATTATTCGGTTTGACTGAACCACCGTATTGAATAGATACGTCAGGATTTGTCAATTGTGATCGAATTACACCAACTACTCGATTTGCTTCTGTAGCTTCACAAGTATCACCAGTACCAATTGCCCAAATTGGTTCATAGGCGATAACCAAATTTGTTTGGTCTACATCAACTAAGTCTTTTTTTAATTGGTGGCTAATCAGGTTTTCGGTTTCTCCTGCATCCCTTTGTTGTTTGGTTTCACCAACACAGAGAATGGGGGTAAGTCCATACTTTTGAGCAGCTCTGAGGCGGAGGTTAACGGTTGCGTCTGTTTCTCCAAAAAATTGCCGTCTTTCGCTATGACCAACTATGACATAGCGGACACCAATTTCTGTGAGCATGGGAGCAGCAATTTCACCCGTGTAGGCTCCATTTTCTTCCCAGTGGACGTTTTGTGCGCCCAAATGGATAAGGCTGCCGTGCAAATATTTAGACATCACACTTAAATCAGTGAAAGGAGGACATAATACAACCTCTCGTTCTGAGGGTGTTTCCTCTAGGTGGGGCAGAAATCCGCGTAAAAATTCTTCGGACTCTGACCGGGTTTTGAACATTTTCCAGTTACCGGCAATAACGATTTTTCGCACAGGTGATTTTGTCAAGATGCTAACGCTACTAGATCCATTTTTCACTCTAGAACTTTTTTGGACGCAATCAGCATTTTGAACAAAATTTTTACTACCTTGACAGTTAAGCTACCCTTATCCTTACCAGCTTGACCGGCTTACCAAATGCTTTTTCAGCATCCAAAAATTCACCCAAATCTTTAAGTGTTGGTTTGGTGCGACTGCGGGCGGTTTCAACCGCACTCAATACCCACTGCTACAGGTAAAGCCTACATAATGCTTGACAATTTACCATTTTCCTGAACTTGTCACTAATGGTAGAAGTTTTTGGAGAAAATTCTCCAAATGTACCAGGAATTGTGGACTGCATAGTCAAAAGGCAGATTTTCTGGTAATTGTGGAGATTTTTTAAGTATAATTACCCAAGAAAATGTGAGGAAATCATAATTCACAGTTGCTAAATTTCCAGTCTTCTTGATAAGCTGAAACACTAATCAGATAAGCCTTCTGGCGGTTTTTCTGTTTTCACATCCCCCACAGATCGATGCAATATGAGGAGAGTTTTGACGTGAATGCAGCCGAACAGGCAACAAACCTTGAACTGGCCAGCAAGATTGCTACCGTAGTGAATTTGTTCAAATTAGAGTTTCCTGATGCCAAATCGGATCTTAAACCTTGGCATAATGACCCAGAAACCAGGGAATTAGTAGATCCTGATTCCATAGACATCGGTTTTCACTTTCCGGGAATCAGCAAATCTTGGCGCAGTCGCAGTATTTTAATTCAAATCCGTTTTTATCAAGATCCTATCAACAAATCTCGGCGAGCAATTGGAATTGAAGTCTCAGGATTTGATCATCGCGGCCAAGTTTGGCGACTTTCAACTGTTGATCAATGGAGTTTTGTCGGTGAGTCCTTGCCTTCCCCTGTTGTTGGGGAAAAACTTAAACAAATTTGCCGACAAATTTTAGAAATCTTTAACCTTAATTCCGATTTATTAACTTAATTCATAATTTAAATTTTCTGATACCCAGCTTGTTAGAAAAGTTGGGTATCTATTTTCAAGCAATAATTGAGTTACCAGATAACAGAAATATCTACAATTTTATGCCATAACATAAATATATTCTACAAGTCGAATTCATCAGCGTGTAAACATTCCCCAGGTGTGATCTACCATCAACACTACACCAAGGAAATCTATGCGCTTTCCCCCATCTGGTAAACAGATCAACTTTTCGGTTGTATCTACTGTTAAATGTGTCAGCTTTACGTTTTTTTTTGGAACTTTAATATTTTGTGGTTTTTATACAGGTTCTTTAATGATCTCTTATGTTACATCCAGCTTAAACACTATTCACCCTACCTCAATTCCTGGTATTAAAGACCAAGAAGAATGTCAGTCAACAGGTAGAGTTTGGCAGGATGATAAATGTTGGGATTATGATCATAATCCCTCATTTTAATCTCTATCTTGGTAAGCATTCATTCGGCACACATCACAAGGATGCTTACATTTTACCAAGAAGATATAAAATTCCAACCTTCTTTTTCTGGATTATTTTCTTCTGGAAATTCTGAAGTTGCTGGTGTTTTGATAGTTTCGTTTCCTGGAATCACGTTGTCAATCAAATTCTTATATTCACCTGAATCATACCATGTTAATAATTCTCCAGTTCGCATGACTATCCAAGACAGTCTCGATTCTGAATAGCTTAATATTTTTGTCACCTTATCCAAACTATCAAAGTGATTGGATGTAAACTCGCGCGCTTGAATCAGAAAATCTTCAATCACATAATCAGTTAAGTATTCTTCAGGTAAACCGGCAAGTTTCATCAGTGCGGTTGTGGCAATATTAATATCTTGACAAGCTAATAAACCAGCACGATCCGCAGTTAATTTAGCCATCATTACCCAATTATACAAGGCTAATTCCATACCGCTGGCAACTAAACCACCAATTCCCAATGTTGTACTACTCAATAAGTTTTTTAAAGTGGGCATCACAAATGCCATTTGATGATATGTGATATGCTGACTTTTAATTCGAGAAATTTCATAGCCAAAAATATAAAGCAATTCCTCTCCAGTCAGCCATTCCATTGCTTCTAAATTCACAGCAACTATGGGTTTCTCTACCCCAATAATATAAGTTTGAATATAACCTGTACCTCGAAATAAATATAATTCAGGTAAGGTCGCAACATCAAGAATTTCGCAAGTTTCTTCTAGGGCTTGATATAATTTAGGAAAATTCCGGTTTGTGACTCTGATTTCACTACCAATACTTTGTAACCTCAGTAGTCGATCAATACCATATTCATTAATTTTTTTAAGTAATGGGGATATTCCCGGCATTTTTTGCAAAGAACCTAAAGCTTGCCGATCAAAAGGATGTTCATAGGTTTTTGAATTTATGCCAGTTAAAATTTTGCGGGTCATCATTTTTTAGGTTGCTGCAAGTGAAGTTATTTCTATATATTATTTTCCAATACAACGTCACCTTTTTGATCAATTCCCAACTTCTTTAAGAAGTCAGGGATGTGGCTATGATGTTAATTAATATGCAGCTATAGCAATCCGAACAAAAAGATCCCCTTAAAGAAGTCGGGGATCTGAATCTCTCAATGTTTGCACATCAAATAGGATTGCTAAATCATCAAATATTCGTCTGTTGTCGTTGATAAAGTGACCAGTACAACCCTTTTTGTTGTAACAAACCTGCGTGTGTACCCCGTTCAGCAATGACACCTTTTTCCATAACTAATATTAAATCTGCACGTTTTAAAGGTGCAAAACGATGGGCAATTAAAAACACAGTTCGGTGATCAGAAACCTTTTGCAAGTTTTGTAATACTTGTTGTTCTGTTTCACTATCTAAGGCGCTGGTTGCTTCATCTAAAATCAAAATTGGTGCAGAAGAAAGAAACAATCTTGCTAAAGCTATTCTTTGTCTTTGTCCACCAGATAAAGCTGTACCTCTTTCACCAACATTGTTTTCATAACCATAAGGTAATTGACTGATGAAATCATGGGCTACTGCTAATCTTGCAGCTTCTACAACTTGTTCAGCGGTAATATCAGGATTTCCTAAACTGATGTTTTCCAAGATAGAACCATTAAATAAAAAGTCTTCTTGGAGAACTACGCCAATTTGTTGTCTTAAAGATGCTAAATCAGAACTTTTGAGATCGAAACCATCAATTAAAATGCGTCCTGATTCAATTTGATAAAGGCGTTGTAAAAGTTTGGAAAGGGTGCTTTTACCAGAACCGCTGCGTCCAACAATGCCTACAAATTGTCCTGGTTTAACATCAAAGGAAATTCCTTTTAATACAGGTTCGGTGTTAGCACTATAGCGGAAGAAAACTTGATCAAAATGAACTTCACCTTTGAGGGGTGGTAATACTAAACCTGTTCCCGCTTCTGCCTCTGGGGCGGCGTTAAGAATATCACCAATTCTGTCTACTGAGAGTAGGACTTGTTGGAGATTTTGCCACAACTGTACCAGTCTTAATAAAGGTCCTGTGACTCGCCCTGATAACATTTGAAAAGCAATTAATTGACCTACTGTAAGTTGATGATCAATTACTAATTTCGCCCCGACCCAAAGAATTAGCAATGTTGAAAAATTGGTCAGAAAATCACCTATATTACTGCTAATATTCGAGGTTGTAGAAGCCTTAAAACCTGTGCGGATGAACCTTGCAAATAAACCTTCCCAACGTTCCCTGGCTACTGGTTCGGCTGCATGAGCTTTAACAGAATGAATACCTGTAACAGTCTCTACTAAAAATGATTGACTATCAGCACTGCGGTTAAAGGTTTCATTTAACCAATTTCTTAAAATTGGTGTAGCGACAATTGTTAAGGTGGCAAACAATGGTAACACTGCTAAAGCTACAAAAGTTAGGGGAATGTTGTAGTAAAACATCAATCCCAAATACACCACCGCAAAGATGCTATCGAGAATTACTGTTAAAGCTGTACCTGTTAAAAATTGACGAATTTGTTCTAATTCCTGGACTCTGGCAACTGTATCACCTACTCTCCTCGACTCAAAATAAGCCAAAGGTAAACGCATTAAATGGCGAAAAAGTTGGGCTGATAAACTCAAATCTAAACGCCGTGCTGTGTGAGTAAAAATGAATAGCCGCAGCATCCCCAGGATAGATTCAAATATAGCGACTAATAACAGGGCGATCGCCATGACATCGAGAGTTGCTAAACTCTCCTGTACCATCACTTTATCAATGATGACTTGGGTAATTAATGGTGAAGTTAAACCCAACAATTGCAAAGTGAAGGAAGCCAGCAATACCTCACCTAGCAATTTTCGATATTTCCAAACTGCGGGAGTGAACCAAGCAAGATTAAATGTTTCTTGTTTGGAAATTAATTCAGCTTGCCATAATTTCCCATCCCAACAAGATTCTACAACTGATTGGGTTAAATATTCACATTCAACATTGAGAGGATTGGCAATAATTAAACAATTTCCTTTCATGCCATAAGCCACAACCCAGCTACTAAGAGAGTCAGATTTCCACATTAATAAAGCTGGAAATGATAACTGTCGTAGTTCACCCCAATTTACCTGCAACTTCCGTAAAACTAACCCTAATTTTTCCGCTGTTTCTGTGATATTTTTGGGGCGTTGTCCCCGCAATTGGCGCTGCACCCATTCCAGTTGCACAGCATTATTTAAATATTGCGCCACCATTGTTAAGCAAGCGGCTGCTGTATTTCCACTGACGACAAAAGGATAATTAGAAATTACAGGTGTGGGTGGTGAAGGTGACAGTGTAGAAGGTGACAGGTGAGAGGTGACAGGTGACAGAGATGATGATGATGATGCATTTTCTTGTTTCTTACCTCTGTCACCGTGGCGTAGCACCTGTTCGCTGTAACCTTTTTGATCATCTTGAAAATTCCAAAATTCATCAATTTGGGGATGAGAAAACTTTGTCCACAGTAATGAATTCCAACACACAATTACTACTTCTTTAGTAGCAGCTACAGCCTTACAATCAGTAAATAATTGCTGAAAATCACCAAACCAATCTCCCTCCTCTAAAGTTGCTACAGGTTTGCTTACACCTTCTTGGCGTAAGCGGACTTTACCAGTGACAATAAAAAACTGAAATCCGCCTGTTTCCTGTGACCAAATTTTTTCGCCAAGTTGATATTGACGAACTTCTGATTGATTTTTTAATTCGGTTTGTTGTTCAGGAGTAAACCAGCATAATGGTGCTTGATTCCAAGGTACAGCATCTAGCACATTGACTTTTGAAAATTGATGGTTCAGAATTTTTAGCTCACTTGTAATTTCACTGTTAGGTTTTGAATTTTCTCCCCTAGCCATTGCTCAAATAACTCATTTTGTAGTGATTGTTTTAATTGAGTATTTTCTAAAGACGCTGACAAAATTTGTTCTAATCTGAACAAACTAAAACGCCCTTCTAGTTCAATTGGTCCTATGATTTGTCCAGGTGTAGCTGCATCCACAGCCGCCCTTAAAATATCGGGTAAACTACCCCGACTAATTGGACCCATCATCCCATTAAAAACTCGCTCATCTGCTAGTGAATACTCTTGTGCTAATTGTTCAAAACTACGTCCTTCTTCAATTTGAGTGTGTAGTTCTTCCGCTAGTTCTCGGTGTTCAACCATAATCCGAGAAAGTACAACTTTATCTAAATAAATCTTTTTTTCAATAAAGTATTCTGGTAGTTTCGCATCTGCAATTAAGGCTTTAAGTTTTTCTAATTTAAAGCTAAAAGTAACTGATTCATTAAATGTGCCATAATCAGTACCATTATTCTGTAACCACTCTTGAAACTGCTGCGGTTCTGTTAATTGATTTTTGAGTCGAAAATCAATAATTGTTTGTTCAATCAATGATGTATTGATATCAATATCATTTCTGGTTTCTAGTTCTTGTTCTATAACGTACTGACGCAGAACATCACTAATAAACTGATTTAGTTTCCCAGAAACTTGTAAATACTTGACTACTTGGGAAAGGTCAATTTGTTCGTCATTGATTGTGAAAAATGATAAAGATTCCATGAAATAAATATGAGGAGAACACTACAAATCTATACATATTTTCCATTAAATAATAGATAAAACCGCAGGAAATTACGGTTCATAATGATAAAGATTCTATGAATTAGTTGCTAGAAAAATAAATAATTATAAAATTTACTCAAACTGGCTAAATATTCCGTAAAAGTTCTTAATCAGTTTTTAGTATTTTTGAAGACGATAAATACTAAAAAAAACAGCAAATTTGCTGTTAATAATTTGAAATTTTTAGTATTTTTGTTTAAAAAATACTTTGCCACATTAAAGCCAAGATAATCGCTGAAACAGCGCCAATTAAAGTATTTACGATATTGACAACTTCGTTGGTGAGCCAAGTGTATTTAGATTGTAATGTTGCACCAATGACGCTTTCTAAGTTTGTAGCAATAAAGGCTGCAATTACACACCAAACAATTCCCAAGACATCAATTAAATTAACACCCCAACCTACAAGTGCGATCGCTACTGATCCGATCACACCCGCTAAAGTCCCTTCTAAGCTTACCGCCCCTTCTGTACCTCTAGCTACAGGTTGCAGCGTCGTAATTAAAAATGTCCGCTGGCCGTATGCTTTGCCCACTTCACTTGCAGTTGTATCTGATAATTTGGTACTAAAACTCGCTACATATCCTAAACATAATAAAAACTTCAAATCAGGTACAAGCAAAACTCCCACAGCACACAAAGCCGCAACTAAGGCCGAACCCCAAACATTCTCAGGACCCCTGGCACCAGAGCGTTTTTCTGCAATTCCCGCTGCTTCCTTTTGTGTCATGCCAATACGCGTGACTCCAGAACCGACGATGAAATAAAACACTACCACTAGATATCCTGGCCAGCCTAGCGTTCCCCAAATAATTACACCCAATAACCAAGCATGGAATATACCCGCCGGAGTGAGTAATTTTTTAGGAATAATCGCTATTATTCCCAATAAAGTCGCATTTAAACCTACACCTAGTAACCAGGGATTTAAAGACTCAATCAAAGATAACATTGCTAATAAGTTATGAGTGTTTTCAGGATTTTTGGAAACAAACATATATTGTAAGTCATCATACCCACATTGCAGCAGCTTTGATATATTTAGACCGCAATCTGAGTTAATGAGTCAATGTATTTATTTGCGAATTTGCACGAAATTAACCAATCCCAAACATAGAACCAACAGTAGATTTAATCGAATTTCCAGCATCCTTTAAAGTCTGAGTAATTGGGTGTTTGGACTGCAAAAATACCCTAGCACAATTGCGTCCTGGCATTCCCGAAATTGAACCACCGGGATGTGTCCCTGCACCAGTTAAAAATAGATTATCAATGGGGGTTTTATAATTGGCTAATTCTGGTAAAGGGCGGAAAAATACCATTTGATCCATAGTCATATCAATATGGTAATAATTGCCCTTATAAGACCCTAATCTTTCTCCTAATTCGGCTGGACTTTCGACCCTTCTTGCGATGGTTGCTGTTTTCACATTTGGGGCATAAGTTGCCAGTTTATCAACTACTCGATCTGCTACTTGATTTTTTAATTCATCAGTCCAACCCGTACCTTTTAAACCCGTGCCTTCTGCACCAGCAATTTGATAAGGAGCGAAAAATTCAATCCAGGCAGTATGCTTTCCTGGAGGTGCTAAACTAGGATCAAGAACACTAGGAACTACCAAATACATTGAAGGGTCAGAATCAGGAATTTCGCCCAATGTGCATTTACTATGAGCCTGTTCTACATGATTCATGGAATCAGCAATTAAAATAGACCCAATTAAATATTCATTTTGATGATTATGGTAAGGAAAATGCAACGGTTCATCTAATGCTAAATCTATTTTTAAGATGGTTTCATTATTATTAACAATCCGGCGTTCTAATCTTTCCCATAAATCAGGATCAACTCCATCAATATCACTTTTATCTGTCATTTGTAAAAACAAACGTTGAGCATCAATATTAGAAATTACTCCATATTTAGCTCGATATTCTTCACCACCAGCAACCCGCACACCTACAGCAGCACCATCATCAATTAAAACTTTTTCAACGTGTTGATCTGTGAGAATTTCGCCACCTTTACTTGTAACTAAATTCACCAATGCTTTCACTAATGCACCAGTTCCACCACGAGGTCGAGACATACCGGGATTATGGCGCATAGCCATCATCATGACACCAATTGCCAGATTTTTTTGCGATGGTGGTGCGCCTAGTTCTGATGCTAATCGAGAAAGTGGTGCTTTCAAAAATTCTTCATCAAACCATTCATTCAGAATGTCTTCAGCACTATTCAGCATGGTACGGACAAAATCCAAACTTTTTTGGGTTGAACCAACTACAGAAAATAGATCTTTAATTTTTTGAACGTTGTAGTTACCAAAAATATCTATAACCGACTTTGGTGGGGCGTTAAACATGGGAATCATGGCGTTAATTGCCCGTTGCCAATAATGTGTGAACTCGGCGTATTTTTGGGCATCGCGTTCGTTATAACGGGCAATTTCTGCACAGGTTTTTTCTAGGGATTTATGAGCTAAAAAATACTTACCATCAGGATGGGGACAGAAAACAACTGGATCACATTCTAGATATTCTAAGCCATATTTTGTTAGCTCTAACTCTTCCACAACTGGACCCAAGTGAATAAATTCATGGTCAATAGCGCAAAGATTAAATTTAAACCCTGGTGCTTTGTCTGGGATACATTCTTCTGTTGTGGCTGCACCACCGGGAACAGAACGCTTTTCAAGTAGTAGAACACTATAGCCAGCTTTGAGTAAATAAGCTGCACATACTAAACCATTGTGTCCTGCGCCGATAATTACAACATCATATTCTTTCATGTTTTTTGTTTTTATAAATAACTTTGGTTCTTAATTAAGAAATTATTTAATCACTCTAGATTACCTTAGATTGCATTGACAAGAGTTCCTACTAAAGTATCATTGTGAATGATAATTTAATTCTGTAAATCTTACATTAGTAATAAGCATTATATCTCTAGAATGAGATTATTTGCATTGTGTTGTCAGCATTAGTATGAATTTCTCCGGTTTAGCTTTGAAATCTTTCATAAGATACCATATCTACCTGCTAAACACACAGGAAATTGATCATTTTTTAACTTTCTCAGCAGTTTCATCTTATACGAGGTATAATTAGTTGCTGGGGTTGATAACTGAATATGTGTTCAAATTCATTCTCTGAGATTCCAGACTTTTTCAAAAAGTCTGGGATCTATTTATTCACAAATAATCAAAGAGCAACAGTTTCTAAACTACGAGACTTAACCTGAAGATTACTCTTAACGATCATTTTAATGGGACGATCTGGAGAAGTCACCAAACCACGACGTTGGGCTGCAATATCGCCATTATCAACTAACTCTAACTCAAGACTAGAGAGAATTTTAACAATTGCTAATTTCATTTCTAACTGAGCAAAAGCTAGACCAATACAACGCCTTGCACCACCACCAAAAGGTAAGTATTCATAAGGTGAAAATTGTTGTTCTAAAAAGCGTTCTGGTTTAAATTTTTTTGGTTCGGGATAAATATCTTCCCGGTGATGAGTTAAATAAATAGAACCTAAAGCAACTGTACCTGGTTCTAAGTCATAACCACCTATTGATATAGGCATTTTTACTTGTCTGGGGAAGGTCAACATTGCTACTGGATAAATTCGCAAAGTTTCTGAAAAAACAGCGTTCAGATAAGGTAATTTGAAAACAGTATTAGAGTCGGGATTTTCAGCTAAATCATCTATTTCTGCTAATAGCTTTTGTCGCACTGATGGGAGTTTGTGAATCCAGTATAAAGCCCAAGCTAAGGCTGTAGCTGTAGTTTCATGACCTGCTACTAATAAAGTTATTAATTCATCATGCAATTCTTCGTCTGTCATGGGTTGGCCAGCTTCGTCCCTAGCTGCCATCAGTAAACTGAGGATATCTGTGCGTGATGGGTCGGGATTTTCTCGCCGTTCTTGAATTTCTGCATAAATAAGATTGTCAGTTTCTGCTTGGAGACGCATTTGTTGTCCCCATAAATCAATCGGTCCAAAATCTCTTTGCAAAGATGGAAAATACAGTAAAAAAACTATTAACCGAGAACTGCCTTTTTCTAGTAATTTACCCAAAAGTTCCTGTAGTTTTTCGGCGCGTGGTCCTTCATCTAGCCCAAAAACTGCTTGCATAATTACTCTGAGAGTAATGTCTTGGGTAATAGAGCGAATATTTAATGTTTCACCGACTTGATATTGATTAATTACTTTGGCGGTGACATCAGTAATTACCTGACTGTAGCTTCGCATTCTTTCGCCATGAAAGGGAGGCATCATTAGTTGGCGTTGACGTTGATGTTCTGCACCACTAATGGTAATCACAGATTTTTTACCCAGGAGAAATTCAAACAAAGAATTTAACTCTCCTGGTGCTTCTAATTCCTTGGTATCACTGGTTAAAATCTGCTGTATTGCTTGGGGGTTACTTGTAAAAAAGATGGGATCAGAATTTGTATCTAATTTGAGTGAAAATGTATCTCCATAGGTTTTGGCGCAAGCTTCCATATATGACATGGGGCTAAAGACCCAGCGCAATATCTGTAAAAATGCTGGTGTTTGGGGTCCGGTTGGTAGGTGCATAATCTTCTGCTGGTTGTAAGTTTTGATTCTTATTTTAAGGCAAGAATTTAGGAGTCATGAGTCATATTTCTCGTTCCCATACTGTGTATTCTCGTTATTCTCGTTCCCATACTCTGTATGGGAATGAATTATTCTCGTTCCCATACTCTGTATGGGAATGAATTATATAAGGCTCTGCCTTTCTTGGGTGACTGGAGAGACAGAGTCTCTTGATGGCATTCCCAGTCGGAGACTGGGAACGAGATCAACGAGATCAAGACATTAAGGAATTACCACTTATGTCTGATCCAGTCGTAAATCTCTAAATATTCTGCTCCGGGAAGATTCCATGAATAGTCGTATTGCATCCCCTGAATAGCTAGTTGCTGAAACTGTTCAGGTTGCTGATACCACAAATCAATTGCTCGTCCCATAGCTGACTCTAACGCTTGGTTATCCATGTCATAAAATACATAACCATTGCGTTTTTCAGGGGGGAGATTTTGGTCGTAATCTCGATCAAAAACGGTATTTACCAAACCACCAACAGCGCGGACAATGGGGACAGTCCCGTATTTTAAACCTATCATTTGAGTTAACCCACAAGGTTCATAATTACTGGGAACAACTATCATATCTGCACCAGCATAAATGAGGTGGGATAATTCTTCATTAAAGCCCAGTTCTAAATGTATATCTGGGTTATTATTTAAAACTTGTTTTTCATGTTGGAAATGAGCGTTGATTGCTAGTTCTGTGGCTGAACCTAGTAATACAAATTGCGCTCCTTTACTCAAGGTGTAATAAATAGCGTGATGAACAAGATGCACGCCTTTTTGATTATCTAATCGACCGATGTAAGCTACGATGGGTTTATCAGCATCGTCTAACATCAGTCTTTCTCGTAATGCTTTTTTGTTATATGCTTTTTGTTCAAAATCATCCCAATTGTAATTATGGGGGATGTAACGGTCAATTTCGGGATTCCAAAAATCAAAATCAATCCCGTTGAGAACTCCAGTAAATTTCTCTTTTTGTAAATGCAATGTATGACCTAAACCGCAACCAATCTCACTGGTTTGGGCTTCTATTGCGTGGTTGGGTGAAACTGTGGTGACGGCGTTAGAGTAATTAATCCCTGCTTTCATAAAGTTGATGGCAAAGGGGTTAAAGTTATCCCGCAATTTATCGTATTGGAAGTAATATTCTGGTCGGTTTAAATTGGTTGCTTCCAGAGTTTCTACACCACCCATACCTTGATGTTTAAAGTTGTGAATGGTGTAACAAACTCTTTGATATTCCATGCCATGATATTTGTAAATTTCATACAGCATGACAGGAATTAGACCAGTTTGCCAGTCGTGACAATGGATGATATCTGGTTTTTTATTGCTTTGCAGCAAAAATTCTAAAGCTGCTTTGCTGAAGAATGCAAACCTCATGTTGTCATCATCACAACCGTAATAACAACCTCTATTAAAGAAGTTATCCTGACTATGGGGTTGAATGAAGAAACAAACCCGGCCATGTACCCAACCGCAATATACTGAACAGTGAACTGCTCCGCCATACCAGGGAACCCACAGGTTAAGGTAGGCATCATGCAGCCCCCATATATGGTCGTAGCGCATACAGTCGTACATGGGTAATATCAGTTCGACTGTATTTCCCCGTCCCTCTAATTCCCTGCTGAGTCCGTAGACAACATCCCCTAACCCTCCGGCTTTAATCACAGGAGCGCATTCTGAGGCAATCTGTACTATGTACATTCCTAGCCCTCGCTACATAAAAATTTATATTTACTATATAGCAATATATGAAAAATGTACTCATTGACAACCGGGTGATTTGATGATATCACCTCTGCGGATAAATGCACGAATTTTCGGGGGTAGGAAGCAGGAAGAGGATGTAGACGCAAGATATCAATATGGGAATCTATCTCAAGGATATTATCAAAGGCTTAAGTTTTCAGACAAAATCCCTGGAATTATGTCCTAAAATCAGGTGCATCAAGCTTTACTATATCGAAAATTTGTATTATTTTAATCTTATAATTTCAACATATATATAAAGGTTAAATTTTTAGACAAAATTCTGTAGTTTATGTCCTGTCATAATATCTAAAAATATTTTTGATATTGAAATTTCCTATTATTTTAATTTGATCATACCAACATATAAAAGTTAAACCTTAAGACAAAATTCCGTGATTTATGTCTTAAGTTAATGTGCATAAAGCTTTATCTCTATTGAATATTTATATTATTTTAAATTTAGTTAGGTACAAAACCTCAGAGAATAATTAACTCTTAAGCAAGAGGATAATAAAATGAAGAAAATCGTAATCACTGACTTAACGAATAATAATGTAAACGGTCTTTTTCGTGAACTATCTCTGCCTGAAACAGAGACTGTATCTGGTGGTAGTGGTGGCAGCGTCAATAATTATTTTATATCGGGTAATACTGGAAACGTGGAGACTACAGGGACTGGTGATGTTAAAGGTGTAGATAGTGGCATCCGCGATAATAAGGTCGCCACTGTAGACTATTCCAGATCAATGTACGTTGTCATAAATTCTTGGTAATTAATTCATTTTTATTAACATACTAATGCTACAACTACTTTAGTTATTTTAGGGTAAAATGCTGTTTTCCTAGGGCATTTATGATCAGATATTTTACCCATCATACCCACAATAAATTTGGACAATTGCTCACTTTTTGATTTGGGAATTAAGACAATGGCTGCAATCATGAAAACCGAATTATCTTCTGTCAAGTTGAATAGGCTTTTTCATCAACTAACTTTAACAGAAATGGAGTCAACATCAGGAGGTAATACTGTTATTCCTTTATGGAGTAGTAATTATGGCAATATTATTGGTGATGATTTAAATAACTTAATAGATCCATATCTCCTTCCACTCGGTTTCTACAACAACAAGATATTGACAATTGATTTTTCCAACACAGATGTCTATTTGGTAGTTTAACTCTTGTGAGGTACATGGCGGGCATCTTGCCCGCACCACAAGAGTTTTATTATTCATGTCTGTCAAAACAACTTTTCCAGCCGCTGCTAGAAAGCCACCGTACTCGGACTTGATATCAAATAGCACAAATAGCATTGCTATATTTAAGTTGCTTATGCTGAGATTGCGAAAAAGCAATTCACTGTGACAACCGCGAAGATGTAAAATTTTGGTTACATTAAACGAGCTTATCCAGTTTATTGGTTTTTTATTAAGGTACTCAGCATGACAGCTACTACGACAAAGGCAGCTTCCGCAATTCCAAATTTTTGTGAAGGGATTCAATATTTTGGGGAAGCATTGCCAGATTTTGAAACTTATGGGGCAAAACCGGTGATAGAATCGGGTCAGAGTGCGATCGCCTCCCCAACAGATCCAAATGCAGTATATCAAACTCTACTCGCGGCTGATGCCCTGCGCTACTTAACCCTACAAGTCACTGGTAGCAAGGCTTCTGGACATCCCGGCGGTTTTGCCAGCCAAGCGGAAGCTTATGCAGCTTTGGTCATGCTGGGACATAAAAACATTATCACCGAAGTGGGACACCACGCCCCTGGTTTTTATAGTGCCATGTTTCTAGACCGTTCCTTAGAAGACATGGGCATTTCTACAGTACAACAATTGCGCGATCGCTTTCGAGAAAAGCATGGATTATTAGGACACCTTTCCGGCTACATTCCCGGTATTCTCGCACCGGCTGGACCCCTGGGACAAGGACAACATTTCGCCATGTCTGCTGCACTGTTGCACCGTGACAAACTCTTCCCCTTTACCCTGGGAGACGGGGGACTAGGTGAACCCTATATCATGAGTTCAATGGCACATTTCAACACCGCTTACCCCACCGTTACCAACTTCTTGCCCGTGTTGGTGTGGAACGGTTACAGCCAAGAACACCACAGCATGGTATCTCTGAAAACCAACGCAGAGATGATTGCCTATTGGCAAGGTAACGGTTTTGCTGAAGTCGTTTTAGTCAATGCTAAAGATTTTGACGACCAAAATCAAGCCGGTGAATATGTTGATAGTACCGCATTTTCCTTTGCCAACCGCCTAGAATTTACCAAAGCGGTATTACTCGGCATGGATAAAGCTGCCCGTTCAGCACTTAGCGGTAAATTGACCGTATTTATTATCAAACAACTCAAAGGTGCAGGGGTTCACGCCTTGGGGGCAAAATCACACAACCTCTATCCTAAAGATACATTAGACGCGCCCCATATTGTCACCGCTTTACAAAAACGGGCATTATCAGCCGCAGCATGGCAAATTGTGCGGACAAATGCCGAACGGGCTGGAGGTGGTCCGGCTGCGAAAACTGTGGTGACAGAATTTGAATTACCCTTAGCAGATTTAGGGGAATTACCATTAGAAGAATATAAGGTTGGGGCAGTTCCCCAAGTGGCAACAACGGCAATGGGTAGGTTAGTAGGAATAGTCGGAAATAAAGATAAAAATTTCCTCGTGACTAACGCTGACGGTAACGAAGCATCAGGAATTGCTAACATTAACCAAGCATTAAAAATCAATCACCCCACCACCGATGATTTATATAATCAAGCCCCAGGAGGTCAAGTTTACGAACCTTTGAGCGAAGATGCTTGTGCAGGATTAGCCGCTGGTTTATCCTTAATGGGTGCGAGAACTTTGTGGTGTTCTTACGAATCTTTTGCTATCAATGGTTTACCAATTTGGCAAACTGTCACCCAAGCAATGGCAGAATTACGCCGTCAAACTCCCTCGACAATTACATTATTTACAGCCGGGGCATTAGAACAAGGACGCAACGGTTGGACTCACCAAAGACCAGAAATAGAAGCTTATTTTGCTTCTTTGATGAGAACAGGAAATGTCTTCCCATTATTTCCCCCAGATGCTAACAGTATTCAAGTCTGTTATAACTGGGCTTTGCAAACAAAAAATAAGGGCATTGTTATTACTGCTAGTAAGTCTCCTTTGCCAATACGTAGCACCTTTGCCCAAACTGAAAAAGGCTTAATTGATGGTGCGGTGTTATTACATGAAGTGGCTGGTGGGAAGACAGTTGTATTTGCTGTAATTGGCGATTTGACTTTAATTCCTGTGTTTGAAGCGGCGGCATTTTTAGAGACTGAAGGTATTGGTGTGAAGATTGTTTCTATTATCAATCCCCGCCGTTTATATCGTCCTCATGATACAGCTTGGGATACTTGTTCTGAACCAGATAACGGTTTTTTAAGTGATGCCGATTTTGAGCAATTGTTTGGTGGAGATGCCTTAATTGGTGTGACAGGTGGTGCTGCGGCGATGTTAGAACCGATCATGTTACGCAGTAATTCTAAACGTGATTCTTTCGCCTGGAAGCGTGGGGAAACTACCGCAAGTGCGGGTGAGTTGATGGCTTTTAATGGGTTGACTGCGGAGGCTTTGACTAAGCGGGCTATTGAGTTGGTGCATTAATTAGAACGCAGATGTACGCAGATTAACGCGGATGATTTGGCGTTTGGTTGCGTACATTTGCTGATTTTTATTGGAGGGAAACGCAGATGAACGCAGATGAACGCAGATTAGATTTTAATAGGGTTACGGAGCAGGTTATTGGGTGTTCTTTTAAGGTGGGTAATACTTTGGGGGTTGGTTTTTTGGAGGCGGTTTATGAAAATGCTCTGGTGCATGAGTTACGGAAAACTGGTTTGTTGGTTGAGCAGCAGAAAATGTTGGAAGTTTGGTATGACGGTATAGTTGTGGGTAATTATCGGGCTGATTTGTTGGTAGAAAATGCTATTATTGTGGAGTTAAAGGCGGTAACAGCATTGGATAGTAGGCATTTTGCCCAATGTATGAATTATCTGAAAGCGACTGGATTTAGTTTATGTCTATTAATCAATTTTGGTAATCCTAAAGTCGAAATCAAGCGTGTTGTGCGTAATTTCTAAATCCATCTGCGTTTATCTGCGTTTATCTGCGTTCTTATCAGTTAGGGGAGTGTCATATATGGGAAATGTAGAGGTGAAGCAATCCTCAACCCCTACCAATCATGAATTAATTTATTAGTTTTTATGACACTACGGAATTAAGACGGGTTTTTGATGCTACGGTTTTTTTAGCTTTACCCATTGCTCCCAGGGCTACCAGACCTACTAATGCGGTGGGAATTGCTGTTCCGGGTTCAGGAACTGAGACGGGTGTGCTAGGAGTTGCGACTGTTGCGATCGCATACACAGCAGAAGGATTTGATACTTCCGGACTATACCCAGTAACCCCATTAACCAAAGATGTATATGCATATCCATTAGCGAAAGTAAACATTCCCCCACCAGTCACGCCATAGGCAAACGTAGGACCTACGTAAGAACTAATACCCAAGGAACTACCCACGATAGTCGCAAATTGGCTGGCTAATGTTTGATTTCCCCACCAAACCTGAGATTGCAATTGCGAGGATAAACTGTTATAACTCCCTGTGACTGTCGTTATATCATAGTCAGTTCCATTCACAGTAAAAGTAGCAGCATTAGCAGTAGAGGCACTAGCTACAATAGCAGCGGCACTACCAACACCAGCCAAAAAAGCACCGATACGAGAAAAATTGCAATTCATTGTTCTATTTACCCAAGAGAAGTATGAGCCATATCACACTTAAAGTAATTACATTGCAGTAATTATACTTCACTAATTGTAGATAATAGGTCACAACAAATTCTTATACAACCATCAAACAAGCATCTTTATCTAATCTTTAATAATCAGTGAAACCGCCTCATCTCATCTTTAAAGTAGATTTCTCGCCTAAATGCTAAAAATCACGTTGTGGAATGTTAAAGTGAGTATGTTAGGTTGACGTAAGGAAACCCAACAATACCCACCATTAATAACCCTAAATTACAACTCAAAAACCCTGTATCTATTCACATCATCTCACCCCACTATCACCAACTATCATGTAAATAAGAGAAGACAATAGAACTATGACAGATACACATAAAAATATTCATTTATGTTAAATTCACTAAACCCAAACTAATCTGAATTGCTTTATCTACTTGTTCCATTGTAACTGATTCCAGAACACCCAAACGTTTAATTAATCTTTGTTTATCAATAGAACGAATTTGATTAAGAAGCGCAACAGAATCAACCTGTAAACCTCCTTCTGGTACTTTAATTAGCACCTCAGTAGGATACAAAGGTTCTGTAAACTGAGAAGTAAGAGCAGCAACAATAGTTATAGGACTATATTGATTAGAAACGTCATTCTGCAAAATTAAAGCTGGTCGTGTTTTTTTGATTTCTGAACCGATAGTTGGATCAAAATTAACCAAGTAGATTTCACCACGCTGGGGATAGATAATTTTTCCTTTACTTAACACGCTTCTTCTTCCAAATTAAACCACTCTTCAACTAATCCTAAATCACGTTCTGCTCTTTTAATAGCTCCTTGCTTCAACTGTTCTTTGATATTACTAAATTGACTGTAATTACCATTTGCATATTCATCACGGACTAATTGAATTTCTTTTTTAGTCTCTTCATTTTCGCGCCAATCATCTTCTTCAGCATCAGCGAGCGCTTCATCAAGTATCTGCGAAATTTGCCGTTTTTCTGATAAACTTAGCGCATTTAAGGAGTTAATCAGTAACTCCATAGGAATGAATAGATTTAATCCTGCCTGTGACATTGCTTTTATCATAATGCTATCGTCTTCTCAATTATATCAAATGATGCTCGATTAGTCTATAAAAACCCTGTATCTGTTCACATCATCTCACCCAACCATCACCAACTATCATCTAAATAAGAGAAGACAATAGAACCATTTGACAGATACACCTGGAAATATTCACCTCACCTGACAATTATCACCCGAACTATTTTAACGAATTTCAATAGGTAAGATGTTTTTCCATTCTTCAGACTCATTTTTTGCACACCAAATATCAATTTTTTGCTGAAGATTTAACCAAAGTTCCGGTGTAGTTTGAAAAGCACTTGCTAACCGCAAAGCAATATTAGGTGTTACATTTGCACGTTCATTCACAATTTCCGAAACCGTTTTGCGAGACACACCCAAAATATTAGCCAGTTCTGTCACCGTCATATTTAAAGGTTCTAAATATTGACGTTTAATCAAAGCACCAGGATGTCTAGGTTTTCTGTTTGTATTCATGTTCATAATCCTAATGATAATCCTCGTAATTTACGTCGTTAGCATCCCCATCTTCAAAAACAAAAGTTAAACGCCAATTACCAGAAGAAGCACAAATCTTACTCTTAGATTTTATTCAATTACTCAAAAAACGTTATCCACAACCAGAAAATCATCATCAACAAAAAAGTATTTATGAAAAATTTGATGAAATTGGATTAATTGGTTGCTGTGATGTGGAAGAAAATTTATCAACCACATATAAAGAAGTTTTATCTAATACATTACCAAATAAATATGATCATAGTTGATACAGAATTTTGGTTAGCTCTTATTGATCAAAAAGACACCTATCACGAACGAGCAAAACAAGCTTTAAAACAATACAATGAACCTTTAATTACGACATGGTGTGTTGTTACAGAAACCTGTTATCTTTTGCTAACTCGCAAAGGAGTTAAAGCTCAAATTACTTTTTTAAATAGTCTGGAACAAGAATTATTTACAGTTTTTAATTTAGAACCTCACCATACTCCGCGAATTATTCAATTAAGGGAAAAATATGCTAATCTGCCAATGGATTTAGCTGATGCTTCCTTAGTAATTTTAGCAGAACATTTAGGACATGGACGCATTTTTTCAGTAGATCAGAGGGACTTTAACACCTATCGTTGGAAGCAAACTTATCCTTTTGAAAATCTGCTGTTTGGTTAGAAACTGATACACCAGGAAATATTCACCTCACCACCAGAATTATCACCTGACCATGAGTTATAATGGAGATTAAAGTCATAACCAGAAAATTACTATGACTCTCCAAATTTTAGACAAAACTACCGCAATTTCAGAACAGCGATTTCTTCTACCTGGTTATTACACCTGGAAGGAATTTGAAATAATAGAAACCTTAACCGCAGACGCAGCAGGTTTGCGGATAACTTATCTTGATGGGTACATCGAATTTATGACACTTGGTGAACAACACGAAAATATCAAAAAAATTATCGCTATTTTGATAGAAGCATATCTTTTTGAAAAAGGGATAAACTTTATCCCAGTAGGTAGTGCTACTCGTCGCGCAAAAGAAAAGAATGCTTCCTTTGAACCTGACGAATCTTATTATATAGGAGAAAAGAAATCAAATCCAGATTTAGCAATTGAAGTTAATATTACCAGTGGGAGTATTGATAAACTAGAAAAATACAAACGGTTTAATATTACCGAAGTTTGGTTTTGGGAAAATAATCACT
>RDYJ01000033.1 GCA_004293145.1 Nostocales cyanobacterium | reverse complement strand
AATTACAGCTGTAGCATTACCTTTGGTAGTAGATTTGATATATTTTGTCGCTTCATATCCATCCATCACAGGCATCCGCATATCCATCCAAATTAAATGAGGTTCCCATTCATCCCAAATAGCGATCGCTTCTTTGCCATTACTAGCTTCTTTGATCTCAAAACCTAATGGTTGTAAAAGTTTAATTAGTAATTGGCGATTAATCGGTTTATCATCCACTGCTAATATTTTGTATGTAGGTTGACCTGGAGTCAGTCCCAGGACACGCTTGCGCTCTTGTGTATGATCAATCATCTTACTTTGACCCAGTTTTACCTGAATGTGAAAATAGAAAGTGCTTCCTTTTCTAAGTTCACTTTCAACAGCAATATCCCCTCCCATCAGTTGTACAAATTTACGACTAATAGCTAAACCTAAACCCGTTCCTTCCTGCATCTCCCGTCCAGCTTCTGCTTGGATAAAGGCATCAAAAAGTTTTGGCAGTTCTGCGGGTGCAATACCCACACCCGTATCACGGACGCTGAAATGGAGAGGGAAAACATTTTCTGCCGCTTCATTTTCCTTAGTCACTGTGAGGAGAATTGCACCTGTTGGCGTAAATTTTATGGCATTACTAATTAAGTTAATTAAAACCTGACGCAATTTTACTTCATCTGTGCAGATATAATGGGGTACGTTTTCTGTGCGTTCAAATATCAATTGTAATCCTGCATCAGCAGCCCGGAGATGCAGCATATCTTCTAAATCATCCAATAAACGATAAAGATCAAAATTATTAATATTTAACGTTGCTTTACCTGCTTCGATTTTGGATAAATCAAGAATATGATTAATTAATGTCAGTAAATATTCTCCACTCCGATAAATAATACCTGCATTTTCATATTGCTCAGATGGTAGATTATTGGCACGTAACATCAATTGCGAAAAGCCAATAACAGCATTGAGAGGCGATCGCAACTCATGACTCATGTTAGCAATAAAGGCACTTTTAGCCTGGTTTGCTGCTTCTGCTTTAGTAGCTAGTTCTTGTGCTTTAGCTTCACTATCTTGTAAATCTCTAGTTCGTTCAAAAACTCGTTGTTCTAATTCTGTATTAGCTGTTTTGAGATTTAATCTAAATTGATGGTTTTCTGTGACAATAGCTAACATCACCATCGTAGTCACAGAGATTACACCCATAAAAAGTTGTAATAATAAAATTGAATTATTCTTCAAAGCTGCATCATAAAATACTCCTAAACCATAACTCGTAGCAGCAGCAGCTAATGTAGATATAATTACAACCAATAAAGTGGTGATTTTACCACCAAAGCGAAAAGCAGACCAAAATAAAGGCGGTAATAGCAAATACTCTAATGGTTGTGGTTCAATAAAAGTAAAATAACTAACTATAAATAAAGTCATTACCGTCGCTAACATTTCCCTGGTTAGCCAAGATTTAAATTTAAGCCCAGGAGTCTTTTTAGCCAAAGTTAAAATAGGTGGAGCAAATACTAAAATTCCTATAGCATCACCAACCCACCAATTTAATGAGATTTCTAAATATTTATTCCAGGGTTCATAACCACCTAAACAAACTGTAAATACGCCTAACAAAGCTTGAAAAATAGTGCCAGTAAACAAACTACAAGAAGAAAAAATAACTACATTTTTAACTTGACCAAAAGGATAATTGGTTCGAGTTAATCGCAGTATTAGTGTTACAGTAATTAGGGAGCCAAGAGTAGTACCAATAGCGCCAATAAAAGCTAAAATTATAGTTTTAATGCCGATAGAATTAGCTAAAATTGCTCCCCAGAACACCCCCAACCAACGCGATCGCCCCCACAGTAACAAAAAGCCAACTGCAAAACCCGTACCTGGCCAAACAGGAGTCCCAAAAGCAGGAACTAACATCTTTTTCAATACCAGCCACGAGACAAAATAGTAACTCATGGCAATAATTAACACATCAACCCACCAACGAGGGTTTTTGTAGTCAATACCAAGATGTTGAAAAATCCTCATAGGTAATTAGGTAATAAGTAATAGTCAAATATAACCAATCCCCAGTCCCCAATCCCCAATTTCTTGACAAAATATAAAAAATCTGTTAATAATGGATCTTTGTGGAAACTTTACCCTTTAATATAATCTCTTGGCTAACGTCATTGTCATAGGCGCTCAATGGGGCGATGAAGGAAAAGGTAAAATAACTGACTTACTCAGCCGCTCCGCAGATGTGGTGGTACGTTACCAAGGGGGAGTTAACGCTGGACACACAATTGTAGTCCAAGGTCAGACATTTAAACTGCACTTAATTCCCTCTGGTATATTGTATCCAGATACCGAGTGTATCATCGGCTGTGGAACAGTTATTGATCCACAGGTGTTGATACAAGAACTTGATCAACTAGAACAACTAAAAATTTCTACTGCTAATCTGCTGATATCGGAGACGGCTCATGTCACCATGCCTTACCATCGATTAATTGACAAGGCATCGGAAGAACGTCGGGGAAGTCATAAAATCGGTACAACTGGTAGAGGGATTGGTCCTACTTACGCTGATAAATCAGAACGAACGGGCATCAGGATGTTAGACTTGATGGATCCGGATGGATTACGTGAGCAATTGCAATGGACAATAAATTATAAAAACACGATTTTACAAAAGCTGTATGACATTAAGCCCCTAGACCCCGAAGCTGTGATTTCGGAGTATTTGGGCTATGCAGAAAGATTACGTCCTTTTGTGGTGGACACATCATTGAAAATATATGATGCGGTGCAGAAACGACGTAACATTTTGTTTGAAGGCGCACAAGGGACTCTGCTGGATTTAGATCATGGGACTTATCCCTATGTCACCTCTTCTAATCCTGTAGCTGGAGGGGCTTGCGTGGGTACAGGACTAGGACCGACAATGATAGATCGGGTAATTGGCGTATCCAAAGCATACACCACCAGAGTAGGCGAAGGTCCATTTCCCACAGAACTAGATGGGGAAATTGGCGACTTGTTAGGCGATCGCGGCGCAGAATTCGGGACAACTACAGGCAGAAAACGCCGTTGTGGTTGGTTTGATGCTGTAATTGGACGTTATGCAGTCCGTATTAATGGTATGGATTGTATGGCACTTACCAAACTCGATGTCCTCGATGAATTAGAGGAAATCAAAGTTTGTGTAGCTTACGAAATTGATGGCCAACGCTGCGAACACTTCCCCAGAAACGCCCGACAGTTTGCCCGTTGTCGTCCCATCTATAAAACCTTACCAGGATGGCAGGTATCCACAACGAAATGCCGTAACTTGGAAGACTTGCCACAGCAAGCACTAGACTATCTTAAATTCTTAGCAGAATTAATGGAAGTCCCGATTGCGATCGTCTCCTTGGGAGCAAGTCGTGATCAAACTATCATTGTCGAAGACCCAATTCACGGTCCAAAACGCGCCCTTTTACACGCGAACGGTACACCAGTTGATGTTTAGTCATTAGTCATTGATCATGAGTCATTAGCAACTGACGACTGACAACTGACAACTGATAACTAACAACTAACAACTAACAATTAACACATTAAAAGTAGTATGGCTCTGACAGTAGAATCTCAACAACGTCCAGAAGGTAGCAAGCCCAAAGCTTTGCGCCGTTCTGGTTTCATTCCCGCTAATTTGTATGGTCACAACGGTACTGAATCAATTTCCTTGGTAGTTGAGGCAAAAACCGTTGAACGCTTGCTTAAACAAGCTGCTCCCAATAAAACCGAAATTGAACTCAATATTCCTGAACTTCAGTGGACTGGTAAAACCGTGATCCGCGAAGTTCAGATTCACCCAGCCAAGGGTACACCTTACCATCTCAGTTTTTTTGTTGTTAAAGGCTAAAACAAAGTGTAAATTTTGTCTTAACTAGCACTTAATTTTTGTCATAATTGCTGATTAAACCAGGGTTCAACCCTGGTTTTTTTGTTAAGCTATCAGGGTCAATATCTGATCTAAAATTACCTCCGCAGATACTTATATGGGTTTATCTATATTTAGCTGCGGTTAAAAATCCCACATCCAACATCCAAAAACCAGTATCAATCCGATGACAGAAGCAAATCTTCCCGCTTTAATTGAGCAAATGTTACAGCCAGGATTTTATCCCCATGCGGTGACAGAACCAATACAACTCATTCAAACCCATGTTTCTTATGTACTGTTAACTGGTGATTATGTGTATAAGCTGAAAAAACCTGTGAATTTTGGCTTTTTAGACTACTCAACTTTAGAAAAGCGGTTACATTTTTGTCAGGAAGAGCTACGCTTAAATCAACAGGGTGCAGGTGAATTATATTTACAAGTTTTACCTGTTACCTTATTAGGTGAGCAATACCAGTTAGAGGGAACAGGAGAAGTTGAAGAATATGCGCTGAAAATGCACCAATTTCCCCAAGATGCCCTATTTAGCGAACTTTTTGCCCAGGGTAAGTTAAATGAGATGCACTTACAGGAATTGGGACGGGTCGTAGCTGAATACCACGCCAAAGCCCAGACGAATGATTACATTCGCAGTTTTGGGGAAGTCTCACAAGTGCGGTTAGCTATTGATGAGAATTATGAGCAAACTTTAAAGTATATTGGTGGACCTCAGACACAGCAGCAATTTACGGAAACAAAAGAATATACAGATAAATTTTTTGCCCAACATTCCGAATTATTTACTAGCAGAATTGCCAATAACTGCATTCGTGAATGTCACGGAGATTTACACCTGAGAAATATCGCTCTTTGGCATGATAAAATCATGCTGTTTGACTGCATTGAGTTTAATGAGCCGTTTCGCTTCGTTGATGTCATGTATGATGTGGCATTTACAGTGATGGATATTGAAGCACGAGGCAGAAAAGATTTAGGTAATGCTTTCTTAAATGCTTATGTAGAGCAAACTGGAGACTGGGAAGGTTTACAGGTCTTACCTTTGTATTTGAGCCGTCAAGCTTATGTCCGGGCTAAGGTGACTTCGTTTTTATTAGATGATCCTGGTGTATCCCCAGAGGTAAAAGAGGAAGCAGCAAAAACGGCATCTGCCTATTATCACCAAGCTTGGGAGTATACTAAACCCAAACAAGGACAAATAATTTTGATGTCAGGTTTATCAGGTTCTGGTAAAAGTACCACAGCTAGGTATTTAGCCCGTCAACTAGGCGCAGTTCACCTGCGCTCGGATGCAGTACGTAAACATTTGGCGGGAATTCCTCTATTAGAACGTGGAGGAGATGAAATATATACACCTGAGATGACTCAAAAGACTTATCATCGGCTATTGAGATTAGGAATTACACTGGCTAATCAAGGTTGGTCTGTGATTTTAGATGCCAAATATGACCGTCAGCATTTACGTGAGGAAGCGATAGCTGCGCTGACCGAAGGTAACGCTCAAGCTACTCAACATCAATTACCCTTACAAATTATCCACTGCACTGCACCATTAGAAGTATTGCAAGAACGTCTTGTCAACCGTACTGGTGATATTGCTGATGCTACTGCCGATTTATTGGTGTCTCAACTCAACCAAGCTGAACCGTTTACAGATAAAGAACAACCATACATTAAAATATTGGATACTACTCAATCACTAGATACACAATTACAAGGATTGATTTGAGTTAGAAGGTAGGTAAGTAATGAGACAGAATTAATTACACAACTGATTTTTCTGTTCCCTGTTAAAAGTTCCCTGTTCCCTCTCTCAACGAGTGAATTTAATTTTGTCCGACTACTTAGATGGGAAGATGGAGAGATTAACTTTCTATCTTTCACCTATCACCTATCACCTATCACCTATTCCCTAATTTTGAATTTCTCAACTTATTTATGGCATCTAACAAGAATTTTCTCAGCGAAATATTATCTTCTTCACCAAACTTTTTTTCTCAACTGGTATTTGGGTTTCTGTTAACTATTATCTCCAGTTTTGCAGGAGCTTCATTAATCCTAAGTTTGTTCCTGGGTATCATGGGTGGTATTGCTTTAGGTTGGTTCACAACTGTTAACGAAAATCATCCCCAAATACCAGATGTAGCTTCTAATGATGGCATTGATGCAGCATTAAAATACTGGTTATTTTTCATGTTCGGCTTTGTGTTTCTCGGTTATACAGCACCAATAAGTATTTTCTTTGGGGGAATAGCGGCTTTAGGTGGGGGTTGGATTATTGCTTGGTGGAGAAGTAAGGAAGAAACTAGAACTCAACTACCAGATGAAATTGCAGCAGCAGTAACAGATATCGCAGAACCGAGTGAAAGAAGTACAAGAAGGCAAAAAAGAATTTCTACCCGTCGCTATCGTCGCGCTTCTGGAAGTTTCAATTTTCGCTTTTGGCAAAAGTAAGACAGGTGACAGGTGACAGGTGACAGGTGAGTCAGCGCGGTCTTGGGGTTTTCCCCCATGTAAACGCACGGAGTGAGGCTTCCCGCAGGGGTGCGACTGACGAACCCGAAGGGTGACAGGTAACAGGTGACAGGAAAAAATTTTTCCTAATTACCAATTACCAATTACCAATTACCATTACCATTACCCATTACCCATTACCCATCACCAGTTATGAATTATGTTCCTATATCTTTCTAAATTACTGCCTCTGTTTTTTTATCCTTTGGGATTAGCCAGTGTTATTTTAATAGTTGCTTTAGTGACGTTATGGAAACGTCCAAAAATTGCTGCTATTTGTATTTCTCTATCTTTAACTTTATTGCTGGTTTGTAGTAATGCTTGGGTGGCTAAAAATCTGGTGCGATCGCTAGAATGGCAAAATATCCCTGCTGCGGAAATACCCCAAGCTGAAGCTATTGTGGTTTTAGGTGGTGCTACTAAATCAGCAATTTGGCCACGTCCGACTGTGGATTTAAGCGAACCAGGCGATCGCGTCATTTATGCGGCTCAACTCTATCGGCAAAAAAAAGCGCCTATAATCATCTTAAGTGGCGGTCGCATTGATTGGCGTGGTAGCGGTTCCCCAGAATCAGCAGATATGGCTACTATCCTCACATCTATTGGTATTCCTTCAGAGGTTATTATTCAAGAACCAGATTCTTTAAATACCTACCAAAATGCTGTAAATGTGAAGAAAATTCTGGAAAATCGGGGTATTAAAAAGGTATTATTAGTAACTTCTGCCATGCACACACCGCGATCGCTGAAAATATTTCAACGTCAAGGTATTGATGTCATTCCTGCACCAACCGACTTTTTGGTTAGTCGGGGTGAGCTGCAAGAATTAGTCAGCACTCCCAAAGCCGCTATACTCAATTTATTCCCTGATACTGATAACTTGAACCAATTTACCAGTGCTATAAAAGAATATATTGGCAGTTTTATTTATAGCTTACGGGGTTGGCTGTAAGTGATAAATGACAGCTAACAAGTGACAGGTTCAAAAATTTTTAATTTTAGATTTTTAATTTTAGATTTTTAATTTTAGATTTTAGCTTGGCTGTTCATTAACCGATCCAAAAAAGCTAACTTCGTTGCATACTACTCTCCGAGAAGCCGCTGCGCGTCTACGGTTTTTTGCGCCTTTCTACTTAATATCCTTCCCATATAAAAATGTATCAAATTATTCTAACTTTACTCAGTGCCAAACCATTTTCACTCTTAACAAAAATTTAAGTATAACATCTATAATATAGATAGCATAGATTACAACAGCAATAAATATATACTACTAGTGCTATGTTACTTAAAAAATTTCCTAGATTTTGGTAAGCATCTGAAGTTGAGCATAAAAATGAGGCTATAAATTGAAAATTTCGTTAAAAAACAGTTAAAAAATAGTTAAAATCAAGATTTTATTAAGCAATGTGAAGTTTTTTAGCAAGCAACTAGATTATTTGATTTAGCTGTGGTAGGTTTTTTTTGTACTGATAAATACTGAGCTTCAAAGTAAATTTTTATTTTGAAGTAAACACTTTATTTTACCAAGGAATTACCAATGTCACCCTTGATCAATAGTAGAGTAGGCAGTAGAGCCTTTTTAAGAAAGACTCTGAGCCTATGTTTATGTGCAGTGTTTTTTCTAATATCTTTAGGAGTACCCACAGCACAGGCGTTAGTTGAGTCCAAACAATACCCTGTGGATAATATAGGACTGATAATCAATGCTGTACCCAAGGGAGATAGATGGTTACAGCATCTTAATGAGGATCTTTTACCTTTTTGGACAAAATATACAGCCTTTGGGGAAAATGGCAACTTTCCCACCTATAGATGCAATGATGGCTCTTTGTATAACAAAGTTAAACCTTGCATAGAATTAGCAGAACCAATTCCTGGCATCGTTAAACTAGACAGAGAATATGTCAGAGCCAAATCAAGACAAGTATTTGCCTATGGTGTGGCCTATAACCTGACTGGAAATAGAAAATATCTCAGCTATGCTAAAGCCGGTGTAGATTACTTGCGAGCTAACGCGTTAGTTGATCACGGTAAAGGTGGAGCATATACCTACTTTGATAAAAAAGGTATTGGACAACCTGAACAAGAAAAGCGCATCAGTCAAGATATGACCTATGCTCTTTCAGGATTAGCATTTTATTATTACCTCACCAGAGATCCTGAAGTTTTACAGGAAATAGTTAACGTCAAAAACTACATTTTTGACTACTATTACGACAAAGAATGGGATTTAATTTCCTGGGCAAAAGCTGACTATACAGATTACGAAAATCCCGATGGTACTGTAGAGAAAGTTAGCACAGAACAAAGAGAATTAGTAGCGCAACTGGATCAAGTTTACGCCTACATGATGTTGCTCACACCGATTTTACCCAGTGAATTTGATGGTGTAAAACTCCAGCAAAAGTGGAAAGATGATTTAGTGCATCTTGCCACCATCATGAGTGAACAATTCTACACTCCTGATAACAATATTTTCTGGGGAGCAATTACCGATTCTAAGAACAAGAAGTTAGGCACAGATCATACAGATTTTGGTCACTCCATTAAAACCTTGTGGTTGATCTATGAAATCGGCAAATTGACCGGACATTATGAGTTAGTATTGTTCGTTCAAGAAGCAGCCCCCAAAATCTTAGAAGCAGCGTACTTAGAAGATGGTACTTGGGGACGTAGAATCAATGAATATGGTCAAATAGAAAGAGATAAAGAGTGGTGGATTCTGGCGGAATTAGACCAGGTTGCTGCTACTTTGAGCTTGAGAGATCCGTCTTACGCTAAATATCTACCAACAACCTATGCTTACTGGTTTGAACACATGGTAGATCATAAAAACAAAGGAGTTTGGCATTGGGTAAATGCTGCTGACAACAAACCTGATATTCACGTCCCCAAACAACATTCTTGGAAAAATGCTTTCCATACCTTTGAACACGCAATTGTCGGCTATTTAACTGGACAAGAAATTCACGATTTGCCCAGTACACTATATTTTGCTTTCCAAAACGGCACTCCTGATTACACCCGAATTCGTCCCTACACCTATGCGGCTAAAGTGAAATCAGTCAAAGAAATGCCCGCTTCCACAAAATATCCAGAGTTCAAAAAACAAAAAGTGACATTTACCGACATCCGGTAATAAATTAGCCATCAAAGACATAGTTAAAAATCAAGTAACTATGTCTTGATCAAATTATCACCATTAACTATGTAATGAGGTAAATAAATCTATGACTATCCAAACTTTCAAGTTTTTTGATGATGGATTAAAGCCAGAACAGAGGTTGCGTCATGAGTACATGACCAACACCTGTTTAGATGACGATCGCCTATGGATTCCTTATGGTGAAGGAACTTGGTTTCAAGCTTGTCACTTTAATGTAACTACTGGTGGTTTTGCTAATGTCCTGAAGATTTTACCAGGAAAACAACTAGATACCCACTATCACATTAGTACAGTACATGGTTTCACCATCCGGGGTAAATGGGGATACAAGGAACACAATTGGATAGCTACCCCTGGATCTTATATTTTTGAACCTCCTGGAGAACTACACACATTATATGTACCAGCAGACTCTCCAGAACCAATGGTAACTTTCTTTGCCCTTTCCGGTGGTCTGATCTATACCCATCCCGATGGTTCTTTCGCTGGTTATGACGATGGTTTTACCCTACTGGAACTGGCACGAGAACATTATCGCAATGAAGGACTAGATCAGTCTTTGATTGATGCCATGATTCGTTAAGTTTACAGATCCAAGAACCTAATCACTACAACACAAACATCAAAGATATGGTTGCTCGACTCGCAACTATATCTTGATTAATCTCGATGACAGCAAGAGCAGCCAAAAATCTTTTAGCAATTGAAATAAACAATGAGTGGTAATACACAAGACATGAATTTGGCATTACTCAAAGCAGTGGAAACCAATGACTTAACCACTGTGATTGATTTGATTAAAAAAGGAGTTAATGTTAACAAACGAGGACCTTTACTTTCTACTCCGTTGATGATTGCAGCCGGTCGTGGTTATGTGCAAATGACCCAGACCCTATTGAATGCGGGAGCAGATGTCAACGTCATTGATAGTGTTACGGGAGCTTCTCCATTACATAAAGCGGCTCAAAGTGGTGTCGTAGATGTAGCTAGACTACTTCTGAAACATGGAGCTTTTCTGAATCTGCAATCTGCGATCGTGGGACACACACCTCTAATTGATGCAGTGTGGTCGAAAAAGCCGCCGATGGTGAAATTCTTATTGGATCAAGGGGCAATCATCAACATCAAGGGACATCATGGTGCTGACGTTTGGGAATTTGTCAGCAACGAAGAAACTTGGACTGCTGGTTTCACTGCACCTGGTCAAGAAAGCTGGGGTAAGTCGATCCGGCAAATGTTAGAGGAACGTCAAAAGGCAGATGAAAAAGCCCAGCAACAGCCATTAATGCAAGCTGTATCAGATGGCAATTTAGCTGCTGTGAAAAGTCTGATTGCTCAAGGGGTAGATGTCAACGAGTCTTCACCCATTGTTGGCGGTGGTAATGATGGGCAAACACCTCTGTTAGTTGCTTGTTTCTTAGGCCATACAGAAATAGTTTTAGAACTATTAAAAGCTGGAGCTAGTCCTTATATTGTCGATTACTTGATGAAGGCAACTCCTGCTCACAAAGGTGCTTATGCTGGAAGACCAGAAGCTGTGAAAGCTCTGATTGAGAATAGCAAAGTTGATCTTCTCGCTCAAGGACCATACAACGGCTATACAGCACTGCATGATGCTACTTGGCATGGTCATACAGAAGTTGTAAAGGTACTTCTGAATGCTAATGTTCCTTTGGATCTTCAAGGACATGATGGTAAAACACCATTAGACCTAGCTATTGAGTATGGCTATAAAGATATTGAGGCACTAATTAGGATGAAGATGCAATTTCCTGGCACACCCTTAAAAGGAAAAAAAGTAGCTGTTTTGGTGGAAACAGAATATATCCCTGATGAAATCGAATATTACAAAAATGGATTTCCGGCGCTGGGAGCAGAAGTAGACTTTTTATCTTATCTCTGGGGTAAAGATAGTCGCACCATTGTCAGCGATATAGATAATCCTGACAAACAACTGCATAAGATGGTAATCACCAAAGATGTTGCCAACTACAATCCGAATGATTATGACATCGTATTAATGGCTGCTAACTATTGTGCTGTCAGATTAAGAGAAATTCCCCCAATGGGAAATATTGGCAGTCCAGGAGAATTGCAAAAGCCTCCAGCAGTGCAGTTTTATAAAAAAGCAATGGCCAACAAACGCATTGTCAAAGGCGCTCTTTGTCATGGTTTGTGGATCTTAACCCCTTGTCCAGAAGTATTAAAAGGACGCAAGGTTATTTGTCATACTGTTGTTCTGTCAGATATCGTTAATGCTGGTGCAACTTTTGTATCGGATCAAGGTTACGTGGTTGTTGATCATGATTTAGTCACTGCACGTTCAGCAGCAAATCTGAAAGAATATTTCAACACCATTGTGGAACTAGCTACTAAGGGTATTTCCCCAAATTGCGAATATCAAAGATTGATGTAGGATTGCCGATTTTCCTACTAGCCTATTTAACATTTCAACAAATTTTGAAAATTCCAGGTGAGTTTGTGTCTAAATCAATTCGCTCTTTCTTCAAAAATTGTGCAAGTTTTGTTGCTGTTTGTTTTGCTGCACTGACAATTACACTTACTTTTTACATTCCATCGGCAAAGGCAGATGTGATATATCACGCTTTCGATGAATGTTTTGCCAATGTCAAAGCCGAACTGCCCAAAATTAAAGCCGCAGGATACAATTACATCCAAGTTTCCCCTCCTAATACAACCGCCTCCCGGGATGATAATGCTTGCACTTCAGACAAATACTGGTATATTCAATATCAACCGCTTGATTATGTCCTAAAGGGAAATCTGGGAACTGAGCAAGATTTAAAGGATTTGATTAACTCGGCTCACAAAAGCGGTATTAAGGTTATTGCTGATGTTGTTTTGAATCACCTGGCTAATTACAAAAACGTTGCTGGCCACGACATCAAACCTTTCCCCCAAGCCTATCCTATATTCCAAAAGCAGGAATACTTTCATAACGCAGTCTGCATCAATGACTACAATAATGCCTCAGAAGTAGAAAATAATTGGTTATGTAGTAAAGATGACCCAGAGGGATTGCCTGACCTGAAAACGGGTTTGGCTTATGTGCAAGAGCAACAACAGAACTATCTGAAAAAACTACTTGATTTTGGATTCGATGGTTTGCGTTTTGATGCCGCCAAGCACATTTCTCGGCAGGATATGCAGAAGATCCTCGCAGTTATCCCTAGTGACAAACTTTACTATGGTGAGGTCATCGGTAAAGATTATGGCGAGAGCATGAGTTATGTCCCTGTTTTTCCCAAAGTCACAGATTTTCAACTGGTCAATACCTTAAAAAGTGCTTTCAGTTTTGGGGGAGATTTGCGCTCTTTAGTCAATCCATCAGATACCCAGCGTGCTTTACCTGGTCAGGATGCTGTTACCTTTGCTCGCAATCATGATACTTGGGCTCCTGGACAGTTTGATAATTGGAAATTTGATGATGGGGATTTACCCTTAGCTACTGCTTACGTTTTGGCGGTTAAAGAAGGAACACCCCTGATTTTGAATTTTGATGCCTTCAACCCTACAGTTGTCGCCGCTACTCAATTTCATGAAAAAATGAACGGACAATCCCAATACTATCGCAATGGTAATGAAATTGCTGCTAGTGCGGACAATCCCAATTTGCTCTTTATCGAGCGCGGAGATAAAGGTTTAGCCATGATCAATAAAGCTGGGACAACATTTGATGTGACAGCTGCAAAAATGCCCGGTTTAGAAGTTGGCTGCTATAACGAATTACAGTATAACTTCAAAATGTGTGTTGATCAGGGTGATGATGGTCAAAAATACATAACTCAATGGGGAAGTCCTCAAAGAGGAGGAATTAATATCGGATCACGCACTGCTCTTTTCTTTGTCAACACTGAGGCATAACCGAATATCCTCTTGCAGAAACTACAGTAATCAGAAAAGATAACTGTAGTTTTTCTGATTCCATGCCTATCCTCTAGTCTTTACTAACTATCTAGAAACTGATCCCATCGTAGAGCAATTTCCGCTGGGGAAACTTATGATCGCTTTGAGTTTAGATTTGAGGCGATCTCATTTTTGAAAATTTATCCCAGATTTAATCTTAAAACTTATTAACACCATCTGTTCGACGATAAAGTAACCAAATAAATAAAGGAGATCCTAACAAAGCAGTCACTGAACCTACAGGAAGTTCTACCGCACCTAGTCTAGAAAGTAAATCAGCAAACATCAGTAACCATGCACCAGCTAACGCTGAAAGTGGTAAAACAAAACGGTTATCTGTGCCTACAATTAAACGTACAGCATGAGGAACGAGTAAACCGACAAAACCAATTAAACCACCGATACTAACAGCACCTGCGGCTAATAAAGTGGCAATTCCACCAATTAATAAACGCGATCGCATTAAGGAAACTCCCAACCCTACAGTCAGATCATCACCTAAAGCTAAAACATTGAGCGATCGCGCTAACAAACATCCGCACAATAAAGCGACAATAATATAAGGACTAGCTGTAGAAATTTCTGTCCAACCCCGACCATTTAAACTCCCAACTAACCAACTTAATGCTATTTGGATCTGTCCATCTTCTGCCATTAATAATAAGGTACTCTGCACAGAACCAAATAAAGCACTAACAGCAACTCCACCTAAAATTAATCTTTCTACCGAAATTCCTCCACCAGCACGACCGAGAAAAATCACAATAGCAGAAGTCAAAATTGCACCTAACCAAGCTGCTAAAGGAATGGCTATTGGGAAGACTTGTAAAACAATCATGATAATTACAATTAGTCCTGCACCTGCGGAAATCCCCAATATAAAAGGGTCAGCCAAACTATTACGTAACATTCCTTGTAATAGTGCGCCAGACATTCCCAAAGCTGCGCCAACAATTAACGCTGCTACAATGCGAGGTAGGCGCAAATCCCAAAGAATTATTTGTTTAATTGGGTCGCCTTGGCGTGTCAATGCTTGGTAAAATTCCCCAATATTTAAAGGAACTGCACCTTGAGACAGGGAAAGTAATAAAGTTATTACCAAGGCACTACCAAAAAGTAAAGTTGCCCAGAGTAAGCGATGTTTTGTGAAAATTGTCTGCATTTTTATTGTTTGATTTATTTGCAGCAAATAAGGTGAGTGTCAGTAAATTAAGAGGATGTTTTAAAAGTTGCCTGGGGAGCATCCCAAATGTGTAAGTTTATTTTTCTCTAACAATAGAAAATTATCCCAGGCTTGATATGATGTCCGCGTAGCGTGCCGGAGGCATTACCGCCAAGGACTCAAAGTACACAAAGGAAAGAGAGTTGAGCGAGAGTTTTTAATGTGGCTGCGTTTATTTTTTCTTTCATTGGGATGCTCCCGTTGCCTGTGATGTATCAAATACTTGTAAAAAACACAGATTAAATTTTTGCAGCTATTTAATATATACTGAGGATTTTACTTGGATAATAATGACAGTATCCTGGCTGATGAGTCATTATAACTGATAGTTAAAAATCTTACAATCAATCACAAAAACCATGAAACGGCGTGAATTTTTTAATTGGGTAGGTTTAGGTTTATTAGCTAGTTCTCTACCTATAGCTATTGCTGCCTGTTCTACTGATACAACTACAACAGCATCTTCCCCTTCTCAAGCTGCTACTCCAAAGTGGCAAAAGATAGGGACTGTGGCAGAATTAGACAAGACTGGGCAATTATTAGTACCAGATTCACCAGTAGGTGCAGTGTTAGTCGTAGGTACATCTAAAGCCGCCAAAAATTTAGTCGCAGTTAACCCTACCTGCACTCACAAGGGTTGTACAGTTGCATGGAAAACAGATAAAAATCAATTTGTTTGTCCTTGTCATGATGCAGAATTTGCCCGTGAAGGGAAAGTACAGAAAGGTCCAGCCGAGAAACCGCTGAAAACTTACTTAGCTAAGATTGAAAATGATTCTGTGTTTGTTAAATCAACGTAAGACAGAAGATTTCAGTTAAAGAAACCAAAAAACACAGATCAACAAAAATCAACTATCAAGCTGGTTTTATTCGTCACTCCCCATTCCTGAGTTCTGTTTTTTTGCTGCTCATTAATTCTCAAATTTGCATTAAAATCTACTACACTGAGGAGATAAATTCATTTTAAAATGCGTCTAGAGCAATTGCAAGCATTTTTGGCGATCACCCAAACCGGTAGTTTTCAACAAGCAGCAAAAAAATGTGGAGTTACCCAGTCTACGATTAGTAGACAAATTCAAGCACTAGAAGCAGATTTGGGGGTAGAATTATTTCACAGAACAACTCACGCCAAACTAACTTTAGGTGGTGAAAGAATATTACCCCGTGTCCGCAAAATTTGCCAAGAATGGGAATTGGCTCAACAAGAATTAACAGATTTAATAGGAGGAAAGCAACCGGAATTATGTATTGCGGCCATTCATTCTGTTTGTGCTTCTTACCTACCACCAGTCCTACAAAAATTTTGTCATGATTATCCCCATGTACAACTGCGAGTAACATCTTTAGGAAGCGATCGCTCTCTCAAAGTTCTTAAAGATGGCTTAGTAGATTTAGCAATAGTCATGCACAATCGCTTTTTGATCACTGGTAAAGAAATGGTCGTAAAAACATTATATGACGAATCTATAGAAGTCTTAACCGCAGCGAATCATCCCCTAGCTAAGTTGGAAACTATCCCTTGGACAGAGTTAATTCTTTATCCTCAAGTGGTATTTAAAGATGGATATGGAATGCAGCGTTTAATTCAAGATTGCTTTGACAAATTGGAAGCTAAACTGCAAGCAGCTTTAGAAGTAAACACCTTAGATGCTTTTCGCGGAGTAGTTCGTCAAGGAGAACTGATTGCTTTGTTACCCCATTCCGCATTAATAGAAGCCAGAAATGATCCTACTCTGGCAGTTCGTTCTCTTGCTCATAATAGTAATTTAATAGACAATCCTAATTTGACTCGTCGCGTAGTCATGGTAACAACTCAAGACCGTTTACAAATACCTCCCATTCAACATTTTTGGCAATTAGTTATAGAAAATATTTTTAACCCTGAACTGCTTGAATAAAAAATTAATGTCCAGCAGATTGCAGGTAGATGAGGTACAACCATAAATGATCAAAACCTTGTGGGGTGGGCTGGACAGCCCGCCACGAGTGTAACTCACTGAGATGAAATTCGCTGTAAGTTGCACAGAATCATAAATTTTATATGTTTCTATATGTGTTGAACTGCGGTAGTTGCCTTGACAATTTGACCAAATTAACAGAATTTCCTCACTGCTTTATGAGCAACTTATTTAGACAATTCATAGAAAAAATTGGTAGTGGTACTCATACTTCAGAAAATTTAACCCGTGCTGAAGCTTATACTGCTATGAAAATGATGTTATTAGCTGAAGCTAAACCAGCACAAATTGGCGCTTTTTTGATTTCTCATCGGATTAAACGCCCTACAGGTGAAGAATTAGCAGGAATGTTAGATGCTTATCAAGAATTGGGTCCACAATTACAACCAATTCAACTATTTAATCATCAACAGGTGTTCATCTTAGGTATTCCTTATGATGGCAGAACCCGCACCGCACCAATTAATATAATCACTGCTTTATTATTAGCCACTGCGGGACAACCTGTAATCATGCACGGAGGAGATCGCTATCCCACAAAATACGGTTTACCTTTAATAGAAATCTGGCAAGGTTTAGGAGTAAATTGGACAAATTTATCACTCTTCCAAACTCAGCAGGTATTTGCCCAAACAGGAATTGGTTTTGTTTACACACCACAGCATTTTCCCTTAACTCAAACTCTTTGGGAATACCGCGAACAACTGGGGAAACGTCCACCATTAGCAACAATGGAGTTAATTTGGTGTCCCTACACTGATGATGCTCACATTATTGCTGGTTTTGTCCATCCACCAACTGAAGCCATGTTTCAAGTTGCTTTAGAAATGCATCAGGTGAAAAATTTTACCTTTGTCAAGGGTTTAGAAGGTAGTTGTGACTTACCACGCGATCGCACCGCTATTATTGGCTTCTCCTCATCCAAAACACAAGAATTAGAACGGTTACACCTCGTACCCCGTGAATATGGCTTTACTACCAAAAACGTCCCCCTTGGCACCACAGAAGAACTTATCAAAGATATGCAGTCTGTTCTAGCTGGAGAAGCCAGCGAACTGATGGAAACAGCCCTATGGAATGGCGGTTTTTATCTATGGCACAGTGGCATTTGTCCAGATATGCAAACAGGTATAAACAAAGCCAAAGAATTATTTAACAGTGGCTTAGTAGCTGCTAAACTGCAAGAAGTAATTGGTAAGTAGGGCTTACTGAATAAAGCCAAAAGCTAGAATAATCAAGAGTTTGAGGGTAACAAAAGAGGAACACCTTCTGTTTTTTGCGCCTTTCTACTTAATTGGTAATTGGTAATTCAGAAAAACTCTTTCCTATTCCCTGTTAAGAGTTAAGAGTTCCCTGCCACCTATTCCCTCTCACCTATTCCCTATAGATACCACCAGACCTTCACAAGCTAGTAATACATTAGGAAAAGCAGACTTAATCTCGTCTCGAATTTTGTCCAGAAAATCATCATCATCGTCTGGGTGATGGTGAGATATCACCAATTTTTTCACCCCCGCAGTTTGAGCTAAATCTACTGGAGTTTTCCAGAGTAATTCGGCATATTCATGATTTTTGTCGGTTGGTGGAGTGTAGGTGGCATTGGTAATGAGTAAATCAACATCTTGAATAATTGGTAAAATTTGGTTTTGCTCTTCTAGATCAAGACTCTTATGTAAATCTGTGGCATAACCAATGCTACAGTCTCCCCAAGTCACCCTGTAACCAATTGATCTCTGATTTTTATTAATTAATGCTGTAGTAATTTTTACCTCGCCTAACTCCACTACACCACCTGGAGTCAAATTATAAAACAGCAACTCTGACTGCATCACCTGTAAAGGGTAAGGAAAGTGAGGTTGTAGCATCTGATCGCACAGGCATTGTTTGATTGATGCGCCATTAGAAGCCGCTGTACCATAAATATGAAAGCTATTTTCTGTCACAAATGCTGGGGCAAAAAAGGGAAAGCCCTGGATACGATTTGATTGGCAGTTGGTAAAAAATAAATGGGCTTCTAGTGGCTCTTGTTTTTGCTGCCAATTTTTGCCCAAAATACGTAAGCCAGTACCTCCATCAAAAATCAAGCGTTGCCCTGCTACGTATATTTCTACACAAGCGGTATTACTACCATAACGGCAGGTATGACTATTTGGGGTAGCAATTAAACCTCGTACACCCCAGAATTTCACCCAAAACTCCCCAGCTTGGTGATTTGGCGTGGGAGTTAATTGATCATTGACGTAGCTTTGGGAATCAGAACGCTCAATATTTGACATTTTCTTTGAGATTTAGAGCTTACTGAGCAGATCATCGTAGTTTCGTACTTCCAACATCCGGTTTTTGTTGTCCACAATCACAACCGTAGGTGAGTAATCTTTTAACTCCTCTCGTGTAAACTGTCCGTAAGTCATTATAATCAGGCGATCGCCTATAATGCCTAAACGTGCAGCCGCTCCATTTAACTCAATGATTCCTGAGTTAGCCGCAGCTGGAATTGCATAAGTAATAAAACGCTGACCATTAGCACTATTCACTACTTGTACTTGCTCATAAGGTAAAATACCAGCCTGATCTAGAAGAACTTGATCAATGCTGATACTACCCACGTAGTTAATATTTGCCCCTGTGAGTGTACAGTTATGAATTTTAGCCAAAAGGAGAGTGCGCTGCATTTCGTTTTGGGTTGTTCCGCAACAACCGGGAGTAGTTTAAGTCTGTTTAGCCGATTTATGAGTGATTGTTGAAATAATAACATCGGTAACGGCTAATTGGTAATTGGTAATGGGTAATTGGTGATTGGTAATTGGTAACTGGCTATTTTTACCCAGTCTCCAGTCAAGAGTCCCCAGTTCCCATTACCCATCATCTCTTATTTTTTAGCAGCTGCGATGAACTTCTCTACTAAGGGTTGAACCCTCTCTACATCTTGCCAACCGAGAATTTGTGTGACCTTTTTCTCCAAATTTTTATAAGAACGGAAAAATTCGGCAATTTCCTCTAACCGGTGGGGAGCTATATCCTTTAATGATTTTACGTGAGCGTAGCGTGGATCTTTGTCGGGAACACAAAGAATTTTTTCATCGCGATCCCCACCATCAATCATTTCCAAAAAACCAATTGGTCTTGCAGCAATAACGCAACCAGGAAAAGTTGGTTCATCCATTAGTACCATACCATCCAGGGGATCGCCATCATCAGCTAAGGTATTGGGTATAAAACCATAATCATAAGGGTATTTTACCGAAGAATAAAGCACCCGATCCAGGGCAAAAGCGTTCAATTCCTTATCGAACTCATATTTATTTTTACTCCCGCCAGGAATTTCAATCAGAACATTAATCACACCCGGTTTAGGCTGGGCAGGAATAAGAGATAAATCCACAATAAAACTCCTTGACTAACATTAAATCCAGGTAGCACGCAGTTTGGCTCCCCGTGTTAGATTTTAGGGCAATTGGGGCAATTGTGGATCTCTTCCTTACCTATTCATCTGCTCCATCACTTTTCTCAGTAGATTTGTACTAATTTGTTTTTATAGCAACCGCCGACTTACTTAGGGCTACACTCAGCCTATGCTTGATAATTGCCATCAAAAAAGCGTTGTTAATACCTAACAACGCTTTTTCTGCCATGATTTGAAACTTTACTGGGAGTTATTTCCCTTGGATGGTAATTTGAAATCTGTTCTTTGATTATTCAGCTTTTGTGGCTGATACATTTGATTTATTCCTCCCCTTCTGGGAAGATTAGAGATTAGATATTGCTGATAATTCCGCACTTCAGGTGAAGAATAGTGGGAAATGATAAATACGGGTAGGGTCAGGGTTACGAGTGCGATCGCCGTTCCCACAATGTCTGCCAAACGTTGGGAATATGTGTCGGGAGAATTGGCAGACTGGCTATTTGAATTCATACAAAATTCTGGTTGTTCCTATCACTTGTAGTTCCACTCTCCAGGAGAGAGTTTCAATTCTATTTTAGCTATTTTTCTCAGGTAAAATCTGTAGCTTTAAAGAATCTTATCCAGTTTAAAAAGTGGCATACTAGGTTTTTATACATAAAATTTTTGTCACAGGTGAAATATCCAACATTTGATCCTGAATGGGGTAACTAAATTACGTAACTAATATTTTCAAAAAATCTGCTGATTTAGTGATCATAGTCACAGAATTATTAATTACTTTGTGCATTTAATTTCACGTTTGACAATCTCAACATATGAATATGATACTTCTTCAGTATAACACCTAAAAATACTTGTGGTTAGATTAATTTAGCCATTCTGCTTGATTTGGATACACCAAGACATTAGCTAAACCTACGGAAAGCATTTTTGGGCTTGTCAATCGTTCAACTATAGCAGGAGTCAGTCAGTAGAGACGTGGAAGGCGGAACGTCTGTACAGGAGAAAGTCTGTACAGTAGGAGTAAAACTGGCGTTGTGGAGGGAATTTCATGATCAATTGATGTCCTAACCACCTTGGCGGTTGCTGTTGCTATATAATATATACAGTGAAGAATAGGACGATGGGAGCAAAATTACTCTCAGTGTTGGCAGTCCCGATTCCGAATCAAATATGAACTTTGAATCCATTAATTTTGATCACCAAAAATAAGATACCCGATTTAATCGAGAAGTCGGGTATCTGTAGCTTTCAATTCTCTTTCAGCTTCTATCCTTTACCATAAGCACTGATTGGTTCTTTGATGAAGCGGATATAAAGATGCTTAAAGGTGGACTTAATCACACGCGGCATGGCAAAATCAATCGGTATTAACTTGTCAGGTAAACGCCAGTCTTCTATTTGCAATAAATCAGGGGATAAATTAGGAAACTCAATTTCACTCAGTTCAGGACAAATTCCTAATCTTTGCGAAGCGGCCATAGTGGGAACTTCCAGAGGAGAAACCTTGAGAATTTCTAACACTGCCCGATCTAAAGCAAATACATTTTTTGATGCTGCTAAAACTCCTAAATCACGAGGTTCACCACCACTCGGACCATTACCTTCATGACCAATAATTCCATCTAAAATGGTTAAATTTGGATTAATTGCCCGGGCCGTTTCTACCAACATTTCCCCAAATCTGTTAGCATCTTTTCCTGCTTCAAAATGCCACCAAGCTTTCATTTTTCCGGGAACGCAACCAAAGAGATTTTTCACACCCAAAGTTACAGTTAACTGGGCATGAGATTTAACTTTAGGCAAGTTAATAATCACATCTGCTTCCATTGTTTCTTTTGATAGTAACAGGTGATTAAAATTATCGTTTACGGTTTGGTAACGTTTACCGTGAAATTCCACAATAGGAATATTCAATGCTTCTAAAATTGGTAATAACCCATTTGCTTCTGCTACACCTTTAGCACTACCAAAAGCGGGACTATCTCCTAAAAATGGTTTACCACCAACTTCTATGACCATTTCGGCAACAGCGCGGACTAATTCAGGACGGGTGGTACACTCTTTAGTAGGACGAGAACCTGTGAGTAAATTGGGTTTGAGTAAAACGCGGTTTCCTGGTTTCACAAAAGCTGCCATTCCCCCGAAAGGTTCTAACAGTGTTGTTAAGGATTCTCTTAAAGCCTCTTGTTCGTAAGATTTAGCGCGAATTAAACTCACACTTGGGTTTTGTGTCTGCATAGCTGATTAATAATTGCGTTATTATATCACAATATAGACGATTTTTAGATAGAATTCAGGTAAGAGGAAAACAATATATAACACTATGTCAACTACAATTACTGATATTGGTACTTTGATTGATAGTGACCCCAAAATTCACGGGGGTTGTCCTATTATTGCTGGTACTGGTGTAACAGTGAGAAGAATTGCTATATAGAAAATTAAACGCAGATAAACGCAGGTAAACGCAGATTTTTAGGTTACTAAACTTGATGGTTGATGAATCAGATCCCCGATTTCTTGAAGAAGTCGGGGAGATTGTATTATGTTAAAGGAACAATTGCGCTCATTTGTTCCAAATCTAACACAGTTGCTAATTCTGCTTCTGTCATTAAGCCTTTTTCAAGAACTATCTGACGCAGAGATTTTCCGGTTTCTAAAGATTCCTTAGCTACAGCCGCAGCATTAAGATAACCGATGTGGGGATTTAAGGCGGTCACTAATGCTAAACTACCCTCAGCATAGGCTAAACATCTTTCTTTATTAGCAGTAATTCCTTGAATACAACTGCTAGTTAATGCAGAAATTGTATTACCTAAAATTTCGATGCTGTGAATTAAATTGTAAGCAATGAGAGGCATCATCACATTTAATTCTAATTGTCCCGCTTGTGCTGCTAGTGCGATCGCATTATCGTATCCCATTACCTGAAAACATACCATTGATGTCATCTCTGCCATGACTGGGTTATATTTCCCTGGCATAATGGAAGAACCAGGTTGAACTGGAGGGAGTTGAATTTCCTTAAACCCGGTTTTGGGTCCTGAGTCCATTAACCGCAGGTCATGGGAGATTTTAACCATGTCCTGGGCTAAATTTCGCACTGCCCCGGATACATTCACAAAGGCACCCATACTTTGCATAGCGGCCATTAAATGGGGTGCTGGTTCTAAGGGCATTTCTAATAGCTGGGAAAGCACTTCTACAACCCGTTGACGATATTGGGGGTGGGTGTTCATTCCTGTACCGGCGGCACTACCACCTAAACCGAGTACCATTAAATCCCCGGAAGCAATGTATAATCGGTTTTGATGTTCGGTGAGAATTTGCGCCCAAGCCCGGAAATTTTCGCCTAAGCGCACAGGTACGGCATCCTGTAAGTGGGTTCTCCCAGATTTGACGATATCTTGAAATTCTACTGCTTTGGCTTCTAGGGTGGAAATTGCTGTTTCTAAAGCGGGATGTAAGGTTTGGGAAAGTGCTAATAAACCACCAAGACGGATAGCGGTAGGGATGACATCGTTGGTAGACTGTCCGTAGTTGACATGATCGTTAGGACTAACGCGCTTGTAGTTGCCTTTTTCGTCTCCGAGAATTTCTAAAGCCCGGTTTGCGAGAACTTCGTTAATATTCATGTGGTGGGATGTTCCTGCACCGGCTTGGTAGACATCAACAACGAACTGATCACGCAAGTTTCCTGCTAATATCTCATCAGTGGCTTGAATGATGGCTTGGCTGATGTCTGCGGGAATACAACCGAGTTCTCCGTTAACAATAGCAGTTGCTTTTTTAATATATAAACCAGCATTTACGTAAGTAACTAGGGGCTGAATACCACTAATAGGGAAGTTTTCGATAGCCCTTTGGGTTTGGATACCGTAGTAAACGTTATTGGGGATTGTGCGATCGCCCATCGAGTCCCGTTCAATGCGAAAATCTGTATTGTTAGTCATTGTCTGTGTGGATAATCTCAAAATACAGATCATCCCATGCAAGTACACCAAAAGCCTAATTTAGCAATCTTTTTTAGGATTAACTTGAGGTTAAATACAAAGGAGGTAAAAATATTATGAAAAATATTATGAATGAAGCAGATATATTACCAGTTTCAGATTTAGTTAGTGATTTACATTTGACTTTGGGACAATTATTTGCTTGGCTGAAGTTGTAGACAATCATCAACTGAATATCTCATCAAAACTATATGAATTTACCAAACGCAATTACTTTTTCCAGACTTTTAGGAATACCTTTTCTGCTTTACGGTTTATATATTCCCACAGCCCAAGCGCAATGGATATGTTTAACTATATTTTTAATTGCGGCTTTAACAGACTGGTTAGATGGATATTTAGCTAGGAAACTTAACCAAATTACAGATTTAGGAAAATTTCTTGATCCATTAGTAGATAAATTATTGGTGTTTGCACCGTTATTAGTGTTAGTTGAATTAGGAAAAATACCAGCTTGGGGCGTATTTGTAATTTTAGCACGAGAAATAGCGATCGCAGGTTGGCGTGTCAATCAAACTACCATCAGCGGTGCAAACATCTGGGGGAAACTGAAAACAGTTAGTCAAATTATGGCGATCGCCCTACTCATAGCACCATTATCCCCCGTTTGGCAATTCCCTTCATTAATTGCCTTTTGGATTTCCGTAATTTTAACTATAGCTTCTGGAATTATATATATACTACCCCCAAAAAGCGGTATAATTACGGAATAAAGCAAGTTAAGTCAAATCTAGTACGTATTTATTAACAGATTTTTTTAGTTCTTACAATCTAGTTAAGTAAAAAGGCGCACAAAACAGAAGTATGTAACGAAACGTAAAGTTGCCTAAAAACCTCTTCCCTCCAGCATAGCTGCCTTGTCATCACGACAATTTTTAACGCCGACCTACTGAGAGCCATATTGATAATGACAAAAAATACTGGCATTTCCTTAACAAACCTAACCGTTAGATTGTTAACTGCTATATTCATCATCTCCAGTTTACCAACCCAAGCTAGAGCGCAATTAACCACCGGATACCAAGTTAGCATTAAATTCCCACAAGTAGCCGACCGGGGAGCGCCAGGACGAACAGTACCAGGAGGAAGAAGAGGGAGTTGTGACTTGGAAGACCTCACCAAAGAAGCAACACCATCAGATTCTAATTCCAGTAAAATCAAACTAACAGCCATAGTACCAACCAATAACATCATAACAACCGTAGCTGCTAACCCGGCAGTTTATGTTCATATTGCTCCCATCATTGACAAACAAGTTAAATTTCGTGTTGTTGAAAAAAGCACAAAAATAGAAGTTTATCAAACCGATTTTCCATTACCTCATACTGCGGGAATAGTGAAAGTCAACCTTCCAGAAACAGTGAAATTACAACCAAATAGAATTTATACTTGGGAATTTAAAGTCATTTGTGATCCTGATGACTTGGATGACTTTAAAATTGTAGAAGGATGGCTAGAACGTAAATCTTTGACCTCAGAACAACTGAAAGAAATAGATCAACTACAACAAAACCCGATAGAACAAGCCAAATTTTATGCAAAACATGGAGCTTGGTATGAAACTTTAGAAATTGTGGCATCATTGCGGGAAAATCCTCAATCAAAAACAGAATGGGATGAACTGTTAGCATCTGTGAAATTACCACAATTAGCTAATAATCCAGTGAATAATTGTTGTCAAGTTACTCATTCTCCAATTACATCTGAAAATACAAATAAAACCGATATTCCATAGTTACCTGGGGGCTGAATTTGTATTGCTTTAGCGAAAACTGGTTGTTCCCGATGACAAACTAGCCATTGGTTGTCAGATAGGATTTACTCAGGGTTTAGCAAAGCTAAACCCTAACTGAATACAAGAAATTACACAGCTTTCAAAATTTCATCATCTACAGAAAAATCAATTTCCTTTTGATCTGCACCACTGGCTAAAAAGTCATTGTGCCAAGAATCTTGCAAACCAGAAATTAAATCATATTTAGGTTGCCAATTTAATTCTGTCATGGCTTTATTTACCGATGCAAAAAAATGTTGTACTCGCATGGGGAAAGCTTTACGTTTGCCGAAATCAAACTTTTTCGGATCGTAATGGACAATTTTCAGATCATCGGCAGATTTACCAGCAGCTACAGCACAAGCACGGGCTAAACCATCGAAAGTGACAAAGCGATCACCAGAAATATTATAAATCTGTCCAATCGCCAAATCATTGCCAATTACTTTAACCATCGCCTGTGCTAAATCCTGAACATGACCTAGTTGAGTAAAGTGCATCCCATTACCAGGAATCGGAATCGGGCGATCACGGACAATTCTATCAAAAAACCAGCTTTCCAAAGGATTATAATTCTGCGGTCCGTAAATATAAGTCGGACGAATAGAGGTAAAAGGAATACCTAATTGTTGCAAGTAAGCTTCCGTTTCATGCTTACCCTTGTGACGACTTTTTGGATCAACAGTATCACCTTCAACATGAGGCATTTGATCAGATTTCAAATATACCCCCGCAGAACTCATATACACAAAATGTTTTACTCTTCCTTGAAAAATTTCTGCCAAAGGTTGAGTATCAGCAAGTTCCCGGCCATTATTGTCAAAAATGACATCAAAACTTTCTTGTGATAACTTAGCTTTTAATTGGTTAGAGTCAGTGCGATCGCCTATAATTTGTCCTACACCATCAGGTGCTGGATGATTACCACGATTAAACAACACTACCTCATGTCCAGCTTCCACCAATAGCCCCCTCAAGTAGACACCAATGAACCGAGTCCCACCAATAACCAGAATACGCATAAAATCCTAATTCCTCAGTAACTTGGGTGGCAAAATCACCCTTGTCTTTGAGGTTATCAGGTTGCAGTATCATCCTGGAACATCTTTTGGTAGGATAACTTCTTCTACTTAATCAAGAACAACAGGGAATAGCAAAAGGCAAAAGGCAAAAGGCAAAAGACAAAAGTTGATTAATTTTCCCCAATCCCCAATCCTCAGTCCCTAGTCCCCAATCCCCAGTCCCCAGTCCCCAATCCCCAGTCCTCTTACCTATCCACCCTTGTAAACTTAGCTGTGCCTTTGAAATATGCTTTAGTTCATGAGTGGCTGACACCTAAAGCCACAGGGGGTTCAGAACTCGTAGTCAGAGAAATTTTAAATCACATTAATGCTGATTTATATGCCCTGATTGACTTTGAATCCACCAATCCTGAAAGTTATCTCCACCAGCGTCAGATTGGGAAAACCTTTCTCCAGCACTTACCGTTAGCCCGTCAAGGTGTGCAAAAATATCTGCCTTTGTTACCATTGGCTATCGAACAACTAGATTTACGGGAATATGACGTAATTTTGTCCTCATCCCACGCTGTAGCTAAAGGCATCCTCACAACCCCTGACCAGATGCACATCTGTTATTGTCATAGTCCAATGCGCTATGCTTGGGACTTAACCTTTGATTATCTCGACCAAAGCCCACTAGGAAAAGGTGGAATCGGCTGGATTACAAGATATTTACTGCACAGTTTACGTCAATGGGATGTCTTGAGTGCCAACCGAGTTGATTACTTCATCGCCAACTCCCAGCATACAGCCCGACGGATTTGGCGTTGCTATCGACGGGAAGCAAAAGTCATTTATCCACCAGTTAATATCGAAAACTGTCCCTTTTCATCAGACAAAGAAGATTTTTATCTGATCGTTTCCCGATTAGTTAGCTACAAACAAGTATCCTTGATTGTCCAGGCTTTTAATCAGCTAAAACGACCATTAGTGGTGATTGGTACAGGTCCTGAAATGAAACAGCTGCAAGAAATTGCAAATCCTCATATCCAAATCCTGGGATGGCAACCAGAAAATGTGGTAAAAACATATATGGCTCGTGCTAAAGCCTTTGTGTATGCAGCTTGTGAAGATTTTGGTATAGCCTTAGTAGAAGCCCAAGCTTGTGGTACTCCAGTTATTGCTTACGGTGCTGGTGGTGCCATAGAAACCGTGCGAGATATTCGCACTTGTTTAGATACAGGAACAGGTATATTCTTTAAAGAACAAACGGTAGCAGCTTTAGTGGAGGCAGTAGAAAAATTTGAAGCCTATCAGGATTTTTTAAAATATGAGCATATAAAATTACACGCAACTCAGTTTTCTAGACAAGTTTTTGCAAATCGCTATCTAGATTTTCTCAATCAGTGTCAAGAAAAAAGACCTTCCCTGAAGTAACAGTCAGGATTTTTGTATTTCTTTTTTAGGCTTTTGTGAATTTCACCCTAGAATCACTGCCTTTTAGCTTTAAGATCGGGACTATGTGTGGTGTGGATTATTAAGGAGTATGATGACTGCCCAGAGTTCACTCCTCTCCGGCAAGCGATACCCACGTAAAGATGCTAGTGCCTCAACACGTACTTTAGCAAAACGTGGTCAAAAAGCTAAACCCCCCAAGGTCCAACCTCAAGGTTTGGCTTTTCAGGGTTTAAACGGAGAGTTTGCCAAACGACTGTTCGATATTGCATTTTCGCTGTCGGTTTTGATCTTGTTTTTCCCGATATACATTATCTTGGCCTCACTGATTGCTGTCAGTTCACAAGGTCCAATTTTTTATGTGCAAGAACGGGTCGGTAAAAACTATCGTCGTTTTAAATGTATTAAATTCCGTACGATGGTTACTAATGCAGACGAAATACTCGCCCAAATGATGGCAACATCCCCAGAGTTGCGCCAGGAATTTGCCAGCACTTTTAAACTCAAACAAGACCCCCGAATTACCAAAATTGGTCACTTCCTACGCATTACCAGTTTAGATGAATTCCCTCAGTTTTGGAACGTTCTCACTGGGGATATGAGTGTGGTCGGTCCACGCCCTTTAGTAGCTGAAGAATTACCCAAATATGGCTTTCACATTGATGAAATTTTAACCATCCGTCCAGGAATTACTGGACTATGGCAAGTTTCTGGGCGTAATGATATCCCCTACCCCCGAAGAGTTCAAATCGATCTGCACTATGTCAAATTTAGGAATTTTTGGCTAGATTTATGGATCATCTTGAAAACTATTAATGTGGTGATCATGCCTAAAAATAACGGAGCATATTAACCCAAGTTGCTGGTTATAGCAGAGGAGCAGAGGAGCAGAGGAGCAGGGAAGAAATATGATCTTTCTTTTGCCTTTTGCCTTTGACCTCCTGACTTCTGCTGTAAATTTTATTAAATCTTTATAAAAATCCATAATTAATAAAATTTTGGCAAAGATTCAAAAATATATCAAATTATACTAAGAATTTTGACTCTAATCATGAGAAGCTGACTTGTTAAAGTGCTTTTTATTCAGTATAGTAGATGACATTTGAGCTTGGATAGCAATTAAGACTTATCTGTTTAACACCGGGCAATTTCAGCAATGACTGGCTAGTTTATATGGTATTGCCTGTAAATTTTACAACTGAAATCACAAGGAATAATTGAGCATGACAGCACAAAAACGAGCATTAATTACTGGTATCACTGGTCAAGATGGTTCTTATCTAAGTGAATTTTTGCTAGAACAAGGTTATGAAGTTCACGGGATTATTCGCCGTACTTCCACTTTTAACACTGACCGCATTGATCATATTTACGAAGATCCCCACAAAGATGGAGTCAAGTTATTCCTTCACTATGGCGATTTGACAGACGGTACTACACTGCGAAGAATTTTAGAAGAAGTTAAGCCTACAGAAATTTATAATTTAGGCGCTCAATCTCATGTCAGAGTCAGCTTTGATTCTCCAGAATATACAGTAGACGCGGTAGGAATGGGAACACTGCGGTTATTAGAAGCCATCCGCGACTACCAACAACGCACAGGAATTCAAGTCAGGTTCTACCAAGCTGGTTCTTCAGAAATGTATGGCTTAGTGCAAGCAGTACCCCAAAGTGAGACAACACCCTTTTATCCCCGCAGTCCCTACGCCTGTGCTAAGGTTTACGCCCACTGGCAAACCGTAAATTATCGAGAATCGTACAATTTGTTTGCTTGTAACGGTATTCTTTTTAACCACGAATCACCACGCCGGGGTGAAACCTTTGTTACCCGGAAAATCACCAGAGCAGTTGCTCGTATTGTTGCTGGTAAACAAAAAAATATATACATGGGCAATTTGGATGCCAAGCGTGACTGGGGTTATGCCAAAGATTATGTCAAAGCCATGTGGTTGATGCTGCAACAAGAACAACCAGATGATTATGTGGTGGCTACTGGTGAAACTCACTCGGTGCGAGAGTTTTTGGAATTAGCATTTAGCTATGTGAATCTTAACTGGGAAGATTATGTAGAGTTTGATCAACGATATTTAAGACCTGCGGAAGTAGATTTGTTAATTGGTGATCCTACTAAGGCCAACCAAAAGTTAGCCTGGAAACCTTCAGTTACCTTTAATGAACTTGTGGAATTAATGGTAGAAGCTGACTTACAGGCACTGGGTCACACTTCCCCTAATGGTAATGGTTCACAATACCCCCAAGATATTGCTACTATCCGTCAAGAACTAGGCGCTCTCCACTTTTGATTTACACCACCAGGGGTAAAACTATGATTGATAGTTCATTGATGTTAATCAACCCCTCTAACTTCCGCAGAATGAATCCAAAATCCAAAATCTAAAATCCAAAATCGAATGACTGGTTTAGAGCTAAAAAATAAACGCATTCTTGTCACTGGTGGTTCGGGTTTTCTAGGCCGTCAAGTGATAGATCAACTATGTAAAGCCGGGGCTGATCGTGAGAAAATTACAGTACCGCGATCGCGTGATTGTGATTTGCGCGTTTGGGAAAATTGCCAGCGTGCAGTTGACCAACAAGATATTGTTATTCACTTAGCTGCCCATGTCGGTGGTATTGGTCTCAACCGCGAAAAACCTGCTGAGTTGTTTTACGATAACCTGATGATGGGAACTCAGCTAATTCATGCTGCCTATCAAGCGGGTTTAGAAAAGTTTGTCTGTGTTGGGACTATCTGCGCTTATCCCAAATTTACCCCTGTCCCTTTTCAAGAAGAAGACCTGTGGAATGGCTATCCAGAAGAAACCAACGCTCCCTATGGAGTCGCGAAGAAAGCTCTTTTAGTTCAACTCCAATCTTACCGTCAGCAGTACGGCTTTAATGGTATTTATCTCCTCCCAGTCAATTTATACGGTCCTGAAGATAATTTTAACCCCAGCAGTTCCCACGTGATTCCGGCCTTAATTCGCAAAGTTCACGAAGCCCAAATTAAGGCAGAAAAGCAACTCCCCGTTTGGGGTGATGGTTCTCCTACCCGCGAGTTTCTCTATTCCACAGATGCTGCACGGGGTATTGTTATGGGTACGACTTCCTATAACGATTCTGAACCAATTAATTTGGGTACAGGTTATGAAATCTCTATCCGCGATTTGATTACTCTGATTTGTGAGTTGATGGAGTATGAGGGGGAAATTGTTTGGGAAACCGACAAACCCAACGGACAACCACGACGTTGTTTAGATACGGAAAAAGCCAAGGCAGCTTTTGGTTTTACTGCTCAAGTCAGTTTCCAAGCAGGTTTAAAAAATACGATTGAATGGTATCGTCAAAACGCCGCATAGGTAAAATGTAGAAGTTTATCTCGTTCCCAGTCTCCGACTGGGAATGCCATCACAGAGGCTCTGACTCTGGTATGATCCAAGGCAGAGCCTTGAGAATTCATTCCCATACAGAGTATGGGAACGAGATATTGAAAATATTGAAAACTGCACATTGCTAAAAATTGATTCACCGCTAAATAAGACACAACTCCGTCGCAGGTTGCTGAAAACTCGTCAATCTCTGACTGTTCAAGAATGGAGAGAAAAGAGCGATCGCATTTCTTCCCAACTCAAAAGTTCACTTCTATTTACCCAAGCGACTACCATCCTGGCTTATTTCAGCTTTCGTCAAGAACCTGATTTAAGTCCACTTTTTACCGACTCTCAACGCCGTTGGGGTTTTCCCCGTTGTGTTGATAAGTCACTATCTTGGCACTTATGGAAACCTGATGATAGGCTGCAAACTGGCAATTATGGCATTACTGAACCTCATCCACAAGCACCCATCATTTACCCTACTGAAGTTGATTTAATTCTTGTCCCCAGCGTAGCTTGCGATCGCCAAGGATATCGTTTGGGTTATGGTGGTGGATATTATGACCGTCTGTTGAGTGATCCAACTTGGGCTAAAATACCCACGATAGGAGTAGTTTTTGACTTTGCCTATTTCCCTCAACTACCCTTTGATAATTGGGATAAACCTTTACAGGCTGTCATTACTAATGATTAATCGGAGCGGCGGGATTCGAACCCACGACCTCCACTACCCCAAAGTGGCGCGCTACCAAGCTGCGCTACGCCCCGGTTACTTAATTTTTAGATTCTCAATTTAAGATTTTGGATTGGGGATTTTTCCAAATTTGTGAATCTAAACTTAATTAAGCCACTCTTACCAGAGTAACACAAGGTTTTGGAAAATAGCAAGCTTTTGATCAAAAAACTTTTAGCATTCCTGTAGCTTGCAATAACTCTGGTACAGCCTCAGCATCCCATTGTCCTTCTACACATCGCCCTGTATTGAGGATAAAGCGCAAACTATAGGAATCGGGATAGCCTTCTACTTCCATCCATAATAAATCGCTTTCGGCTTCACAGGCGATTTTTTCCTCATCCATTAATTCTGCTGCTAAATGCTTCATTGTATCCGCAAGCTGATTTAATAATCGGCAAAAGTCGTCTAATTCAACTTCGGTTAATTCAACCGCCCAATCATCTGTACCAACTAAGGCTTTAAATTCTGGTGCATCTGGATTCCAGCCTATACGCCAACCAGTTCCGCTTTTAATCACTTTTTGCATTAGTCATTAGTAATTGGGAAAGAAGGGAACAGGGAACAGTCAAAAGAAGCAGGGGAGCAGGGAGCGGGGCGCAGGGGGGAGAGACTGGGACAAAGCTTGTACCCCGCCCCAGCCGAGCGCCCTTCCAGGGCGGGGCT
>RDYJ01000032.1 GCA_004293145.1 Nostocales cyanobacterium | reverse complement strand
ATTAGGAGGACGTAATTGGATACCTGTGATAGTTAAAGAAACAGGAGAAGACGAATATCAAGTAATTGGTAATTCCTTTATTTATGCAGTTGCAGAAGCAGCAGGTTTAGAGAGAGTTTGGTGTATTATTGCTGATGATAGTGAAGATACCGCAAAAATCAGTAAAATTCTTGCTGGTGAAATTTTACCAAAAATTAATTTAACCTATGCTACCAGAGATGAAATCAAAGCAGCATTAGAATATCTAATTGAAAAACCAGGAAGCAATTTAAAAGGTGTAAAATTAGCAGTTGCAACTAATAGAATTGATGAAGCACCGCGTAAATATTGGAAAAACTTAGATCCAATTACAACTTTGAAATGTGGTATTACCAAAGCAAAGTTAAAGGATTTAAAGCAAGTTTTTTATCTTACACCTGAACCATTACCGGAAATTATTAAAGATCCGACAATTCTGAAAACATTAACTGTAACAGAATTGAAGAATATGGCTAAAAAGCGTGGTATTGCAGGTTTTAGCAAGAAAAGTAAAGATGCTTTAGTTGAATTGTTAAGTAGTGATTTTGATCCCAAAGCTGAGGAAATCTTAAAACTCTATGCAAGTGGACAAAAAGATTTTAGTCCTTCCGATGATGAGGTTCACTGGGATGGAATTAATTTATCAGGAGCTAATCTCAGTGAAGCTGACTTAACTGGTGTGTTCATAACTAACGCCAACTTACGTAAGATAAATTTGAGTAAGTGCGATTTGATGGATACTGATTTTACAAATAGCGATCTTTCTTATGCAAATTTAGAATCTGTAAATTTAGACTCTGCTGACTTACGTGGTGCAAACTTGACGGGAGCAAATTTGAAAAATGCCAATTTAGAATGTTCAAATTTATTATCCGCTGATTTCCGAGGTGCAGATTTAAGAGGTGTGAAATTAGAAGATGCAAATTATGATAGTTCTACTCAATGGCCTGACGATTTTGATCCAGATTTTTCTATTGGTGTTTGGTTAGATGATGAGACTTTTGTGAGATGTAATCAAATCAGAAGTATAGAAATAGCTAGAAGTTGGGATTCATTTGCTGATGCTTTGGTTGATATGGGTTATGAGGATGACATTTCTGATATTTTAGACAATGGAGAAGAAGAGTATTATTCATTTAGTGATCTACCAATTGATTTTGATGAGTTAGTTGGGATGAACTGGGATTATTTGGAACTTAGAAGTTCTGTGATCAATAAGAAGTTTAGTTTTAGAAGAGATATTATGAATCAATTAGAAGATGCTATTGATGATGGAAAAGTTAGACTGTCAATCTTTTTGTATACTTGATTCATTGGTTTGATATTTGGAGCTTGTTTGTTGTGATTGTCTGAATCAGGATAACCAGGATTTGAGGATGTACAGGATTGTTATTTATAGATTTTCTGTAAATATTTAATGATGATAAATTTTGATTCAGATAAAAAATATATTTCCTATCATTCAAAGCAAACCATAAGTGATCAAAAACATCCTGTTAATCCTTTAATCCTGGACATCCTGATTCAGACAAAATCATCATCCTGGAAATCCTGATTCAGACATTATTAACTAATACTCCAATCTTCTAAACGCAAATTCGGCACTTTTTCAAAATCTCTAAAATTACGAGTTACCAAAATCCCATTCACTGATAATGTAATTGCAGCAATGCGTAAATCTTGAGTACCAACGCGGATTTTTTGCTTAACTAATTCAGTGTAAATATTACCCGCGGCTTCGGTAAATTGTATAACATTTAGACTATTTATGTCTTCTAATGTATCCTCTAACCTAGCATAAGCTAAAACTAATTCATTTGCTGATTCGCACCTGTTAATAATATTCAGTCTTCCCCGTAGTTGTTCTGTAGCGGTGATAATAGTTATGGCAATATCTTCAGGATTAAACATAGTTAATCGCTGTCTAATCAAAAAATTACCTCGTTGTAATAAAGATAGATGATCTGTATCTAATATTCTTAAATTCTTCACTTCCTTATTAACCTTTATTCATTAATTGCATCTAATTCACGACGATATTCTTCTATATATTCCAACATCTGCTCAAATTGCGGATCATCCTTATATTTACCCGCTATTTTCATCCAAGGATTTTCTGTTTTTGGTGCTGCAATTTCTAAAGTCACAATCTTAGCATTTCCTAAACGAGCTTGCAGAATTTTATCTAATGCTTCTATTGCTTCCGTTTCTGTATTTCCTACACCTTGACATTCTGGTAAACTTAATAATGTCGCCTTCACAGTTCCATCTGTTTGATTTTCTATCAATAGATCATAAGTTGATTTAGGTGCAATTTTCAGTGAAGATTGAGACGCAGATTGTTTAATGTCTAAAATCATAATTGTGTCACCTTTTTCTTGCTAAGATAATTATAGCAGAGATTACATAATATATAGCAATAAATCATTTTTGGGAATTATTTTTGTGATTTTGTCTGATAGCGTAGCGTGGCGCAAGCCATATCAGGATAACCAGGATTTTAGGATTTACAGGATTGTGATTTTTAGATTGTCTGTGAATATTGAATGATTATAGATTATAATTCATAAAAAAATATATTCCCTATCATTCACAAAAATCATATTTCATCAAAAAACATCCTGTAAATCCTTTAATCCTGGACATCCTGATTCTGACAAAAAAGATTCGGTAAATCCTCTAATCCTGGACATCCTGATTCTGACAAAAAACACCACAAATGACACTCATAATCTAATCTTTATAAATAAGGAATATTATATTTAAATAAACAAAATTTCATTTATACTTGTTTATAAGCAACAAAGTATTAAGAAATATTAAATACTGATATATTTGCGACAAAGTATGCTGGGCATTATGTAGCCACGAGATACAAAAAATCAACATCCCACAGCCCAACCAGAGTATGTACTTATTCCGACAGACAGATTTAGATTACAGATTCGACATACTTCTTAATAAATTAGCAGCGTCACCTCAAAACGTTCTAATCTAAAAACTGGCTGGGTTAATTTACTGGCAGTTTTGTCGGCGTACTATACATAAATACACCAATATGTCAAGCCGCAAAGCAACCCAGGCTTAACACATAAACATATTAATAGGAGATTTAGAAATCCAATGAGTGTTAAGGCAAGTGGTGGAAGCTCAGTTGCGCGCCCGCAACTATATCAAACCTTACCTGTAGCGACCATTTCCCAAGCGGAACAACAAGACCGCTTTTTGGGAAAAGGTGAGCTAAGTGAACTGGGCAGCTATTTTGCCTCTGGTGCAAAACGGTTAGAAATCGCCCAAATTCTCACAGAAAATTCAGAAATCATCGTTTCTCGTGCGGCTAACCGGATTTTCGTTGGTGGTTCACCAATGTCTTTCTTAGAAAAGCCCCAAGAGCGAGAACTAGCAATGGTTGGCGCTGGTGGTCCGAGTCTCCAAGAGAGCATGGCACTAGGAACAGTCACCTACGTTGAAAGTCGTGGTGGCTTCTTTGAAAACCTCCGTTCTATCTTCAACACCAGTGCTGGTGGACCAACACCTCCAGGTTTTAGACCCATTAACGTTGCTCGTTACGGTCCTGGTAACATGGCCAAGAGCTTACGAGACTTGTCCTGGTTCTTGCGCTACGCTACTTATGCCATCGTCGCTGGCGACCCCAACATCATCTCTGTGAACACCAGAGGTTTGCGGGAAATTATCGAAAATGCTTGTTCTGGTGAAGCCACCATCGTCGCTTTACAAGAAATCAAATCAGCATCTTTATCCTATTTCCGTAAAGACCCTGTAGCCACAGAAATTGTGACTCAGTACATGGATGTGTTGCTGACAGAGTTCCAAGCCCCCACACCATCGACAAAAGTCCGTCAACGTCCTTCCGGCGACCAACAAGGTTTACAACTGCCACAAATTTACTTTAATGCGGCAGAAAATCGTCCCAAGTACGCGATGAAGCCAGGGTTGTCTTCTAGCGAAAAGACAGAAGTTATCAAAGCAGCTTACAGACAGGTATTTGAGCGCGACATTACCCGTGCTTACAGCTTGTCCATCTCTGACCTAGAATCTAAAGTTAAAAACGGCTCTATCTCCATGAAGGAGTTTATTCGCCGTTTAGCTAAATCTCCCCTTTACCAAAAACAGTTTTACCAGCCTTTTATTAACAGCCGGGTCATTGAATTAGCATTCCGTCACATTTTGGGACGTGGACCTAGTAGCCGGGAAGAAGTGCAAAAATACTTCGCAATTATTTCCAACGGTGGTCTACCTGCATTAGTTGATGCTTTGGTAGATTCAAAAGAATACAGCGATTACTTTGGTGAAGAAACAGTTCCCTACATCCGGGGGCTGGGTCAAGAAGCCCAAGAATGTCGCAACTGGGGACCACAGCAAGACCTGTTTAACTACAGTGCGCCTTTCCGTAAAGTACCTCAGTTTATTACCACATTTGCTGCTTACGAACAGCCATTACCTGATCAACATCCCTATGGTTCCGGTAATGACCCCTTGGAAATTCAATTTGGCGCGATTTTCCCGAAAGAAACCCGCAACCCCAGCAGCAGCCCTGCACCTTTTGGTAAGGATACCCGCCGGATTTTGATTCACCAAGGACCTGGTATCAATAACCAACTCAGTAACCCCAAAGCACGGGATGTAGCTCCTGGTACTTTGGGCGCTAAGGTGTTCAAGTTAGACCAGTTACCCGGCACTATTGGCAAAAAAGCTGCTAAGGGTGCAAGTGTTAAATTCTCGGAAAGCTCTACCCAAGCGGTAATTAAGGCTACTTACCTACAAGTTTTCGGTCGTGATGTTTACGAAGGTCAACGCCTGAAGGTTGCAGAAATTAAGCTGGAAAATGGCGATATCACCGTCCGCGAGTTTGTGCGGATGTTGGCGAAGTCGGATTTATTCCGCAAGATGTACTGGACTTCTCTGTATGTCTGTAAAGCGATTGAATACATTCACCGTCGCTTGTTAGGTCGTCCTACTTACGGTCGTCAAGAGAACAACAAGTATTTTGACATTGCTTCTAAGAAGGGTTTTTACGCTGTTGTTGATGCCATTATTGACAGTGAAGAATACAGCCAAGCTTTCAATGAAGATACAGTTCCTTACGAACGCTATCTAACTCCTGCTGGTGTTTCCTTGCGTCAACTGCGTGTTGGTACTATCCGTGAGGATCTCAACAAGGTTGAGAAGGAAGAAACCCCCCGCTTTGTGGAGTTGGGTGAAGTTAAGGAAATGCGGACCGAACCAGATATTGAGTTCCGCATCAACCAAGGTGTTAGCAAGCAGCGTGAGCAAACCAAGGTCTTCAAGCTGACAGCAGCTAACAATGATAAGGTGGCGATCGCAACAGTGATTAGCGGCGCTTATCGGCAGATTTTTGAGCGCGATATAGCACCTTACATTGTTAAAAATGAGTTCACGGCTTTAGAAAGCAAATTGGTGAACGGTGAAATTACCGTTAAGGAATTTATTCAAGGTTTGGGTTACTCTAGCCTGTATCTGAAGGAATTCTACACACCTTATCCCAACACGAAAGTAATTGAGTTGGGTACTAAGCATTTCTTAGGTCGCGCACCTATTGACCAAGCAGAAATTCGCAAGTATAACCAAATTCTAGCTACTCAAGGTATTCGTGCCTTTATTAGCCAGATGGTGGACAGTGCAGAATATCGTCAGGTGTTTGGTGAAGATACTGTTCCTTACCGTCGCTTCCCCACTTTACCTGCGGCTAACTTCCCCAATACAGAGAAGCTTTACAACCAGCTAACCAAGCAAAACGAAGATTTGGTTGTACCTAGCTTTGAAACTGTCAAGCCTCGGATTAAGACTGAGAATACGCCAATGTTAGCGAATGCGATCGCAGATTTGGCGGCAAAATCCAAACAAATGGACAAGACTAAGCCCTTGTTTATTGAATTGGGTCGTTCTTTCAACGATGGTCGTGGTCAGTCTGTGGAAGTTGGTGTAGGTACAAGCCGCCGCAAACCTGCCCGTATTTACCGCGCTACCACTGGGACAAATTCCCCTGAAACTAATCAGGTAATTAATGCGATCTACTGTCAGGTAATGGACGTATTTAGCGGTCAAGTACCCAGTTATTTCCGTCGTTCTGACTTGGATAGCAAACTGCGTAACGGTGAAATTACTGTGCGTGAGTTTGTTATAGAACTGGCTAGTTCAGAAATCTATCGCAAGCGTTTCTACACTCCCTATCCCAACACCAAAGTGATCGAGTTCTTATTCCGTCACTTATTGGGTCGCGCACCCGCTACTCAAGGCGAAATCCGTCAATATAACAAAATATTGGCTGATAGCGGTTTAAAGGCTGCTGTAGAGGCGATGGTAAACAGTCCAGAATATGCTCGCTACTTCGGTGAAGATGTTGTTCCTTACAACCGCTTCCCCTCTTTACCTGCGGGTAACTACTTGGGTAGCGTCAAGGCTGATGCTGACCTAGTAAAACAATCATGGTCTAGCCTATCTCCTTCTGTGTTAACCGGTCGCGGTGGTAATAAGTAGGTGACAGGTGACAGGTGACAGAAGAAGCAGGGGGCAGGGTGCAGGGGGAGAATATTAACTTTTGCCTTTTGCCTTTTGCCTTTTGCCTTCTGTTCCCTGTTCCCTGCTCCCTCAGAATGAGCAAATCTGAAAATGATTGTTACAAAATATTAAGAGCAGTAATAAATGCTCAACATAATGCCGGACAATGTTTTGCGGAAGGTAGTTGAGTTTTCTAACTTATTTACTTGTTTTGGGTCAATGTCACCCACAATGTACTAAGATACGAAGCTACTATCAACCATTAAAAGTCTTACCAGTTTAAAAGCTGGTGTCATTAGTTTTGGAGGAATCCATTAATGAGTATCGTCACGAAAGCTATCGTGAATGCTGATGCAGAAGCTCGCTACCTCAGCCCCGGTGAATTAGATAGAATCAAAGGTTTTGTTGCTGGTGGCGCACAACGTCTCCGCATCGCTCAAGTATTGACCGAAAACCGCGAGCGCATCGTTAAGCAAGCTGGCGACCAATTGTTCCAAAAGCGTCCTGATGTTGTTTCTCCTGGTGGTAACGCTTACGGACAAGAAATGACAGCTACTTGTCTTCGTGACTTGGATTACTACTTGCGTCTTGTTACCTACGGAATCGTTTCTGGTGATGTTACCCCCATCGAAGAAATCGGTATCGTTGGTGTGCGTGAAATGTACAAATCTTTGGGTACTCCCATTGATGCAGTTGCTGGTGGCGTTGCCGCTATGAAGAACGTTGCTGCTACCCTGTTGTCTTCTGAAGACGCTGGTGAAGCTGGTTCTTACTTCGACTACGTTGTTGGTGCAATGCAGTAAGTTTTAGCTGTTTCTTGGCTCAAACTCATACTGTGGCAATAAGGTTGGAAATAAGGAAAAAACAACAATGCAAGACGCAATTACCTCCGTTATAAATTCTTCAGACGTTCAAGGTAAATACCTTGATACCGCTGCTTTAGAAAAGCTAAAAGGCTACTTCGCTACTGGTGAACTGCGCGTTCGTGCAGCTACAACCATCAGTGCTAACGCTGCTGCTATCGTTAAAGAAGCTGTAGCTAAGTCCTTGTTGTACTCTGATATCACCCGTCCCGGTGGTAATATGTACACCACCCGTCGTTACGCAGCTTGTATCCGTGACTTGGATTACTACTTGCGTTATTCCACCTACGCTATGTTGGCTGGCGATCCTTCCATTTTGGATGAGCGCGTATTGAATGGTTTGAAAGAAACCTACAACTCCTTGGGTGTACCCGTAGGCGCTACCGTTCAAGCTATCCAAGCTATGAAGGAAGTAACCGCAAGCTTGGTTGGTCCTGACGCTGGTAAAGAAATGGGTGTTTACTTCGACTATATCTCCTCTGGCTTGAGCTAGGAGTTAGGTTTGCACTTAATAATTTAGGTGCGGCTTTATTAAGGTCTGGAAATCAACTGTGAGTTCTAGGTCGTTCTATTGCTTACCAAAAATGAGTATTAGCGGTCTAGTATTGATGTTTGATTTCCAGACTTTGAGAAAATAAATGTAAGAATTCAGGAGTCAGGAGTCAGGAGTCAGGAGTCAGAATATTTGATAAATCAGTAGATAATCAAATGGTGATTTTTGGCGCAAAAGTTAAAAAGCTGATCGCTGATCGCTAAATCCTTACACATAAATTAAAGATTTGCACTCAAGATATTTGAGATAAAAAGTTTTCCAAACAATATCAGGAGATTTTGAGAATATGTCCCGGTTGTTTAAAGTTACTGCTTGTGTTCCTAGCCTAACTCGTACTCGCACCCAACGCGAATTACAAAATACTTACTTTACTAAGTTAGTTCCTTATGAAAACTGGTTCCGTGAACAGCAACGGATTCAAAAAATGGGTGGCAAAATTGTTAAGGTAGAATTAGCAACTGGTAAACAAGGTACAAATACTGGTTTGCTGTAATTCATATTCATCAGAGATTATTTTGGTAGATTTGCAAGGGGTCAGTGATGACCTCTTTTTTTTTGGGAATAAATTTGATTATCAGTTAATGTCCTCATATCAATTCCCTTAAAAAGGAGGGCTAAGAGAAATTGTATGTATCACTACCTAGATTAAGACGAAACCCGACTCCTTAAAAACCCATACCAATCATCTAAACCCACACCAGTAGTAGCAGAAACTTGAAAAATTTGGATTTGTGGGTTTACCTGTTTAGCATATTCAATACAGCGTTGCACATCGAATTGGAGATAGGGAAGTAAATCAATTTTCGTGAGAATCATGATTTCACTAGCACGGAAAATATGCGGATATTTAATTGGTTTATCTTCCCCTTCCGTCACTGATAAAATTACAACTTTTGCCTGTTCTCCCAAGTCAAATAAAGCCGGACAAACCAAATTACCCACATTTTCAATCATCACCACAGAATCTAATGGTGGGTTGAGTTGTTGTAAACCCCTTTCTATCATTGATGCGTCTAAATGACAGCCAGTTCCCGTGTTAATTTGCACCACTTTACAGCCTGTGGCTTTAATTTTTTCCGCATCATTTGTAGTTTCTTGATCTCCTTCAATTACATTAATAGTTAATTTATCTTTTAAATCATTAATAGTACGAGTTAATAAAGTGGTTTTTCCCGCACCAGGAGAACTCATTAAATTTAAAGCCAGGATATTTCGACCTTTAAACCAACCACGATTTTGGGCAGCTAATAGATTATTTTTACCTAAAATTTCCTGTTCTAAAGATATTGTTGTGTTATGAATTTTAGCGTGAATTTGGGGCGCTTCTTCATGATGATGGGAATGGGTAATTACAGTTCCATCAGATAAGGTATGAGTATGATGATGGTCATTTTCTAAGTTAGTAATTGTTGCTTCATTATCATCAGAACATCCGCAAGTTACACACATAATTCTTCTACCTCAATTTCTTTAATGTTTAATTCTTCACCAGTTATTAAATCTAACTGCACACTACCACATTGACAAATTCCAAATGGCTTTTCTAAATGAATTATTGAATCACATTGACGACATTTAGCCATTCCTGGTATTTCTATAATTTCTAATAAAGCACCTTCTACTATTGTATCTTTAGCGCAAATATCGAAACAGAATTTAATCGCATCTGGCATGATGGCGGAGAGTTTACCAATTTCTAATAATACTCTTTGAACTTTTTTATCTTGGGCATTTTCGCTAACTATGGCGATGATGTTTTGAGTTATTCCTAGTTCGTGCATAATATTTTTTTATCTCACGCAGAGGCGCAGAGTCGCAGAGAGAGGAGGGAGTTTAACATATTCTTGGTAGTTGATCACCTACTAGCATATCTACTATTCTTTCTGCACCAAAGGCGGTTTTTAAGAGGACTATTCCTGGTGGTGTGGGGATTATTTCACCGATGATAGATGCTTGTTTTCCTGTTGGATGGTTTTGCATTGTTGATAATATTAATTCGGCTTTTTCTTTGGGTGCAACTATGACTATTTTTCCTTCGTTGGCTAAATATAAAGGATCTAAGCCGAGTATTTCACACACTCCATTTACTTCTTCTCTCACAGGAATGGCATTTTCATTGATGCGTATTCCTACGTTTGCTGTGAGGGCAAATTCATTTAATACTGTGGCTAAACCTCCTCTGGTTGCATCTCGCATGGCGTGAATTTCTGGACAAATTTTGATAATTTCGGACACTAATTCATGTAAGGGTTGACAGTCACTTTCTATATCTGTTTCTAATTCTAATTCTCCTCTGGCAATTAAAATTGCTGTTCCATGATTTCCGATTTCACCGTTAATGATCACCACATCTCCTGGTTGGATATTGCGGGGAGAAATATCAATACCTGTAGGAATAATACCAATTCCAGCGGTGTTAATAAATATTTTATCAGCACAACCACGATTAACAACTTTGGTGTCACCTGTGACTATTTGTACTCCTGCTTTTTGTGCTGCGTCTTGCATACTAGAAACAACTTTTCGCAAGGTTTCTAACTCTAAACCTTCCTCTAAAATAACGCTACAAGTAAGATATAAAGGTTTAGCACCACTCACAGCTAAATCATTAATAGTGCCATTAACCGCCAATTCTCCTATATCAGAACCAGGAAAAAATAAAGGATCTACAACATAAGAATCAGTAGTAAAAGCTAACCTATTTCCTAATTGAGAAAGTTGCGATAAATCAAAACTAGCTTGGTCTTCCAACTGTGATAAAATAGGATTATCAAAACTGTTAACAAACACATCATTAATCAAATCCCTCATAGCCTTACCACCGCTACCATGAGATAAATTAATGTGAGTATCCTTAACCTTACTAGGACGACGACGCACCTGTTCTATTTTTTGAAACAACGGATTTTTAACTTCTTGATTTTTGTCAACTTCCATATTAAACATCTTCATCATATAAACTTCTTAACTTAAAAACTCTTTCTTCTCTTTCTTCTCTTTCTTCCTTCGTATCTTCGTGTCTATCCTTACGGAAAGCTTCGCTAACGTGGTTTATTAAAAAAAATTGGTGCGTTATGATAACGCCAACGCACCCTAAAAATTACCTCCCAGTTTCTTCATGTCTACCGACGTGTTTATCAGAATGTAAAACACCACCAACTGCCCAGTTTTCCCGTTCAAATTCATCAATATGAACAGTTATCCACTCAGGTTTAGTACCCAAAGCAGAAACCAAAGCATCAGTCACAGCTTGGACTAATTTCCGCTTCTTTTCTATGGAGTGACCTTTTCCAATTTGAACAGTAACAAAAGGCATAAGAATTTCCTCAAAATGTACAATTATCTAGCCCAGAGGAACAGGTACTTTCGCTTTTTTCGCCATTGTTGAAAGTCGCCCATATTTATAATATGCTGCACAAGCTCCTTCGGAAGAAACCATGCAAGTGCCAATGGGTGTTTCGGGAGTGCAAGCTGTTCCAAATACTTTACATTCCCAAGGTTTTAAGACTCCTTTGAGAATTTCTCCACATTGACAGGCTTTATGATCTGGAACTTTTAAATTAGGAATGGTAAATTTAGCTTCGACATCAAATTGGGCGTATTCTTCGCGTATTTTAAAACCGGAGTTGGGTATTTCTCCTAAACCGCGCCATTCAAATTTTTCACGGACTGTAAAAACTTGATTCATGGCTGTTAATGCGTTTTTATTTCCCGCTGGTTCTACTAAACGATTATATTGATTTTCTACTTGACAACGATTTTCTACTATTTGTTTTAACAACATCCAAATTGATTGGAATATATCTAATGGTTCAAAGCCAGAAATAACGATGGGTTTATGATATGATTGGGAAATAAATTCATAAGGTTCTGTTCCTATGACCATGCTGACATGACCAGGACCGACAAAACCATCAAGTTGTAAATCTGGATTATTTAATAATGCTTGTAAGGCGGGAATTACTAATACATGATTAGAAAACATACTAAAGTTAGTAATGTTTTCTGCGGCGGCTTGGAGGATGGTAAAAGCGGTACTGGGGGCGGTGGTTTCAAAGCCTAAACCGAAGAAGACTATTTCTTTGTTGGGGTTTTCTTTGGCAATTTTTAAACTGTCCAAGGGTGAGTAAACCATGCGAATATCTGCACCTTGGGCTTTAGCTTGTAAAAGGCTGGTTTTTGAACCGGGTACGCGCATTGCGTCGCCAAATGTGGTAAAGATGATGTTAGGATCTTGGCAAAGTGCGATCGCATCATCTATTCTACCTTTAGGCATGACGCACACTGGACAACCAGGACCATGAATTAATTCGATGTTGTCGGGTAATATTTCTTCGATGCCGTATTTGAAAATGGAATGGGTATGACCGCCGCATACTTCCATTATTTTGAGATGTTTATCTATTTGTCGGCTGAGTTTTTCGATTTCTTTTTGTAAGGCTTGGGCTTTTTCGGGGTTGCGAAATTCGTCTACATATTTCATTTTTTTAATAAACCACGAAGGCACGTTTGCGAAGCATCCCGTCAGGGATAGGACACTAAGGAAGAAGGAAGAAGGAAGAAGGAAGAAGGAAGAAGGAAGAAGGAAGAAGGAAGAAGGAAGAAAAGAGTTTTTAGCTGTATGTTTGGGCTATTTCTTGTAATAATTGTAACGTTTCTGCGGCTTCTTGTTCGTTGATGCGGTTCATGGCAAAACCATCGTGAACGAGTACCCAGTCTCCTATACATTTTTCGGGTGGGTGTTGTTCATCGACGATACAAGCTATGTTTATTTGGCGTTTTACTCCTCCAACGTTAACCATCGCTAGTTTATGTTCTGGGTTGGTTATTTCTACAATTTGTCCGGGTATTCCTAAACACATTTTTATTTTCCTTTTTTTAAGATTCCAGATTCCCAACTTCTGAGATTAAGTCATAATTTATGTATCAGATAATAAAAGAAGTCGGGGATCTTTTCAGATATCTAGCCGCAGCAATTACACTTTGTCCTAGTGATAAACCGCCATCATTTGCAGGTACTATACTATGAGTTAATACATTGATTTCTAATTCTTCTAACCGTGTTTTTACTTGTTGTAATAAAGTTTGATTCTGAAATACTCCTCCTGTTAATGCTACTTGATTAAATTCATGTTTTTGTCTCAGTTGTTTAACTATTGTGACAATGGAAATAGCTAAACTTTTATGAAATTTTGCAGCTATTTCTGATGATGAGATGTGCTGTTTAATATCATTGAGGATTTCTCGCCATGTTGGAGTTGTACCTATATAGTAAATATTATCTAACTTTTCAAAGTTAAAGGGATAATTTAGAGTTTCTTCATCATTGTTTAAAATATTGATATCAGCTAGGACTTCCATTTCTATAGCTGCTTGTCCTTCATAGCTGGTTTCTTCTCGACAAATACCTATTGCGGCTGCAACTGCATCAAATAATCTACCTACTGATGATGTCGAAGGTGAATTAATACCTTTTTCTATGATTTGGTTAAGTAGTTTGGGGTTTTTATTTTCTAGAAATTTGATTATTTCTAAATCACTATATTTATCTTTGATTTCTTCCCAAGTAAAAGCATTAATTAATTGAGAATATGTATTTCTCCAAGGTTGATAAATTGCCTGTTTTCCTCCTATCATGGGCAGAGGTTTAAATGTTGCTAACCGTTGAAAATGCTGATAATCTGCTAATAAAAATTCTCCACCCCAGAGTTGACCATCTTCACCATATCCTAAACCATCACAGGCTATTCCTAACACTGGTTGAGAATTTAAAGGAATTTGATTTTCAGCCATGCAAGCTGCTATATGGGCGTGATGATGTTGAATTTCATTTAATTCAATTTTGTTAACCGTTGCTAGTTCTTTACCAAGTTTAGATGATAAATATTCTGGATGTTTATCAATAGCAATTATTTCTGGTTGATGTTGAAATAAATTGAGATATAAATTCAATGTTTCTTGATAAGTTTTAAAAGTAGCAGCATTTTCTAAATCTCCTAAATGTTGTGATAAAATTGCCTCACCTTCCCTTAACAAACAAAAGGTATTTTTTAATTCGCTACCCATTGCTAAAATAGGCGGAATTTTTTCAAATCCTGATGGTAAACTAATCGGTGCAGGTGCATATCCTCTCGCACGTCTGAGAGTTTGAATTTTATGATCAATAACTCTGACAACTGAATCATCTACTCTATTAATAATATCTCGATTATGTAATAAGAAATAATCTACTATTTTTGATAATTTATTTTTAGCATCTTCATTATCTATACATTGGGGTTCATCAGCAATATTACCGCTAGTTAAGACTATTGGTACTTTCATGCGTCTGAGAATTAAATGATGTAAAGGCGTATAAGGTAACATAAAACCCAGGGTATTTTGTCCTGGTGCAACGGTCGCAGCTAATTTTTTCTCTTCTTTCAATTTTAATAAAACAATAGGTGCAGCGGGACTTGTTAATAATGATTTTTCTAAATCGTTAATATAGCAATATTCACTAATTATATTGATATCTCTCGCCATTAAAGCAAAAGGTTTATGATAACGGCGTTTGCGTTCTCGCAATTTTTGAACTGCTGTTTCTTGAGTTGCATCACAAGCTAAATGAAAACCACCTAAACCTTTAATAGCTACAATTTCACCCTTTTGTAATAAAGTACAAACAGCATCCACATCATCCAACATCGAGAACATATCAGCAATAACAGGTTTACCATCAGCCCGTTCCAAACAAGCACGAGGTCCACAAGTAAAACACGCCACAGGTTGGGCATGAAAACGCCGATTTTCTACATCTTGATATTCCTGTTCACAGTCTCCACACATGGGAAACTTTACCATGCTGGTGTTATTTCTATCGTAAGGAATAGCCCGAATAATAGTTAACCTCGGTCCACAATGAGTACAATTAGTAAAAGGATAACGAAAATAACGACTAAAAGGATCAAAAATTTCCTTTTGACATTGAGGACAAGTAGCCGCATCAGCAGCAATTTCCGTGTTTATCATACTATTAACACTGTGAGAAATCACAAAATCAGTAAAATCAAACTCACCCAAATATCGACTTCTCACCAACTCATTAATTTTCGCCAAAGGGGGACATTCTTCATATAACTTATCTACAAAATCTGTAATTTTTGACTCACTTCCAGCAACCCGAATTAAAACCCCATCCCCATCATTACAAACATCACCCTTCAAACCAAAAACCTTCGCCAAACGATACACAGTAGGACGAAAACCCACACCTTGAACAGTACCACGAACCCTAATTTCTTCTCTTTTCATCCTTCCTCCTCTGCGTTCTCTGCGCCTCTGCGTGAGATAATTAAAACTTCCAAATCAAAACCCGATTATTTCCAGAATCAGAAATTATCGCATTTTCACCACAAACTTTAATTCCATAACACCAATTTAAACTTTCCCTTGTCGGTAGTCCAAAATTCCGATTTTCACTCTTACTTTTAAAACTTTCTTGTCCCAGCACACCATCAGCATCCGCACCTTGTAACAATAAAATAGAATCCCGTTTCTTCCATCCTAGCAAACGAGAATTAGCTGTATCTGCAACTATTAACCAATCTCCCGCAGCATCTACGCCATAAGGCATACTTAAACTACTGCGACTAGGGAAATATACCCCTTGATTTAATTCCACAAAATTAAAGTTTTTTTGTCCTAAAACCACCGCACAAGGGGCATTATTTTCTGTTGGTATTCCATCCCAAATCATGACTCGGTTATTACCCGCATCAGTGACAACTAAATTATGATCCCAAATCGTTATATCATGACACCAACGCATACTAGCAGCAGTGGGAGAACCACCACCATTTTCATTACGAGATATCATCTCTGGTTGTCCCAAAACTATATCCGCAGGTTGTCCATTTTCTGTTGGTATTTGATGCCAAATTAATAAACGACGATTTCCTGTATCAGCTAGGAATAACTTACCTTGATGATAGAAAATACCATAAGGCCAATGTAAAGTATTTGCTGCTGGTTGTTGACTTCCCCTATTAGATTGATTATCAATAAAATTAACTTGTCCTAATACCAAATCTGCGGGAACATTGTTATCTTCTGGTACATCATGCCAAATTAAAACTCGATGGTTCCAAGCATCAGCAACTGCTAAACCATCACCACATTTACAAATACCTGTAGGAACACTAAATGTAGATTTTCCAGGTGTACCTTTGGCGTTTTGTCCTTCATGAAAAAAGTCAGTTTGTCCTATTACCCAGTCAGCCGGTTGATTATCTTTTGTGGGTAAATTTCGCCATCCTAATAACCTATGGTGTCCTGTGTCTGCTACCCATAATGGTCCAGTTGGTGAGATTAAACAAGCTGCACGGGGTCCGAACATTGTTGATGGAGTTGGTGCGAGAGGAATAGCTATTTGTTCGGATGTGGTAGCGTTTCCTAAGATTATTTCTGCACCTTTGGAAGATAGGGGTATTTGGTTCATTATTTATCTCACGCAGAGGCGCAGAGAGAAGGATAGGTTTTTTAGGGTTTATCTATTTAAGAATATTTTTGGATGTAAAGATGTAATTTTAATAGCAATTTGACTCTGCTGTAGTTATTTGAGTTAAAAACCTGTTTTGGGTTTATCCCATATTAGGTTTTAAAATGAAAGGCACTAAATTTGGTATTTCTAACAAAAAATAAAATGACGTGACTAAATCTGTTTATACAGAGGAATACAATCAGTTTCGCAAAATGCTGATAGCAGCACGCAAAACTACCAATCTCACTCAAGCCGAGTTGTCAATTAAGTTACAACGACCTCAATCCTATGTATCAAAATATGAACGGGGTGAACGTCGTTTAGATTTGATTGAATTTTTGGAACTTGCAGAAGTTTTAAAAATAGATCCCCTGGTTTTTATTCAACAACTCAAAGTGGAGTCAATATATATCTGAAAGATACTCTCGAAAAGTCACTAATAGAATGAATTTACAATGCGAGATAGTTGGTGGTCGTTCTCCTAGTAGTAGATGTCAGCTTCGATTACTGTAATATTACATATTTAGCCCCACAATCTCAGTTCAATTTGTTCAGATTTTTGATCTGGTGATTTTGTCTTTTTTCCCTTGCCATTTAGTTGAGGATCTGTGGGTATTTTTTCCTGACGTAAATTAGCAGCAAAAGCAGCTTCTTCATATAATAATCTATCTTCCATTGACTGCAAATGATATTCTTCGGGATAAATTTTAGCCTGACTGCGTTCTGATGCTTTATTTCCTATTTGCAGATCAAATCTAAATTTATCAATAGATTCACCTGTTTTTTCTACATAATCACGCAAGGTTTTTAAATTTGGAAAATAGCCATTTTCATCAGGTTCACCACTTAATCTACGTAAAGCAACTTGATGATATTTTGGTTCTATATCTGAACCTATAAAATATCGTTCATAATCTTTAGCAACAACAGCTACAGTTCCAGAACCCATATAAGGATCTAAAACTATATCACTTTGATCAGTTGTAGATAATATGATTCTAGCTATTAAATCTTCTGGAAACTGACAGGGGTGTATGGTTTGTTCTTCATGGTTATGTTTCACATTGCGAAATAGCCAAATATCTCCGGGATTTTTACCATCTGGGTTACAAGAAAGCTGACCTTTGCGATCACCACGAAAATGTTTTTTGTTTTGATATTTTTGGGGAACTCTAATTGCATCTAAATTAAATTTATAGGTATCAGATTTAGTAAACCAAAGAATTGTCTCATGTCTACAAGAAAACTTTTTTTGTGCATGAAGTCCATGCTTTCTAGCCCATATAATACGATTACGGGGAATTAAACCGCAAGATTCGAGAATGGGAAAAAAGCGAATATCTAGAGGAATAAGCATCCCTTTGTCAGAAAAAGCGCCTACTTGCCAAAATATTGATCCTGTATTTTTGAGAACTCGACTACATTCACGTAATATAATTGTTTGTTGTTGTAAATAAATTTCTAAAGCTTGTTTGGTCTCATATTCTTTACCTAAATTATATGGTGGTGAGGATACTACTAAATCAATAGATTCATCTGGTAAATTCTTCAGCAAATTCAAGCTATCTTCTAAAAGAATCTGATTTAATGGTAGACTTTCTAGGTTGCTATTCACTGATACACCTACTCTTAAATTAAGTTTTAACTGATAACAGTATAACCCAAAATTGTTTATTTGTTTATCTTTTATCTATCTTTACACCTTCACATAAACCTTATCACCCTTGACTTTCACCTCATAACTTATCAGGGAAACATCAGGAATAGTTAAACATTCACCCGTATTTAAATTATATTGGAAGTGATGTGATGCACAAGTAATAATGCCATTTTCTACCTTACCTTTATCTAGGGGAAAACCCAAATGAGGACAAGCATTACGATAGCAACTAATATTATTACTTTGTCGGTGTAAAATCACGTTATGATTTTCAACTCTAGCTGCTAAAACATGATTTTCAGGAATGTCATTGATATTCGCAACTCTCACCCAATAGGAATCTGTAGAAATAGCAGCAGGTGTAGAATTAGAACTATGATTAACAGCAACTACATTAGTAATTTCTGGACAATGCTTTTTAATTGCTTGTTCTACTCCTTGAGTTAAAGTTAAAGTTGAAGATGCACAATTACTACAACTACCAATTAATTTGATTTCTACTGTATTTGGTGGTTTAATCGCTACTAGTTCTACATCACCATCATGACTTTGTAAACTGGGGCGAATTTCTGCTAATGCTGTTTGTATCCGTTCTGATAATGGTGGTTTGACTAAGTTGTGATATAACAAAACTGCATAAACAATTTCATCATCTACAGCATCACGCAAAGCTGATAAATTATCTTTTTTCAACCTTTTAATTAAATTAATTAAAGCCGCTTTATGTAAAGCTTCAATTGCACTTTTCAAACCAACAGCTACACAACATTGGCTTTCATCCCAATCATAAATAATAGCTTCAAATCTCTGAATATCTCCAATCAATTCATTTAAATTATCCATAAAAATCTGCGTTTTATCTGCGTTTTATCTGCGTTTATCTGCGGTTTATAATAATTCAATCCCCCAGATAAATCTGTAGGGATTGATAACTTTCAGATTTGTATTTATTCAGACTCATTTCATTCTGAAATCTTTAACCAGAAAAGGCATAATTACACCTGTGACTAAACTAGCGACAGTAATAGGAATACAAAGGGGAATTGATACCTGTGCTAATAATACTAATATGAGTGTACCTATACCACTAGCAATGGTAATTTGACGAAGGAAATATATGGGGTCACGGAAAAGGTTTCCTTTGAGAAATAATTTGAAGGTAAACCAGCCAATTTCTATCATAAATATCCTCCTAGTATTTAGCGAATAAGTTAAGCATTAATAGACCTAAAATTATTGCGGGAATAACTCCAGCAGGGGCAAATAAACTGCCAAGAGTTGCTGCAAATTTATAGCCTATATCTTTACCACCTAACATCATCCCGCCAATTGCACCACCAATCATTGATAAAATTACGGCAATGACTAACCAAGTTAATGCTGTGGTAAAATTAAGGTCTGTATTTAAACTATAGAGAAAATCTCTCAATCCTGGATTATTGAAAAAAACAAACATGACTATTCTCCTAATTCGGTTTTAATTTAAGGCAAATGCTTGTATTTCTGCTGCCAAATCTTGTAGTGCTTGGGCTACTACTTCTGCTTGTTCAATTTGTTGATGTTGTGTAAATATCTGCCAAGCTTCTTGATAGTAGGATTTGGCTTTAAGCAGGTTTTGCGGATTCCCTAATTCTGGTTTTTCCGGGTTGTCAGGTAAGTTAAAAAGTGCGTTGGCTTTGTTAGAAATTGTGTTAGCATATTCCAAGGGTGTGTTTTGAGGATTCCGCACTTTTAAGGCTTCATCGTAAGCAGCAACAGCCCGTAAATTATTATCAATTGGATGGGAACTAGTTAAATATTGCAAAGCATTACCTAAATTGTTTTGCAACATTGCATATTCCCTGGGATGTTCAATTAAGTTAATATGCTTGAGTGCAACTTCAAAAGACTGTACTGCTAACCCTTGACGCAAATATTCCCGTTCTGATGCCATTGGCATGGAAAGGTATGCGATCGCTATATTATTATATAAAATCGCATATTCCTGTGGATAATCTTCCCATGTAAATACCCGCAAAGCCTCATGATAAGCTTGGATACTATCAGTCATCCTCGCTAAATTGTAGGGAACTAAAGACTGTAAAACTAACCCCAAATTCATCTGCGTTTCTGCTACTTCTACAGGTGTAGCAAGTTGCTGTAAAATAGGTAAAGCTTCTTCGTAACTATCCTTAGCTTGTACTAATAATTGGGGGTTAGAATCGGGTATCATTTGTAAAGTACCCGCCATTCCCACTTTTGCCCGTGCTTTCAGTAAAGGATAATCTTCACCACACATTTGATAAGCACGATAAAACAATCCTAACCCACTTCGCAAGTCTTGGGAATTTTTCGGCTTTTTGAGGAAACCTTGCGCCATTTCTATCAGCATTTGGATTTTTTCTTCTGCTGTTGCTGACTCATCAGAAATGGCCGCCATTGCCGCTTTTAAGGCTGAATCTGTAATACTAGAAGTCATAAATTGGCCATGATAATTGAGTCATCAACTAAGCCGATTTACGCAGTTTTTCAGTTTATACAGATTCCCCAATTTCTCATGGTTTCATCACAGTAGATAAAACCAAAGCAGCCAAATTTTACGCTGATTTGTTCATCAATAAGCCAAGAAATAAATTTCCTAGCTAAAAGCTAAATAGAGAGTTTTTACCTAATCCATTTTTTAGTTTGCATGGAAAGGTAATAACATCAATATTTCCCACTATATAACTCTCAATTGAGAAAAATCTAGCGTAAATTTACTAATATTAATTTTAGTGACAACTCATTTATAACTTGAATGTAACTTGAATGATGTTTTTTGTATAATAAGTTGACAAATTATCTTGCAGTATAGTAAGATTCCAAAATCTACTACGCAGTAAAAATATTAAAAGTGAATTTTTGTTGAAAAAAATCTCATAATATTTAAAAATAATTTAATATATTTAATATAAAAGATCATTAATTGACTAACCAGTGAGACTCTACAAGATTTCTCAGCAGTAGAAGTTCAAAAATTGATAATGTTGCTAATTTTCCTGCGTATCTCCTCATCAACACGGGCGAAATAATCCCGTTTATCTCTCCACATCTACAACAGAAAAATCATAGCCAATGACTAATGTACTCTGGCTGCAAGGTGGTGCTTGTTCAGGTGACACCATGTCCTTCCTTAACGCCGAAGAACCTACAGCTTGTGATTTAATTGCTGACTTCGGTATTAAAATTCTTTGGCATCCTTCCTTGGGTGTAGAACTAGGTGCAAACGTACAAACCTTGCTTTGGGAATGCGTCTTAGGTAAAATTCCCTTAGATATTTTAGTATTTGAAGGTAGCGTAGTTAACGCCCCCAACGGTACAGGAGAATGGGATAGATTTGCAGACCGCCCCATGAAAGATTGGTTAAACGACTTAGCCAAAGCTGCTAACTTTGTCGTCGCTATCGGTGACTGTGCGACCTGGGGTGGTATTCCCGCAATGTCACCCAACCCCAGCGAATCTAATGGTTTACAATTTCTCAAACGCAGCAAAGGTGGCTTTTTAGGTGCAGATTTCGTCAGTAAAGCCGGCTTACCTGTAATCAATATTCCCGGATGTCCCGCCCATCCTGACTGGATAACGCAGATATTAGTTGCTATTGCTACCGGACGCATCGCTGATATTGCCTTAGACGACCTACACCGTCCCCAAACCTTCTTTAACACCTACGCCGAAACTGGTTGTACCCGCAACATTCACTTTGCTTACAAAGCCACAACTACCGAATTTGGACAACGTAAAGGCTGTCTATTTTACGACTTGGGTTGTCGGGGACCCATGACTCATTCTTCCTGTAACCGCATCCTCTGGAACCGCGTATCATCGAAAACCCGCGCCGGAATGCCTTGTATCGGTTGCACAGAACCAGAATTCCCCTTCCATGACCTCAAACCGGGAACCGTATTTAAAACCCAAACCATCATGGGCGCACCTAAAGAACTACCTCCCGGAGTCAAGCAAAAAGATTACGCAGTCCTCACTGTTGTTGCTAAAGATGCAGCACCAAAATGGGTAGATGAAGACTTTTTCTTAGTTTAGAAATTGGGGACTGGGTAAGAGTTTTTCTCCATCACCAATTACCAATTACCAATTACCAATTACCAATTACCCAAAATTATGCCAATTCAAACCTTAGATATTTCACCCGTTGGTAGAGTCGAGGGTGATTTAGATGTCCGTGTGGAAATCGAAGATGGCTATGTGACAAACGCCTGGACTCATGCTGAACTTTTTCGCGGTTTTGAAATTATTTTGCGTGGAAAAGATCCCCAAGCTGGTTTAATTGTTACTCCTAGAATTTGCGGTATTTGTGGCGGTTCTCACCTCAGTTCTGCCTCTTGGGCGTTAGATACAGCCTGGGGAACAGAAGTTCCCAGAAATGCAATTTTGGCGAGAAACTTAGGTCAAATTGTGGAAACAATCCAAAGTATTCCTCGCTATTTTTATGGATTGTTTGCCATTGATTTAACTAACAAAAATTATCGCCGCAGTCGCTTTTATGAAGAAGCTTGTCGTCGTTTTGCAGCTTTTACAGGTAAATCCTATGAAATTGGGGTGACAATTTCTGCCAAACCTGTAGAAATCTATGCTTTATTAGGTGGACAATGGCCGCACAGCAGTTATATGGAAATAAATTGGCTAATTGCTTATATAGCAAGGATTTCTCAGGATAGGTGTGATTATTCCCTGGTTATTCCTTAAATTAGGCAATAAACCCACCCCAGCCATATCATAAGTCCATTTATTTTTATCTACTAACAGCTATTTGGTGTTTTCAGACGTTACCTAATTTTTCCCTAATCTTAGATTAGCGATCTAGCGATCGCATAACTATGGTAAATTTTTAGTAAGCAAAGAATAATCCAATCTACCCATATTATGAATTTCAAACGATGGCAGGAACTCAAGCAAATCCTCACTGAAGAAAAAGATTTGTCTAACATCTGGTCATATTACATGGATCATTTTGCAGATCATCCCAAATTCATTAACTTGGGTAACCATGTCCAGAATCAATATATTGATGCAGTTGTCAAAAAAACCTGTCAACAACTATTTGGTCAAAACGTCAAAATTACCAATTCTCTACTCATTCATATTCCCCGACATCAATTTTTCCACGGACCATTCCAAGCAAGCGGACGAATTGGTGGTGTCATTTTTTATGAGGATATCAAAGTCGGTTTAATGGCTGTTTCCGCACAGTTTCCCCCAACTAGTGAGGTGAAATATTCCCGGTTTACCGAAGTAATGGATTTATCACCACCAACAGGTAATGATTTAAATTGAAGGGTACTAGCCGTTATACATTGCCTTGATGCTTCAAAAAAGGTACTAAATGCATCATAAAATCGCGCTTACCTATTGGTACTCCTGCCAAACGCAGGATATTGTACGCTGTTGTTATATGAAAATAAAAGTTGGGTATGAGAAAATCATCTACATAGGAAAGTCCAGATAATTCTGCGTATAACCCTTGTCCAAGATCGAGGCGATTGAGTTCTGACAATTTAGAATCAGTAACATTGATACTTGCCAACAACTCCTTAGTCGCTGAAATATGACCACGCGCCTCAACTAAAGATGCGACATTGGGATTCAAGTTGTTTGTCGGCTGTTCTAAACACCACAATGCAAAGTTACGGGGCTGATTGCAAACAAATGCAATTTGTGTGCTGAAAGGAAACATATCGGAGTTAGAATCCTATTTAGGGCGTTTGGGGTTGGATTTTGGTTGGTTATTTGTATTTGATAGGCGGAAAAATGCTCTACCAATGGAAGAACGTTTATCAACTGAGGTTGTGGTGACGGAAAATCAATGTCGGATTACTGTGATTCGGGCGTGAGTATTATATTTTTTGTTTCACGCAGAAATTTTATGAATAAAGATTTTTGGAACATCTACTCCTACTCTTTTTTGTAATATATAGCAGGTTTCTGTCACGACGCACCAGGTTGTAATAAATTGTTGATTAGCTAAACCTCTAAATCGTTTTCTGGCGATTTTTTACGAATAGTCAGTTTAAACCTACCCGATTTATCTGAGATATTCCATAATTTTATCTGATGTAGTCCATAGCTTGAAATGTTACAATCTATACTCCCCGATGATGGACAATATACTGTGCTATTATGATCATTGCCTACAATAACACCAAACTGAGGATTTAGATTTTCCGAGGCTTCAACAGCTTCAACAATAATTGATAGCGTGGCTTTTTCAGGAACATAAAAACTATAAAAAACTGCATTAGTGTCCGTATTATTAGAAGATAAATCACCTTCATACTCAATACTGTTATTTTCAAATAATGCAAATTTTTCAAATTCTCTTCTTGCAGCATCTCTTTGGGTAATTGCTGTATTTTTTTCAGCAATTGCTGTATTTCTCTCGGCGATCGCTGTATTTTTATTGGTAATTGCTATATTTTTCTCGGCGATCGCTGTATTTTTATTGGTAATTGCTGTATTTTTATTGGTAATTGCTGTATTTTTATTGGTAATTGCTGTATCCCGCTCACGCTTTATGGTTTGTAAGGTCTGTAAAACAGAGAATTTAGTATAAATCAGTAGCCCAACAGAAGTAAATAACAGTATAGCTAAAGCAAGAACTCCTATCTTGAAGTTTCTAAGTACAATCTTTTGCTTTCCTAAGTTAACACCTTCAACTTCTTTAGCTAATTTAGAATGGTTAATTTCACTATTCTTTAAATTTTGTATGAGTTGGGTATTTTCAAGACGCAATTCAGACAATCTTTGGTTAGACTGGCTAAGGTCTGCTCTTACTTGGCAAAGCTGCTTTTCTAAGTCTTCTTCATATTTTACTTGTGATTGATTAATATCTTGCTCTTTTTTCTTAAGTTCCGCCTTTAAGTCTTCAACTTCTTTCTCTAAACTTTCTGCTTTTTGTAAAAGTCTAATTTCATTATTTTGCAAGTTCTCAATTTGGCAACTAGCCGATTCAAGTTCAGCTTTTATAGCTTCAAACTCTTGAGTTAAAAACTGATCTTGTGATTGTGAGTCTTTTTGATAATTTTCATATTCATATTTATAGCCCTCAAAATAACCCAAGTCATGATTAACTCCTGTTAGGTTTGCTTCAGCTAATCTAGCAAATGTAAGATCTGTATTGCACAGATTTGCCATTGTCAAGTCCGCACCTCTTAAATCAGAATATCGTAGTTTAGTATTGGACAGATTTGCGGCTTTTAAGTTAGCTTTTCTTAGATCGATACCGTTTAGCTCTAGATTACTCAAATCAATTCCTAACAGGTTTGCCTCCTGAAAAGATGTTTGTCCTTCTTGATGTAAGTGTATAAAGCTTTTTCTATCCATATCCTATCTCACTCTTGGAAGCTTATTGTTTAAGTTGAGAACAACAAAATCGTCTTCAATACTATCAACTAGCTTATGATAGAAAGCAATCTTATCTTGAAGTTCAGCCTCCTGCTTGTCGTGATCTTGCTTTTTCTGATTAGCCTCTCTGGTCAGATTTTGGATGATTTCCTCACGAGCTACTTCATACCATTCATATGCCCTAGATTTTTTTGTAGCTAACTCAAGTAAATAACGCTTTAAAAGATAGTTTAAATCACGACGTATATCTATAAAAATAATTTCAGCAAACTTGTCCACAAAGTCTGCCTTTAATGCTTTACGCATTAACTCTTCTTGCTCGTCATTAGTAGGAAACAAAAGACTTAATCCCTTATCTGATCCCATAACTGAGCTAAACTGGTTGTTTTCAAAGGCTCTGTAATATTTGTCGCTCTCACGTAAAAAACTATGACATTTTATACTGATTGCATCATGAACAGAACGCCAAACTTGAATTTTTAATTTTTGTATACTGTCAATCAAATCATGACAGGCAGAAGCGTTGACTTCCTTAAGTAAATTTCTATAGGAGCTTGTTTGCTCTACAAAATCTTCAAGATAGATAAAGAATTGGTCTATGAGAAATTTTACTAAAGGATTTGATTTTTCTGACTCTACATCTTCATAGGAGAAAGGAAAATTACCAATCAGTAATTCTTCTAAATGTTCAACAACTAGCTCGATACTTGCAGAAAATATAGCTGTGAACGGTTTCTCTGAAGCTTTATCATCTTTACGAATAACTTTAGAAAAGACATCTTTAAAGGACAAATTATCAATGAAAGTCAAAAGCTCATTGCTGAGACTATGAATTTTCAGAATGTTTGGCTCAAAGCCTGGACATTCTTGCTTAATTACCTCATCTACTATTGCACGAATATCTTCTTCAAATGAACTGGAGAGAAGATCAAGATTTTCTCTAAGTTGGAGTAATTCCTTATCTTTAAGTTCCTCTTCTATTCCTTGAATATCCTTAGGCATCAATTCTAAAACTTGCTTTTGCTTAGAATAAAAGGCTACAATCTTAGTACATAGTTTTTCGACATCTTCAGCTAACGCTTTATATAAACTAGGACGCTTTTCCTTTATGAGGTAATTAGAAATTGCTTCACGAAATTGTTCAATTCCACTATCTTTAATGATTGCATTTAATACATCTTTACCATGATCACTCCTTAATATTTGCAGGTAATCTTCTTTAAGAACCCCAGAGGTTTGCAATGATACCTGGGGGTGATTGGGCTTATATCTTTTCTCATAAAAGTCTTTAAAGCTATTCAAAAATATTTCTGATTCTTTACTATTTAATCCATTTTGGAAAATAGAGCTTAATCCAAATTTATTATCCTCATTCCCTGACTTAGCAACCATAGAAGCATAGAAACCTAGAAGGCTACTAGTTTCATAAGCATTATAGAAACCAGCTTTATGCCCCGAAAGCTTTTCTCTCAACTGAGAATTGTACCAAGTCAAGTCGATAAGATTAAATATCCAAAATACTCGATCACGAATAGAGCGATTAGCTTTTGTTGCTTCAATTAAACGTGTTTCTTCAGTAGTTATTTCACCAACTTTTGCCGTTTGAAATACGCAAATTACAGCGGCAGTTTCAGGATCGCTAACCTTTTTAAAAGTTAATTCTGCATCTCGCTCAAGAGGTGCATCAATCCCAGGAGTATCAATTAATACATTTCCTTCTAGCAATGGTTCATGGCAAAAATAGTCAATTTGCTTGAGTACGGCACTTTTACTTCCTGCACGAGCATATTCTGATGCTTGTTCAATTGTTTTCTGTTCTGTCTTATTGGAGTCGTCAGCCAGATTAGCTTGATTCTCAGATATGCCTTTCAGAAGATCAATAATACAGGCAGCTTGTTTAGCTTTCGTAGATCTATTTTTTCCACCTTCCTGATTAATAATATTCGTGGCTGTTTCAGATAAAGCTTTTACATCTAGAGATAGAGATTCTGATTTCCTAAAGTCATTAATTTTTATATCCACAAGATCTGCAAGAGACTGCAATTGTTTCATTATTTCTTGCTTACTCATGAAAGTCAGAACTACCTTTTCTTCATCAGGTGAAGATGCATAACGTATGTAGCAGAGCGTACCTGTAGCATGACCCTCACCACTAAAAAGTAAGTCACGTTGTAAAAGTGCCTTGAGCAGCATAGACTTACCAGCACTAAATTGACCAGCAAACACAACTTCAAACTCAGATGACAAGGCTTTATTTAAAGAAGCTCTAGCTTGTGCTAAAAGTTGCTCGTGTTGAGAATTTTCATGAGACTCTTGAAGTAATAAGCCAATCAAATCTTCAATATTTCGCTGTAAAGCTTTGTACTGATCATGTAGTTGTTTCATACTTTCAAGCCCTTGCTGTTACAAGGTAATCTAGATACTATTTATTTGAAGGAAACTTTCCGTCTAACATACCCAGATTTTACAGTGGTTATGTTGAGCTTAACTTAAGTAATAAAAGAATTATTACATCTTGTACATTACCATAACGTCTAAGTAATAGCCAAAAAAATTCTCAATATTGTCAATATCCAGGTATTATACGGACTTTTGCGGGCTATTTATCTAAGTGTGTGGGCAAACACAGTGGTTTGAGCTTATTTCTCGCTGTTATCCAGAATTTTTCTAAATCTCTCAACCTCCAACCTTAACCCTTCATTCTCCATCCGTAGCACCAATATTTCATTCTTCTGCAACTCAATTAACGACTTTTGACTAATTTGCAAACATCAGCCTAAAAAGGCTCGAAAAACTGAGAAATCTTCTGTTGATATATCCAGAAAAGAGTTCCCAATACTGCCATCAAAACACCAGCTAAACCATAAGTACCCGACAGTTTTATCGCTTGGTTCAGGGGTTGAGTGACGATTGGTGACAAGAATTGTCCTTGAATTTCCAGTACATTGCAGTTGTTAGCCATTGTCTTGATGCTTGAGAAGCTGAATACTTACCTAACTATTGCTGATCATCACCTCTTCCTTCCTGCCATTCCCAACACGAAAATCATCTACAATCAAAATGTCCATTAAATAATAAAATCATGATATCTCGCTGGTTTAATATTGCAGGTCCTTGTAACCCTGCCAAAAACTATACTATCTCAGCTACAAGTCGCCTTCCTGACTTATCAATACTAATAGAACAAGAAAGTTATTTTGTCCTTCATGCACCAAGACAAACAGGGAAAACAACAGCTATGTTATCCTTAGCAAAACAACTTACTGATACTGGAAATTATGCAGCAGTCATGGTATCAGCAGAAGTAGGAAGTGCTTTTAATCATGATCCTGATGCAGCAGAATTAGCAATTTTAGGAATTTGGCGAAATACAATTGAAGATAGCTTACCGACCGAACTACAACCCCAAACTTGGGTTTATAATGTTCCTGGACAGAGAATTGCTGAAAATTTAAGAGCATGGTCAAGAGCTATCAATCGTCCGATAGTATTATTTATAGATGAAATTGATTCCCTACAAGATCAAACTTTAATTTCAGTTTTACGTCAATTACGAGATGGTTTTCCCAATCGTCCAGAAAATTTTCCCTCATCAGTAGGATTAATTGGTTTAAGAGATGTACGAGATTATAAAGTCGCATCGGGAGGTAGTGACAGATTAAATACATCCAGTCTATTTAATATTAAAGTCAGTTCCATTACTCTGAGAAATTTTAATGCCGAAGAAGTTGTAGAACTATATCAACAACATACAGAAGCAACAGGACAAATTTTCACACCAGAAGCCACAGAAACAGCTTTTGATTTAACCCAAGGACAACCTTGGTTAGTTAATGCTTTGGCTAAAGAAATTGTGGAAAAAATGGTTAAAGATAGAAATATTGCTATTACAAAAGAACATATTTTACAGGCAAAGGAAATATTAATTTCTCGTCAAGACACTCATTTAGATAGTTTAGCTGAAAGGTTACGAGAACCCAGAATAAAAGCAATTATTGAACCGATGTTAGCAGGTTTGGAATTGGGAGATATACCCAACGATGATATTCAATTTGTAATTGATTTGGGATTATGTAAAATGCACCCCTACGGAGGTTTAACTATTGCTAATCCCATTTATCGGGAAGTGTTACCCAGAGTATTAACTGTCACACCAATGGCTTCTTTACCAATGATTGCACCGACGTGGTTAACCCCGGAAGGTGAATTAAATATAGATGCGTTACTTGCAGCATTTCTCAAATTTTGGCGACAGCACGGAGAACCGTTATTAGGTAGCACTGGCTACCATGAAATTGCCCCCCATATTGTATTAATGGCTTTTTTACATCGTGTTATTAACGGTGGTGGAATATTAGAAAGGGAATATGCAATTGGTAGTGACAGAATGGATTTATGTCTGCGTTACAAAGGTGTAACGTTAGGTATTGAGTTAAAGGTATGGAGGGATAAAAAGCGTGACCCCCAAGCTGATGGTATTGAACAATTAGAATCCTATTTAGGGCGTTTGGGGTTGGATTTTGGTTGGTTATTTGTGTTTGATAGGCGTAAAAATGCCCTACCAATGGAAGAACGTTTATCAACTCAGGTTGTGATGACGGAAAATCAACGTAGAATTACTGTGATTCGGGCTTGAGTATTATAAATGTTTTTTGTTTCACGCAGAGGAGGACACTTGCTTGGGCGGGTTCCCCGACTTGTGCAAAGTGTCCGTCGCGCAGAGTCGCAGAGAGGAGAACGCAAAGAAGGAATTTCGTAAGAGGTCTATCGCAGTTAATCGCAGTTAAGGGAAGTCCAAAGCAAATAGTCAAGTATAATTTTTTTCTTTCTATTGAAATATAAACCTGGGTTTTTCTCAATATAAATACGGAAATAACAATATAAAGGTTTAAATAATCACCGATTGGCTTGAGTATAGAAGTATTGATTTGTTTGGAAATTGAGCGAACTGAAAAGTCAGTGCTTGCGCGATGCCTGGGGCGAGCGTAGCTATCGCTTTTGCTTAAGATGTTTAACAGTGAAATTATTGAGTTTTGAGCAGAAATACATGGTACGATCAGATAAGTTGGCAAAAATGCACTCGCCACATTATGAATTACAGAGACTATATCACAATCGAACCCAATAAACGCGGTGGTAAGCCTTGTGTACGTGGCTTGCGAATTACAGTTTATGAGGTGCTGGAATATCTAGCTTCCGAGATGACGGAAGCGGAAATTCTTGATGATTTTCCCGATTTAACGCGAGAAGATTTAAAAGCTTGTATTGCTTATGCGGCTGATCGTGAACGTCGGCTGATGATTTCGACTTGATCAGCATGAAATTATTATTTGATGAAAACTTATCTCCTAAATTATCCAGTCGTTTGAGCGATATTTTTCCAGACTCGCTTCATGTTCGGGATGTAGGTATGAAAGCAACAATAGACCCGATAGTTTGGAATTATGCAAAAGATAGATAATGATTTGATGATCGTCTCGAAAGATGCTGATATGCACGATCTGAGTTTAGTCTTTGGGAATCCTCCAAAAGTCATCTGGCTTAGACTGGGAAACTGTTCTACCTTACAAGTTGAAAATTTACTGCGTCGGGAGTTCAGTACAATCAAATTATTTTATGAAGATGAAAATTCATCCTTACTTGCTCTCTCATAATCGTACTAAAAAATTGGAATGGAAGTTTAAACTATGTCACTCGCTGAGTTAATTCCTCTAGTCAACAATCTGAGTCAGTCAGACAAATTATCACTCTTCAAACTCCTAGCTACACAAATCCCAGACGCTGAACTACAAGTTATTTTTTCTGCTTCAGAGTATCCGATTTGGTCGCCTTATGACTCAACGGAAGCTGCAAACATCCTCATGCAGATGATTCAGGATCACCAAGAGACATCTACTGATGGCTAGTACAGTGGAATTTCCCTTTAATGATGATGAAGCATTACCCACAATTCCTATCATTCTGAGTTATGCTGCTGATGATTGATCGCTTGTTGCGGGAATTTTGAGATGTACCAATGCTTTCTGCAAGACACTGGGTTTGACACTCAACCAAATTTGATTGCGATCGTCTTCGGTATAGCCAACAACAACAGCGCCAATAGGTGAACCAATATCTGGATACATTTCTGGAGTCATATCTCCACTATCAACAAAATCAGTAATCTGAACAAGACCCTTCACTACTTCATCATCTAAACTAACAAAAATCCCAAATGGCGCATGATACTCGACTGTACCGTGAATCAGTTCACCTAACCGATATTTAGATTTGATTTTTTGCCAAAACTGATCGCTCATAGCACTACCTTGGTTTTAATACTCTTGGATATTGGTTAAGGATAGGAAACAAATGATGAGGAACTGGTAATTCAAATTTATCTGTGCCTTGATAGGGTTTTTCCAGGGGTTGGAAATATTGTTCATAGATTTCTGAGTCTATTGTAACTTCCACAATCCCATCTTTGTAATACCGATGATATTCCTCAGCGAGACTCCTGCTATTGGGTGCTGCAAAGTAGCATTTGCCGTCAGCAGTTGGAGGATGGTAGGGAAAATCATCAGGATGAAATCCGCGTTCTACAAGATTTTGCCCTTTGCCTTTTTGAGTGGCTTTATAAATTGTAATAGCGTTTATCGTATTCAAACGGAAGAGAATTTATTAAGTAGAGATTTTTTTTGCATATTATAACATAGAGCAATTTTCACAACAATTCAAAATTTTTTATCAGTAGCGATCGCTTCCCTATTCGTAGGCATTGCAGTTAATCACCGTTAAGGAAGTACAAAAAAATGGATATTGAGCGATCGCTTTAGGCTTCTTCAGTAGGTTCTTCCTGTGTAGAAAGATCACTGCTTATCTTTTCTACAATTTTCTCAATTAGTTCACGATGCCCTTTGTTATCTTCTTCAGAGGGTGTATCATCAGATTTCTCAGTGTGGGGTGTAGTTGTAAGTGTAGCTATGTGAATAAGAGCTAAAAGTCTCATTACCGCAGCCGTGAAATGTGAACGCGGATCAATATCCTTTTCGTGGTAAGAAAAGGACAAATTCTTGCAACGGTCACGAATTGACTGAGTTTCAAATGAAATGATCTCAGGCTTATGTGCAAAATCGTTTCTAATACCTCTGACAATATCTAGGTCGCGTCTGCAATTTCTTGAAATTAGTCCCAAGTAGTAAGCAAGTTTGATCCTGGATGAGAAGTTTGATAGAGGGGCTGTTCCTTCAAAGAGATCCTTATCAATATTCTTGTTTTCTACAAGTGATACATAAAGCAGATCTGAAAGACATACATCTAAATACGCGGCCGCAAACAGCGCACATCCACGATCAGATTCTGAAGTTAATGCTTGGCGAAACTGAAGGACTTTCTCTACCTGTGCGCCAAAGTAATCTTGAATTTTTTCGTTCATATCTGAAGCTTAACCATGCTATGAGCCTGTACTTGTTTCCGTATATCGTCAACATTCAGCTATTATACAGAATTTTTCCAGATAAATAGCTAAATCTGGAGCGTAGCGTGGCGTTAGCCATGATCCATAAATTTTCCGCATAACATTCAATTTAGGCTATTAGACAGAATTTTAAAGATTTTTTACCATCAGAAATTACTCGGACACAAGGACGTGAGAACACCATGATTTATACCCACATTCTTAACCGTAGTGATAAACCTGTTCCGACTCATCTAAATTCTTTTTCTCCAAAAATCTCAACTTTTCCACCTCCAACTTCAACCTTTCATTCTCCATCCTCAACGCCAAAATTTCATTCTTCTGCAACTCAATTAACGACCTTTGACTAATTACCTCACCAAAGGCTTTTTTCCTATTTTCAATCCCAAACCATCTTTG
>RDYJ01000128.1 GCA_004293145.1 Nostocales cyanobacterium | reverse complement strand
TTCCTAGTCTAATGAAGTACAAAATTATCCGCGTTTATCAGCGTCCATCTGCGTTTAATTATTATTGCTTGTACCTCACTTGAATGGGAATTGCTATATTTACATAAATTTGCAAAAATTTATATTTTCACAGAAAACTATAACTTTAAATGTATTTTTTATTATAAATATTCCCTAATTTCCTGCCAAAAACTCCTCCAATAGGGCATTGTAAAAATAGGAGAAATTTAGTTCGCTATAACTTAGATATAGTTTGATCTTGTAATTCTATTGCTTAAATTACTGTTAAGAAAACACAAAAACAGGGCTTTTCATGCACATACCAGATGGATTTATTTCCGTGCCAGTAGCAGCAGCTACCAGTTTAGCTAGTGGGGCAGCTTTATTTGTTTCCTTTGGGCGATCGCAAACAGCTTTTGGCATTCGTCGCGCTCCTGTATTGGGCTTAACAACAGCCTTTATTTTTGCAGCCCAGATGATTAATTTTCCAGTAGCAGGAGGCACTAGTGGCCACTTATTAGGAGGAGCTTTAGCTGCCATTATTTTAGGTAGTCCTTGGGCGGGAATGTTATGTATTGCCACAGTTTTAATTATTCAAGCCGTGTTATTTGCCGATGGTGGAATCACCGCCTTGGGTGCAAATATTTTAAACATGGGAGTAATAGGCGTTTGGGTAGCGTGGGTATTAACCCAAACCTTACAGCGACTATTTGGTGGTTCTAAAGGGCGTTTACCCCTAGCTGCGGGTATAGCAGCTGGTGTTAGTGTAGTAGTAGCAGCCATAGCCTGTGCCATTGAACTAGCCCTATCGGGAACAGCACCAGCTAACATAGTTTTACCCACCATGACAGGTGTGCATATTTTGATAGGTATTGGCGAAGGGTTGATTACTGGAGGCGTGTTAACCTACCTATCGACAGCAAGGCCGGACTTGTTACCAGGTGAAGAACAGAAATTTCGTGGCTGGTTAATACCTGTGGTTAGTATTTTGCTAGTTGCAGGTGTGTTATCTCTATTTGCTTCCGCATGGCCAGATGGGTTAGAAAAAGTCGCAGAAAACCTGGGCTTTCTTCATTTAGGGTCACAAGTACGCGTAATTGTGCCTACACCTTTAGCTGATTATAGTATTAAGGGTTTGGGAAACATTGGTACAAGTATTGCGGGATTAGTTGGTGCTACAGCGTGTTTTGCTGTGGCCTTTGGAATTGCCAAAGTCATGAAACCGAAGAATGCTTGATCATGCTGAAAATATCCTTGCCGTTACGTCTGCAATTGTCCTTAATCATAGTCATTGGGGCAGCTTTTTTAAAGCATCATACCTGGTCTAACTTGCTGGTGTATGGTGCGATCGCAATTTTGTGGATGTGGCTACTGCAAGTCCCCATTCGCAAATTAGGGGGTTTACTCGGCGCGGAATTAATTTTTCTCTCCTTGGTAGCTTTACCCTTGGGATGGGAAAGAGCGAGTTTTTTACTGGTGCGATCACTAATTTGTTTAATCGTCATGAATAGCTTTTTGCTCACCTTACCCCCCCACAGTTTCGGGATCGCCCTCAAAGATTTACCCATACCCGCACCATTAAAAGAAAATTTACTCCTAGCTGGACAGTATCTAGAAATATTACTTTCAGAAGTAGGAAGAATGCAGCGCAGCGCCCAACTAAGAGGAATAAATGGGGCTGGAGGATGGTTACGTTATGCCAGTGCAGCCATGATCGGCGCTTTGTATCTCCGTACTTTAGACAGAGCAGAACGAGTTTATGCGGCAATGATAACTCGTGGTTACAATGGTCAATTACCAATAGATTCCACCCTCAAACCAAAAGAACGTTTTACACTAATAACAGTAGGCATAACTGCTACTTGTATAACCTTGAGTTCCTACCTGTAGAGGATTTTAACCTCACACCCCAAACCCTAGATCCTTGATATTTGAGTGGTGAATTTTGACATCCTTAACTTCTTATCCCCAAACTTCTATCTTTCATCCTCATACTGCTGTAGTTGAGGTCAAAAATCTGGTGTATGCCTATTCACACCAGCAACCAGTATTAAAGAACATTTCTTTTACCTTAAATGCGGGCGATCGCGTCGCCTTAATGGGTGCAACCGGCTCAGGCAAAAGTACCCTGCTCGAAAACCTGATTGGCTTAAAACACCCCCAAAGTGGCACAATTTCTATTAATGGCATTCCTGTAACAGCCAATACTTTACCCCAGATCCGTCAGCAAATCGGCTTTACCTTCCAAGATGCCAACGATCAATTATTTATGCCCACCATCTTGGAAGATGTCACCTTTGGACCACGCAACTATGGCATCTCAAGCGCAGCAGCAACGGACAAGGCCAAACAATTATTAGCTGAATTTGGACTAGAAAAATACGCCCACCGTTCTGCCCATGAACTTTCTGGTGGACAAAGACGTTTAGCCGCCCTAGCATCAATATTAGCCCTAGACCCGGCAATTCTCATTTTAGATGAACCCACAGCCGGACTTGATCCCGCATGGCGACGACATTTAGCCCAAGTATTATTAAAATTGCCAGTCCAAGTCATGTTAATTGCCTCCCATGACCTGCATTGGTTAGGGAGAGTAACTCAACGGGCTTTAGTCCTATCTGGTGGTCAAATTCAAATAGACAGCCAGATTCAACCACTGTTACAAGATGGTAAAACTTTAGATCAGTTAGGTTTGCCAGTAGATTGGTAATTGAGAATTGATAATTCAGAATTAGTAATTTATAATTAGTAGTTTGTAACTCCGATTACTAATTCTGACTTTCGTTCCCAGCCTCAACCCTGCCTCAACAGATAACTTTTTCATCTACTAAACGTTAGACTTTCACCACAACTGATAAATTATTAGTTACTATTAATGGGATTTTACTGCTTTTGGCATATTAATATTTATCGTGCGTAAGTATACCGTAATTGCTCCCATTAGCCTCAGTATTGCTTTGTTGACGACTGGTTGCAGCGAGAGTAAAACCTCCCAGTGTCAACGATTAGTTAAAGTTATTAATCAAGGCACCTCTTTGATTGATAACAATAAAGGAGAACAAGTGACAACTAGCCTGGGACTCTCTAGAGACTTGCAAACTGTTACCAAATCGATTCAAGAACTAAAATTAGCAGATCCCGAACTTCAGAAATTTCAAAGCAATTTTGCCAAAGTATTTGATAATCTTAGTCAAGCGATCGCTAAAGCAGCTCAAGCTCTAGGTACAACTAAAACAGCAGAAGCCTCCTCATCTGGGAGAGCAAAAATCCGCACAGCCAGAACAGACATTGACTCAGCACTAACAGCTGCTGCTAAAACAGCCGGAAAACAATCAGATACTTTCGGGAATCAGTTAAATGAGTATTGTAGTAAAACCCAATGACAAAGTAGACGGGTATCAATATACAGCCGGGAATAGGGAACTCTTAACAGGGAACAGAGTTAAAAGTCTATTGATATATAGCTTTCTTCTGAAATTTTGTACCTGATTTACCTGCAATCTACTGTAAATAATTCCCTAATCCAGATCCCCGATTTCTCAAAGGAATCGGGGATATAGCGTACTAGATACAAACAAACTTTCAAACCTGTCCCCTGTCACCGTGGCCTAGCACCTAGCACCTATCACCTGCGATCAAAATTAATCCCATATCAACAACACTTATTGGTTATGAAAGCAGAATTAATTGAATTGATGGCTACAGTTATCCAAGTATTACAAATCAATATGCGGTGGATGACTTGGAATCTGTTTCTGGCTTTTATTCCCTTAGCTTTGAGCATTTGGCTGTTTCGTACTCAACGCGGACGCTCTTGGGTCTGGTGGCTGGGCTTCTTAGTTTTCTATGCCTTTTTACCCAATGCCCCTTATTTATTAACTGATATAATTCACTTAATTGATGATATTCGCCGAATTCAATCAGTGTGGATCATTACATTAGTCTTATTTCCCGTTTATTTACTAGTAATTCTCGCTGGATTTGAAGCTTATGTAATCTCCCTCATCAATTTAGGTTACTATTTGCACCGTATGGGTAAGAGTAAATGGATTTTGGGCATTGAGTTGATCACTCATGCACTCAACGCCATAGGTATTTATTGGGGTCGTTTTTTGCGTTTCAACAGTTGGGATTTTATTACTCAACCAGATGCCATATTGACTAGAGGTGTGGAAGAACTTCTTGGTAAACAACCCTTAGTAATTATCACTATTACCTTGATCATTCTTTGCGCCTTGTACTGGCTGATGAAACAAGTCACTTTAGGTTTTGTCAATAAAAGTATCAATTCACAATCTCATTCTTCTCATCTTCATCATTCTGGATAATTTTCAAACTCTATCTTAAGAAAGGAATCATCAGAGGATAATTTCTTATCAAAAGAAAGATGCAGACTTACCACGTCAGAGGTTGAAATAAATATATATTTTCCAAACTTATTGACGTGGAATGAATAATAATATGGCATTGTTATCTATCGATGACCTCAAAGCTTTAGTCGAAAATCCCCAAACCCCATCTGTAACGCTGTATATGCCTACACAAAAAGCAGGTGCAGAAATTCGACAAAATCCCATTCGCTTCAAAAATTTAATTCGGGAAGCAGAACAACGCTTGGAAGCAATGGGAATCAGACACACTGAGGTTGTTGATTTTCTCCAACCAGCAATGGAACTGGATAACAGTGATTTCTGGGAACACCAAAATCAAGGATTAGTAATTTTTATTTCTCCACATCTATTTCGTTACTATTGTTTACCAATTGACTTTCCTCAATTAGTCTTTGTTGGTGAGCAATTTCATCTCAAGCCACTACTGCATTTTATCAATAATGATGGCAGATTTTATGTTTTAGCTTTGAGTCAAAAAGATGTAAAATTTTTTGCAGGAACAGGTCATAGACTCAATGAAATGCAAGTCGAAAATATGCCCCATAGTCTAGAAGAGACTCTGCTAGAAGATGAGTTTCAAAAAGGTGTACAGCACAGAGTTGGTACACACAGAGGAGGAACTACCGCTGCTGAACATCCAGGCTCATTTCATGGACAAGGTAGCCCTGATCGAGAAAAACATGAAGAACATATTTTACAATTTTGTTACGCCATCAATGCTGCATTAAATGAAACATTAAGGGACGAGAAAGCGCCTTTAGTGTTAGCAGGAGTCGAGTATCTTTTCCCAATTTACCAATCAGCAAATACTTATCCATATTTATTAGCAGATGGTATTACTGGTAATCAAGAAACTCTCAATTTAGAACAATTACATGATGAAGCTTGGCGAATTGTTGCACCTTTATTTCAGCAAGATAAAAAAGCGGCGATAGAACTTTATGCACAATTAGCTGGTGAAGGTACTGGAAAAGCTGCTAATGATATTAAAGAAATTATTCCTGCGGCTTATTATCACCGAGTTGATTCTTTGTTAGTATCTTTAGCTGACCAGAAATGGGGAAAATTTGATTCAGAAACTGCGACGCTAGAGTTACACACAAAACCAGAACCAGATGATCAAGATATGTTAGATTTCGCTGCTATTTATACCATTTTAAATGGAGGCAAAGTCTACACCCTTGAATCTGAAGAAATGCCAAATGAGTCAAAAATAGCGGCAATTTTTAGATATTAGCTTTTCATAGTGTGTAAACTCTGATGGGGTGAGGCCGATAGCCAGCCCCAGGCCTGGAAATTAAAAGTACATTAGCTAACTAACTGATTATTCGCTTGTGCTTGCTTTAAGCAAACAATCAATTGTTCGGCTAAAATCTGCACATTTGGTTCTCCCAGCATACCTAAATGTGTACCAGGAACTTCGTGAATCTCCACCCCTTGTTGAGCGATTCCATCCCAGCCTCTACAGGGTTTGAACTGACACCATCTCAACACTTCTTTGGTAGTAAATAAAGTTACCCGCCCAGGGTAGGGTTGAGGTACATAATCTGCCATTGTTGCTTGCTTGAGAGCTTCTATCAATACCATATTGTAAGGGTTGGAATCTTCAGCAAAAGAGTGTTCATTCCACAAGTCAAACTTGCTGCTTGGCTTCCCTGTGAATAAGGATTGAAACCAATTTACTTTGGCGAGAAAATAGTTCCATTTATCTGCCGATCGCAGTTGCAATACACTAGTAAAATAGGCATAAAGCGTCCGCAGAAACGAAGGATTATTGATATACAGGCTGGGGCTATATGTATCAAACATTGCTAATAAACCCACGCCATCGCCTTGATCAATTAACTGCCGCGCTATTTCAAAAGCAACAGTTCCACCACTGGAAAAACCACCCAATAAATAGGGTCCATGCGGTTGCACAGTGCGAATTTCTTTGATGTAGTGAGATGCCATATCCTCAACTCTCTTATGAGGAGGTTGTTTACCATCAATTCCTTGTGCTTGTAACCCATAAACTGGTTGTTCTTTACCCAGATAACGAACTAGATTTTGATAACCAACAACATTACCACCAAGGGCATGAATTAAAAACAAAGGACGTTTGCCACCACTATTACCCTGTTGAATAGTCACCAAAGAAGACCAAGAAATTGATTTATTTGATTGATCGAGAATAGCAGCTAACTGTTCTATGGTTGGAGCTTGAAATAATGTAGCTAGAGGGAATTTTTGAGCAAATTTGTGATGAATTTGTGTGAACAATTTCACTGCTAATAGTGAATTTCCCCCTAAATCAAAGAAATTATCTTGAATTCCTATGGACTGAATACCTAAAACTTCTTGCCAAATTCGCGCTAATTCAATTTCTGTTTTGGTACTAGGAAGTACAAAAGCTTTTTCTAAATCTGGTCGTGTTTGCTCAGGTATAGGTAATGTGCGACGAGCTACTTTACCATTAGCAGTTAGTGGAATATAATCGAGTGCCACAAAAGCCGATGGAATCATGTACTCTGGCAATTTCTCTTGTAGAAATCGTCGTAATTCATTCATTGTCAATGCCGACTGACCATTGACTACGACATAAGCCACTAATCGCTTATTTCCCGGCTCATCTTCCCTGGCTATGACAACAGTTTCCTGTACAGATTCATGTTGTGTGAGTACAGCCTCAATTTCTCCCAACTCGATGCGGAAACCGCGAATTTTTACCTGATGATCTATGCGTCCTAAAAATTCAATATTACCATCACTAAGATAACGGGCTAAGTCTCCAGTTTGATAAAGTCGTGCTTCTGGATGTTCATTAAACGGATCAGGAATAAACTTTTGGTCTGTGAGTTCCGGTTGATTTAAATAGCCAGAAGCCAAACATTTTCCACCAATATACAAGTTTCCAGAGACACCAATGGGGCAGGGATTGAGGTAAGAATCAAGAATGTAATATTTGGCGTTTTGAATGGGTTTACCATAGGGAATACTTTTCCAATGTGGCTCTACTTTATTAATGGGATAATAATTAGACCAAATAGTTGCTTCTGTTGCACCTCCTAAACCAATTACTTGCACTCCTGAAAAGGTGTTTTTGAGTGCATCTGGTAAGGTTACAGGTATCCAATCACCACTCAAAAATACTAACCGTAATTGGGGATTTCCTTTCACTTTATGGAAAAAGCCAGCTAGTTGTTGCAGTGCAGGTGGTGCAGAATCCCAAAATGTGATCGGTTCATGACATATTATATTTAATAAAGCCTCTGGATCTCGCACATCATCACTAGGTACAACCCGAATTGAACCACCTGCGGCTAATAGTCCGAAAATATCATAAACTGACAGATCAAAACACAAGGATGTGATAAACAAAACTCTGTCATCTGCATTAACATTAAAGGTTTTGTTCACCCACTCAATTAGGTTAATTACGGGTTGATGACGAACTACAACTCCTTTGGGTGTTCCTGTTGAACCAGAGGTAAAAATCACATAAGCAATATCATCAGAATTATTAGCTAAAGGTAAATTTTCTCTAGCTAGTAAATCGAGATGGGAACGATGCCAAATTTGTTGATGTTGATATACAGATTGACTATTTTCAGATTGATCTAAACAAATTAAATGTTGGAGTGCAATCAGTTCTAATTCTTGAATATTAGCTACTAGGCTAGTTTGAGTAACTAAACAATTAATTTGTAGGGAAGAAAGAAGTAATTCAATCCGTGCTTGAGGAAAACTTGGTTCTAGTGGCACATAAGCACCTCCAGCTTTTAAAATTCCTAATACAGCCGGAATCATTTCTACAGAACGCTCTAGGTAAACAGCAACTAATACTCCTGGTTTAACACCTAATTGCTGGAGATGATGGGCTAATTGATTAGCTCTACAGTTTAATTCTTGATAGGTTAGTTGTTCTTGTCCACAGATAACAGCTACAGCGTCGGGTGTTTTTTCTACCTGTGCCTCAAACAGTTGATGAATACAAAGTTGATGGGAAAAATCTGTTTGTGTATGATTCCACTCTATCAACATTTGATGTTTTTCATCTGTTGTCAATAGTGGGATTTCTCCTAAACATTGCCAGGGATTAGTTGCCATGCTGGACAATAAAGTTGCCAGATGTCCCAGCATCCTACGGATTTTAGCATCGTTGAATTTTTGTTGATCATATTTGAGTTTTAATAACAGTTCTGAGTCGGCAAAGCCAAGCAATGTGAGAGGAAAGTTTGTTTGTTCTTCTAGTTGTACTTCCAAGTTTTGCCATCTACCACCCTGAGAACGTAAAGCAGTATTTAAGTTATGGTTTTCAAATACCAGAATGCTATCAAATAAGGATATTCCACCAGGAACATCGCTCCATCGTTGAATGTTAATTAGAGGGGTGTGTTCATGGTCTCGCAAAGCTACCCACTGCGATCGCATTTCTTTAAGCCAAGTTAAAAGCGGTTTTTCTGGTGTAACTTGAACTCGCATTGGTAAGGTATTAATTAACAATCCTACCATTGATTCTGCCCCAGGTACAGAGGAATAACGACAGGCTCTTGTCGCTCCGAAAACAATATCACTTTCACCACTATAACGACTTAATAGTATTGCCCAAGCACCTTGGACTAAGGTATTGAGTGTGATTTGATGTTGTTGTGCGAAAGACTGCAACATCGCTGTTGTTTTTAAAGAAAGTCGAATTTCTTGCTCACTAAAACCGCTTTGCTCACTGGGGTTTGAGTCTACTAATAAAGGTGTAGGTGCGATAAAACCTTTGAGTAAGTTCCGCCAAAAATTTTCAGACTTAGACCAATTTTGTTTTTGTAGCCATTTAATATGGTCTTGATAAGGACGAGGTTTTGGGAGTTGTAAATCTTTGCCTTCGCAGAAAGTATCATAAAAAGTGAATACTTCTTTGATAATGGTTGATATAGAACGACCATCTAATAAGGCATGATGAAAAGTCCAAATCAATTGATAGACTGATTCTTGTAATTGAAATAATGCTAAACGCATTAATGGGGCAATATTTAACTGAAAACCACGTTGGCGATCGCTGTGTAAATAGATATGCAACTTAGTTGCTTTTTCTGGCTCAGAAAGGCTACGCCAATCTTGTTGCTGTAGGGGAATTGTAATTTTTTCATGTACACATTGTAAAGGTTCTCCCTCCCTTTCCCAATCAAAGCTAGTTCTTAAAACAGGGTGTCTTTCTATAACTTTCTGCCATGCTTTTTGAAATGCAAAAACATCAAGTTTTTCATTAACTACACAGATTAACTGCTCAATATCTACTCCCGAATTTTGAGCAACTAGACTGTTGAACAGCATTCCTTGCTGTATAGATGAAAGCCGATATGAATTGTTTACAGTTACTACTTTCATTTTGTGTGTCTAAATATTTTCTAGGGAACACTGATTTTCAAGTCATTATCAGGATAAAAATTAGATGATTGAAATGCTCTAATCTTTATATCTAGATATTTTCTAAAAGGTTGTTTCAAAAGTTTTGTATTGTCATCAATGACACCTATTTATTCCCCCACCCCTTTGCATGGAGATTTAGGGGATATGAAAATATTTGATACATCATGAGAGACTTTTAAAACATCCTCCAAATAAATGCCGTAAACAAGGGCTGATAAACTATGCAAATCATAAATTGGCAAATCCAATAATTATTAATATAATTTACCAATTAATTTTTCCATTTCTGCGTAAAAATAATGAAGAATCGTCTAAATTTTAAGAAGAAAATATAAAGGAAAAAGACAAAATTGATATTAGATAATTTTGAATAGGAAGGTTAATATTTTGGACAATGAAGGTTCTTCAGTAAATGGTCTGATTTCTAGATCATAGGAATTACCGTGTTAATTACCTAAGAATCTTGTAGTTCTACTGGCAAGTTAATACAACGCGCTTGGTATAAATCTGAAGATAGTAGACTAATTCATGCGGATATTAATGCTAGTTTGAATATGGTTTGAATATGGTTTGAATATAGCCTTCAAATGTTTTCCCTGGGACTTTTAGCTGAGGGATAGGGGAGTCACTGTGTTGGATGGGTTGGAAGCAAGTACCGTGGTATTGCAGGAACGCCCATTCCGGGTAACATAAGTCATAAGTAGCTTGAGGATTTTTGTCCATAAAACTACTAACCGTAAATTATTGTTATGATTTCATACATCAGTGGCTAAACTGATTATCAAATTTTAGTCATTGATGCAAATTCTTCAAGGAGGAATTTCCTTTGTCTCGTCGTTATTTATTTTCATCCGAGTCAGTTACTGAAGGTCATCCTGATAAAATCTGTGATCAAATTTCTGATACCATT
>RDYJ01000127.1 GCA_004293145.1 Nostocales cyanobacterium | reverse complement strand
CAGACGTTCCGGCGACTCCTGTACAGACGTTCCGGCGACTCCTGTACAGACGTTCCGGCGGAACGTCTCTACTGACTCCTAAAATAAAAATTTCAGTCGCGTACTAATACTGGTGTATTTAAACTCACTTGGTCATATAACATTCTGACATCAGAGTTCCGCATTCTCAAGCAACCATGAGACACAGCAGCACCCAATAAGTCAATATTAGGCGTACCATGAAAGCCAATTTCATTCCTACCATCTGACCAAAAACCAATCCATCTATCTCCTAAAGGACTATCAGTACCTGCTTCAAATATTTCTCCGGTAATTGGATGCTTCCAAATTGGATGATGTTCCTTATGTATGACTTGAAAATTACCTGTGGGTGTTTCCCAGCCTTTTTTGCCTACAGCAATGGGATAACTGGCTATCACCTCATCATAACGATAAACATAAACTCGGCGATCGCTTAAATCAACTACCACCTGTGTTTGGCTAGATCCTACTCCCTGAATAGATTTTGCTTCAGCCACACCTGGGAAGAAAAAGCCCTTGGGTTTGTTATTTGTCTTTTGATTTTGTCCTTGTTTTGGGGCTACCAACTTCGTCTTTTTTGGTGTATCGGCAGCACTGGCTACATATTTTTTCTCGGCAGTAGAATTTGATGGAGAGGAGGGAAAAGAAGCACCCAAAGCAGTTTCCCCAATACTAATGCCTTCAGAACTGTTGTTACTAGAGTCATTGCGGCTAATAGGTTTTTTCCTCCATGTAGTGGATACAGACGGATTTGACTGGGCTGTCGTTTTCATATTGTGCCAATGGACAGCCAGAGACAAAATTGCTGTGCCAAAACAGAGGAACATCACCATCCGCGCTACAGATTCATTTCTTGCCATTGCCATTGCTTCTTGTTTATCCCTGACATATCTGGCTCATTAAAATTATGGACTGCCGAGAGCAGCCAATTAGCAAACAATTTATCAAAAATTATCAGTTGTCTCATTACTCTGACAATATCTTTATGATTGAGGAGGAGTTCAAGGAGTCAGAAGTTCTTTAATTTTGACCAATAGTTCCTTGATGGTAACAAGCCCCGGATTTATCCGTGGGGTCAATCCAAAATCCAAAATCGAATCACTTTTGGCTGGATTTGTCCCCAATCCCCAGTCCCAGTCTTTTGAATTGTCAAGCAGTAGTGGCCAGTTTTTCAACTGAATCCATTTTACTGATGTTTTTCACCTCAACCCAAGACCCGACACTGTACACTCAACACTTTTTTAATAATTCCTGATTTATATTTCCGTGTTGATCTCATAAATCCGTCACTTAACTTGGGAACATCTGACAAATTATCAAGTCTAATAGGAGGGGATGATTTACAGCCAGTACGATCTATGAATCCATCGATTACTGTATCCTGGTCAACTGTTGATGCCACTTATTCACAAGCATCGGTGCAAGTTGACAAACTCTCAAATCACGATCTCATTTTGCGCTGTCAAGCAGGATTGCGTCCCGACAAGGCTGCTTTTGCAGAAATATTGCGGCGCTATCAGACTCAGGTCGATAGGGTTTTATATCATCTGGCTCCTGATTGGTCAGACAGAGCCGACTTGGCTCAGGAAGTGTGGATTCGAGTCTATCGAAATATTAACCGATTACAAGAACCTGCTAAATTTCGGGGTTGGTTAAGCCGTATTGCTACTAACTTGTTCTACGACGAGTTACGTAAACGCAAACGGGTTGTCACTCCACTCTCACTGGATGCTCCCCGCTCGGTAGACGACGGCGAAATGGATTGGGAAATTGCTGGTGATACACCAGGTCCAGAGGAAGAACTTACAACTAGAGAATTTTACGAGCAACTGCGAGATGCGATCGCGGATTTACCAGAAGTATTCCGTACTACAATTGTCCTCAGAGAAATCGAGGGCATGGCTTATGAAGAAATTGCCGAAATCACGTGCGTTTCTTTAGGAACCGTAAAATCGAGAATAGCTAGAGCTAGATCCAGATTGCAAGCCCAGTTACAAATTTATCTAGATGCGTAGATTTACAACATTTTGCCCCAATTCAATGGTAAATTTTGAAAATATGAATTATGGCGGTAAAATCTAGATATTTTCCGCTAATTATCAGCAAACCTGCTTAAATTCTCAAATTTATCCGCTGCGTTTACCCGTGTATGACTTGGTAAAAACGTTAAAATGAATACTGATTCTCAGTTTGATGACCATTCCCACTCACAAACCTCTAGTGATGTATCAAATGGAATGGCTGATAGCGGTAGCATGGTGCAAACCATTCATACCAATGATTCAACGGGTACTAAGGATATGGAGAAGCATAATTTTTCACAACACAACCAAGCTGATCGATTCGAGTTATTAAGTGCTTATCTAGATGGTGAAGTTACAGCTACCGAGCGGAAGCAGGTGGAAGAATGGCTGTCTACAGATAACTCAGTTCAGTGCTTGTATGCACGACTTTTGAAACTGAGGCAAAGTGTAAGATATATGCCTATACCAGCATCTGAACAGCCACCAGAAGCTATATTCCAACAAGTCTGGAAACGCGTACACCATCGTACCCAGTTAGGTTGGATGTTTGGTGGTACAGCTGTAGCTGCTTGTATTATCGGCACAATATCTGGATTAATACCAGGTAATGCATCCAAATTGCAACTAGCACAACAAAAAATACAACCAATAGCGGTAATAAGACAGCCGTCTGCAACGGTTTCACCGCTAAAGGTAGCCTTGAACAACCCAGTCATTGAAATTCCGAAAACAGCAGTGGCTTCTCCAAAAAAGCCAATTAATCAATCAAAAACTCCAGAACAAGACACAGAATTAGACATCAACTAATTAGGTTTTAGGAGTCAGCAGTCAGCATTCACCTGCTATAACTATTCCAACAACCACCTATGTGATCAATTCCACCTAGTTGGTAACTTTTGCTGCTGTCATTAAATAAACCCAAGCAGAACCTAAAGATAAACCATCTAAATCAAAAATCTCCATAGATTGGCGATGATAAAGATTTTCTGTGATTGGCCTGGTAGATTCATAATCTTCTAAATCATCCAATGCGGTTAACATCTTGGCATCAGCAAAGGAGAGTAAATAACCATGAACTTTGCGATTTCCTAGAGTCATTGCAGGATAACCCATTGGTAAATTATAGAGTTTACCATGAGTGATTGCTTTTTCTGCTGTTAATACCTGATTTTCACACAAGTGATAATTAGCTTCACGCGGTTTGAGAGTACCATAAACAAAAACCCGTAAAATTTGAGGTATCTTTATATTTGATCCAGTCATCACGTTTTTATCAAAAAGCTGAAAGATTTCAACTACCAGTTGTTGCAGAAATATCAATTAACCAGCGTACCGTTTGCGGAAAAGCAATCACAATTAACAAGACAATAAACTGTAAAACCATAAAAGGAATAGCACTTTTATGAATGTCAAAGGTACTCACTTCTTTAGGGGCAACACTTTGTAAATAGAACAAAGAAAAGCCCACTGGTGGAGAAATAAAAGCAGTTTGTAAATTAATTGCCATCACTACACCATACCATACCATATCAATATTTAAAGCTTGAGCAGCAGGTACAAACAAAGGCATAGCAATAAAGCAAATTTCAATAAATTCCAGAAAAACTCCTAGAGCGAAAATTGCTAAATTACTCACAATTAAAAATCCCCAATATCCTCCTGGTAAACCAGTTAATAAATTAGTAATGAGCGTTTTGCCACCTAAAGCATCAAACACCAAACTAAACATCGAAGAACAGAATAAAATCATCACCACTAAAGCTGTAATCACTGCGGTAGAATGAGCAGCATCACGAATTAATTGTGGTGTTAGACGTTTATTAAAAGCTGCGAGAATAGAAGCCCCAACTGCACCTACAGCCCCTGCTTCCGTAGGAGTGGCTACACCAAAGAAAATACTGCCTAAGACCGCAAAAATTAAAATAATAGGTGGAACAACAGCTTTAAAAACTTGTTTAATTAATTGAGTACCTTGAGGAATTACCACATCAGCAGGGATAGGTGGAACTTTTTCTGGTTGAAAAAAAGCTAGTCCTAAAATATAGAGAATATAAGAACCAGATAACATTAACCCGGGAATTAATGCCCCTAAAAATAAATCTCCGACAGAAACACCAATTTGATCACTAAGAATGACTAAGACTAAACTGGGAGGAATTAACTGAGCTAAAGTACCGGAAGCAACTATTACCCCAGCAGCTAATTTTTTATCATAGCCATAGCGAATCATGACAGGTAATGATAACATCCCCATGACAATTACTGTGGCGGCGACAACTCCAGTTGTTGCGGCTAAAACAGTTCCCACTAAAACAACTGCTAAAGCCAATCCTCCCCGGACACGACTGAAAAGAATGCCAATAGTTTCTAATAACTCTTCAGCTAATCCTGATTTTTCTAAAACCGCACCCAGAAAGACAAAAAAGGGAATAGCTAGTAGAGTAAAATTAGACATTGTGCCGAACCAACTATTAGGTAATAGGAGGAGACGAGCAGGATTAAAAGCTCCTACTGCTGTACCAATTAGTCCAAAAATAATGGCTGTACCCGCAAAAGAAAAAGCGACAGGATAGCCACTCATTAAAATAAAGAAAAAGCCGACAAACATTAAAATGGCTAACCATTCAAAACCCATAATTTTTTCCTATTCAATATTGATATTTTCTGAAGTTTCTAAGCGAATTTGTTCTGCTACTTGTTGATATCCTAATAATACTGCTAAATATTTAATAGCTTGAGAAATACTCTGTAAAAGCAGCAATAATAACGCTACGGGAACCATAGTTTTGATAGGTGCGCGGGGTAAACCATTAGCATCAGAAGATACTTCCCAAGTTCCCCAACTACCATCACTTGACCTTCCCCAAGATTGTAAAACGGGATTGAATGTTACCCAAATGCCAATTAGACAAAAGGGAATTAAAAACAAAATTGTTCCTAAAAAATCAACTAAGGCGCGTCTTTTTTCACTCATATTAGTATAGAGAAAATCAACCCGTACATTTTCTCCATGCCGTAAAATATAAACAAAACCTAGTAAGAAAGTTAGAGAAAATAAATACCATTGCAGTTCTAATAAAGCATTAGAAGATAATTGTACGCCAATGAAGCGCCCTAGATAACGGGCTACAACATTAAAGAAGCCGACTCCAATTGTAAGTAAAACTAACCAATCAGATAACCATCCCAATTTATCAGCACAATTGTCAATAAATTGTGAAAATTTTAACAGTCTACTGATGAAAGCAAATCTTTTTGAGTTACGCATAGAACATAATAAATTAAAGGTAAGAATTGAGAATACAGGATTAAGTATAAGAGGATGTTTTAAAAGTCTAATGTTGTATCAATATCCCCCCTAACCACCCTTAAAAAGGGGGGAATAAACTTCTCAAAGTCCTCCTTTTTAAGGAGGATTTAGGAGGATCTAAAATTTTTGATACTAAATTAACCACTTTTCAAACAACCTCTAAATAATACTTTAAATATTGTTCAAAATTCAGGTAGAAAATTTTTTTTCAAAACGAGATTGCACAATATTTAAATCCATCTATTCCTGAATCCTGTAGGGGTTTAGCACTGCTAAACCCCTACTAAAGTAAGTATTAATTAATCAATCTTTCCACCTCCAAAATATCCAAATTTGTTAACTGTGCCGCTTGTTCTACAGACATTCCACTCTGTAACAAATTAATAGCAACTTGTCTTAATTGCAATTCAGCTTGTTCGGCACGTTGTTTTTCTTGTTCTGCTCTTTGTTGTGCAATTACTACCATTTCCTGGGAAGTGGGAAATAACTCACCATCCAAAGTTGCCCAACGTAACCAAGTCGCATCAACGCCTCTATAATTACCTTCCCAACGCACCAAAGCTAAATCTAAAACTTTGCTCACCAGTTGATTTTTTTCATTGAAAGCAATTGGTTGATATACACCACTATTTAGATCAAAACCTGCAAAATCATGGGGATTAAAAGGGTCATACCAAAAATATTCAGAAACCCGCATTTGATTTTGATAAATCAATTTTTTCTGATTTTTATCATTATTAGCTGTACTTTCTGAAAGTAATTCAATTACCACATCTGGCGGTTTTCCTTCTTCCCAAACCACCCAAGACAAACGTTCTGTTTTCGGCACATCCAAAACAGCAAAGAAATCTGGACCGCGAAAATCTTGATTTTTTAATTGTGCTAAACTGTAGTAGACAAACATATTGCCTCCTACATATCCATCAGTCCTTTGATCTAACCAAGGTTGAATGGTATCAATTAAAATATCCATTTGTAATTTATGTCTTTGTGTCTCCATCGGGATACCATCATCACAAGGAAGTTCTGCCTGGGTGGGTGGCAGTTTAACGCTAGGTTCAGCCAAAACAGTTTCTAACATAGCTGTTAAATTTAGTTAGAAATTACTTAATATTTTTATACTAATATGAAATGATCAGAAATTGACAAGATACTAATAAATAGTAAATCTGATCAGAACTCCTGAAATGTTGCATGATTATGATATTCTGGGAAAATCTTACAGTTAGTCAGTAATATTAACTTTTATGAAACGTCGAGCTATTGTTAACAGATTATCTCAAGCTGCGATCGCTGCTACAGGAGTGGCAATAGTTGGTGGTTGTCAAAAAGCTCAAACTCAAGCTGCAAAAAGTCAATCCGATACCAGTAACCTACCGACCATTAAATGGCAAATGGCTACAAGTTGGCCATTATCCTTAGAAACTATTTTTGGCGGAGCGCAGGTTTTAGCAGAGCGTGTTAAAGTTATGACAAACGGTAAATTTATCATTGAACCCCGTGCAGCGGGAGAAATAGCCCCCGGTTTAGAAGTTCTCAATGTGGTTTCTCAAGGTGCAGTCCAAGCAGGTCATACTGCCGCTTATTACTACATTGGTAAAAGTCCTGCCTTAGCTTTTGGTACATCAGTACCATTTGGACTCAATGGCCAACAACAAAATGCTTGGTTATATGAAGGGGGAGGTTTAGCCAAACTTCAGGAAATTTACGCACGGAAATTTAATGTGATTCAATTTCCTGCGGGAAATACGGGTACACAGATGGGGGGATGGTTTCGCAAAGAAGTAAAAACACTGAATGATCTCAAGGGACTAAAAATGCGGATTCCCGGCTTAGGGGGACAAGTTATGGCTAAACTAGGCGTAACAGTACAAACTCTCCCTGGGGGGGAAATCTTCCAGGCTCTACAAACAGGGGCTATTGATGCGGCTGAGTGGGTGGGACCTTATGATGATGAAAAATTAGGCTTAAATAAAGTCGCTAAATTTTACTATTATCCGGGTTGGTGGGAACCAGGCCCAACTCTAGAAGTACAAATTAATTTAGACGAGTGGAAAAAGCTACCACCTCAATACCAAGCAGCCTTAGAAACCGCTGCATATCAGTCGAATACAACAATGTTAGCTCGTTATGATGCCCGCAATAGTGAGGCATTAGAGAAACTATTAAAAACTGGAATTCAAGTTCGTCCTTATAGTCAGGAAATTTTGGAAGCAGCCGAAAAAGCTTCTTTTGCTTTATATGATGAGTTCGCGGCTAAAGATGCAGATTTTAAAGCAGTTTATGAACAGTGGAAACCCTTTAGAGATCGGATGTATACTTGGAATAATCTCAATGAGGGCAGTTTAACCCGTTATGCCTATGGGAAACTGAAAGCATAATTGCGACTCCTAAAACTCCTTCTCTCTGCGCCTCTGCGCCTCTGCGTGAGGAAAATCATTTTTAATAATTATTGACCGCAGATAAACGCAGATAAACGCGGATAGAGAGGGATGAATTAATGGATTTAATGATTCTGTGAAGCTGCTAAAGACAATTATTTGTAATAAATAACTCCTTACCTTTTTTGGCTTTTTCTTGTTTATAATTATTCATGCCATACTGTAACTCAAATTCTCTAATTTGAGCAAAGTCGAATAAATTTCTGATTTCAGGACAATCATCATAAGTGAGTAACCATTTGTGGGGACAATTCTTTAAAGTATCAGCAAATCTTTGATGATCAAAAGTGGTATGTAAATTACCTTTAACACCATATATTTTAGACTTTGTGGGTTGATAATAAGGAGGATCTAGAAATATAAATACATTATTTCCTTCAGTCATTAACAGTGTTTCATAATCACCACAGGTAATTTCTACATCGGATAAAGACTGACTGATATTTTGTAATCTGGTAATAGAAGATAGTGTAAATCTTTTTTCAAAAGCTTGTTGAGAATATCCACCAGAATCCATGACACCCGAAAACGTGATGCGATTCATAATAAAAAACCGCACAGCTATATCAAAATCACTATCAAAATTATCGAGCTTTTTTAGATAATTATATAATTCTCTACCATCCTGGGAATTTTCTTTAAATTGTTCGATTTTTAAGACCAAATTAGTAATATCATCTTTAGCATATTTCCAGAATGAGTATAAATCAAAATAAAGATCATTAATCCAATATTTACGGATACGTTTATCAAAGAGACTTTTGACTGCTAAAAAGACAGAACCACCACCAATAAAAGGTTCTCTAAATTCAGTCACATCTAGAGGAATTTGGTTTAATATCTGCTTAACAACCCTAGATTTTCCACCAGGATATCTGAGAGGACTTTTGATTAATTTAGTCATTATCAGTAATAAAAATTATCTATCTTTATCCGCGTTTATCCGCGTTTATCTGCGTTCGATTATTATTTTCATAATAATTTTGTATCACGCAAAATATCACACCAGTATGTGTAATCAATCTAAAATCTAAAATTCTTCACTAAAAGGCACAATAGCTTCAGGGGCAGTCTAGATTATGCCACAATAGCGAAATTAGCTAACAGCATTAGGAGTTTTAATTGTGGAGTCCCCCCAAAAACCGTCATACCAACCAGCCACAATTGAGGAAAAATGGCAACAAACATGGTTAGAACTTGGTTTAGATAAAACACCTCAAGATCAAAATAAGCCAAAATTCTACGCGCTTTCCATGTTCCCTTACCCATCCGGTAGCTTGCACATGGGTCACGTCCGTAACTATACAATCACAGATGTAATCGCTCGTCTCAAACGGATGCAAGGGTATCGGGTATTACATCCAATGGGTTGGGATGCCTTTGGATTACCCGCAGAAAACGCCGCGATTGATAGAGGTGTACCCCCTGCAAAATGGACATATCAAAATATTGCCCAAATGCGGCAACAATTACAGCGTCTGGGTTTATCCTTAGATTGGGAATGCGAAGTTGCTACTTGTTCCCCAGATTATTACAAATGGACACAGTGGATTTTTCTGCAATTTCTCGAAGCCGGTTTAGCTTATCAAAGAGAAGCCGCAGTTAATTGGGATCCTATCGACCAAACCGTATTAGCAAATGAACAAGTCGATAATGAAGGACGTTCTTGGCGGAGTGGTGCAATAGTAGAACGCAAATTATTGCGTCAATGGTTTTTCAAAATTACCGATTACGCCGAAGAATTATTAAATGACCTAGATAAACTCACAGGTTGGCCGGAACGGGTAAAATTAATGCAGGCTAACTGGATTGGAAAATCCACAGGTGCTTATGTAGAATTTCCCATTGTTGGTTCAGAGGAGAAAATCGGCGTTTATACTACTCGTCCCGATACCATTTATGGTGTGAGCTACGTCGTATTAGCCCCAGAACACCCCTTAACTCAAGTTGTCACCACTTCAGAACAAAAAGCAGCAGTAGAAGCCTTTATTAAAGAAGTTTCCCACCAAAGCGAGTTAGAACGAACTGCGGAAGACAAACCAAAACGCGGTATTCCTACAGGTGGTCAAGTTATTAACCCCTTTACCGGGGAAGAAGTACCGATTTGGATTGCAGATTATGTTCTCTATGAATATGGTACAGGTGCGGTGATGGGTGTACCGGCACATGATGTGCGAGATTTCAAATTTGCCAAAGAACAAAATTTAGCTATCAAAGTTGTAATTATCCCGGAAATTGGTGCAGAAGAAACTTTAAAAGCAGCTTATACAGAAGCAGGAATTTTAGTTAATTCCGGTGACTTTAATGGCATGAATTCTATAGATGCGAAAAAAGCCATTGTAGAATTTGCCGAAAAACAAAACTTTGGTAAATTAAGAGTACAATATCGCCTCAGAGATTGGTTGATTTCTCGACAACGTTATTGGGGCGCACCTATCCCTGTTATTCATTGTCCTAACTGTGGAATTGTGCCAGTACCAGATGCAGATTTACCTGTACAATTACCAGAAGAAATTGAATTAAGTGGACGTGGTGGTTCACCTTTGGCACAATTAGAAAGTTGGGTAAATGTGCCTTGTCCAACTTGCGGTACTCCTGCAAAACGGGAAACCGATACAATGGATACTTTTATTGATTCTTCGTGGTATTTCTTGCGTTATACCGATGCGAAGAATGAAGAAAAGATTTTTGATTTCAATAAAGTAAATGATTGGATGCCTGTGGATCAATATGTGGGGGGAATTGAACACGCAATTTTACATTTGTTGTATTCGCGGTTCTTCACTAAAGTATTGAGAGATAGAGGTTTATTTAACTTTGATGAACCATTTCAACGCCTATTAACTCAGGGAATGGTACAGGGTTTAACTTACATGAACCCGAATAAAGGTGGTAAGGATAAATGGATT
>RDYJ01000031.1 GCA_004293145.1 Nostocales cyanobacterium | reverse complement strand
TTTTTACCCGCAGTAGGAATATGCTGCCAAATCTGCTCAATTAAGGGATTAGTTGCACCTTTTTCCATCATTACTCCCACAACTGCTAATTGCTTTTTGGCGTTGCGGTGTACTAAGTGCATTTCTAGCGCCGAAGCTTTACCATTAATAGTATGTTCGCTTGGTGTGTGAAAATGAAACTGAAGCAGTTCATATTCTTCACCGTTGATTTTAATAGTGCTACCTGGTTGGTAATTTACTTGCACAGACAGTATGACCATTATTAACAACTGATAAAGGTGTTGGTTGATAGTTAAAATTAATATTTACAGGACTTCCCTTAATGGCATCATTAATATTAATGGGAGATTGATCTCGTCCTAGTTCACAAAGAGCAAAATCACCATTTATTTGTCCCCATTGAGTAGGATTACTTGCACCTCCATAACTCCAATGTGGTTTAGTTTCATCAGCTAAAACTTGTGTAGAAAATACAGTCATCAACCCTATAAATAATACTGCAATTACCAGAAAGTTATTAGATAAAGTTTTTTCTGCTTTTCTGATTAACGTCATAATCCTAACATCTGTAATTTTCACCAAGTATAATATCTAAATAAAAATAATGTTAGTACAAATGCAACGGATTACAATTCAACTTTCCCAAATTCAAGAAAATCAAATTTTATTAACTCCTCAACAACAACATTATTTATTGCGGGTATTACGGTTGCGTGATGGGGATAAATTTATTGCGATGGATGGTATGGGTAAATGGTGGTTGACGCAGTTAATAGAAACACAAGGACAGATTTTAGAATTACTGCAAGTGAAAACTGAATTACCTGTATCTATCACTTTGATGATGGCGTTACCAAAAGGAAATGGCTTTGATGATGTCATCCGGTGTTGTACGGAGTTAGGTGTAACTTGTATTGCTCCAGTTTTGAGCGATCGCACCCTATTAAATCCCAGTCCGCAAAAACTCGAACGTTGGCGACGTATAGCCTCAGAAGCCGCTGAACAGTCAGAACGGGCTTTTGTCCCCACCATTTTAGAACCTATAGCTGTTAGCACCGCATTAAGTGAATGTGCAGCAAATCACCGTTATATCTGTGAAGCGCGTGGTGATTATCCACATTTGAAAAAAGTGCTAAATAACTGCTCTGGTGAAATTATAATTGCCACAGGACCTGAAGGGGGATGGACAGATAAAGAAATTGAAATAGCCCTAACAGCCAAATTTCAGCCTGTTTCCCTTGGTTCTCGTATTCTCCGCGCCGTCACCGCACCAATTGTTGCATTATCCTTGATTGCGGCTGCTTGTGAAGTATAGCATTGGACAGGGTGGTTAAGGATATGAATTAATCATGAAACTCCCACTACAAAAGGGTTTTACTCTTGAATTCTGAATTCTGAATTCTGACTCCTGACTCCTGCTATATAAATGATATATCTCACGCACAACAATAACGCTTTTTTTGCGTCTTTGCTTCTTGGCGCGAGCCACAACACATATCAAGTTTATTAAAAGTTATGCTGGAAGAAGTTATCGCCGCCTTTGAACGCAAAGACTATCAAACCGCAGCTAAATTAATCAAACCCCTACTCAAAGAGTCACCAGAAAATCCTTGGGTGCATTTTTATCTCGCACGTTTACAAGAAGTTTCAGGAAAGCGACAGGAAGCAGAAAAAATCTATCGTCAACTGTTAAAAGTAACAGTAAATAACAAAATCTTGTCACAAGCACGTCAAGGTTTACAGCGAATAAAAGAAATACAGCAAGAAGAAAGACAAAGAGCTATTATTCAAGCAACATCAAAACCAGATAGTAGTGAGCAGGGAATATTAGTTTTAGAACCAATCAATAGTGAAGAAAAAACTATAGCTGCGCCCAAATTTGCCGAAATCATGCAAATAGATACTTATACAGCTAGGCTAACACTACCAAGTCGTAGTTGGCGAGTCTACCGGACAGGGAAAATCGGCGAACTTCAACTTTACGGAACACAATTAAAACAGGCTGGAATTCCCTGCTTTTGGCTGAGAATATCACAAATTCAACAAATTCAAGTATATCAAGTCAAACATTTCTCCAACTCATCACAAAACCCAAATGTTGTATGTCTCAATTGGGAACATCAACTAGGTTCTTTTAGCTTTGAGTGGTCAGAAATCACAGCTAGAGTTATTGGACTATTACCTATTTTTGAGCAGGTAGTAGATATCAATGTCCGTGGAAAAATAGAACGCAAAACCCAAACTCAAGACTATGCCCAATTTTGTGATTTACACCTACCGGGAAGGCGGACAATTTTACGAATTTATGACAATGGCTATGAATTTCAACAAGGTTTAAAAATCATTTCCCAACCCACACAAAATACAATCAGAATTAATTGGAATGGTTTAATGGACTGGGTTAATCAGAAGTTACCTCAAGTCAAAGTTTGGTCAGAATTTCCACCTTTTGGGGAAACAGTTTTAGATCAAACAGAAGTTATTAATCATATTCCTTCTCATATCCAACTATTGAGAAGAGAAAATACTAATTGGGATTCAGCATTTCACTTATATAGTGGAATTATTTTTGTACAAAATGGTTCAACAAAATCATAGTTACAGGAATTTTAGATTTGATACCCCCGGCTTGTGTGAGGAGTCGGGGATGTGGATATTACCCAGGTACTTTGGCTTGACGCGCCATATCTAGATAAGTATTCATGTTCGCACCTGGACGACGACGAGTACCAGAATATGAAGGAACTAAATACTGGGGTGCAAAAGTGGTTTCCGTTGGTGCTACTGGTTTAGCGGGTTCTGCTGTAGTTGCTTTAGCTGGTGTAGCTGTTTCCTTGACTGCTGCTACTTTCGCTGGTGCTGCTTTTGCTGCTGCTGCTGGTGTAGCTACTGCTGGTTTGGGTTGACCAACTTCGTCCTTGAGTTCCAAGTAGTAACTGTCTTTCTTCCCAAATAGCCCAGTAATGAAACCCAAAATCCCACCGATTAAATTTTTGATAAATCCAAACATGACAATTTCTCCTGCTTTTAATATTTTGCAATATCACCGTAATTGTTAATTATTGCAGCATAATTTTACATTTTGTTGCCATAACTGCTTCCGGTAATAATTCTAGGGATTTTTACTTAATCACCTTGTAGTCATACTATAGGGCAATTGTTATGACTTTATTACAACCATTAGCAACCTATAGAGACTGCGAATTAATTATTAAATTTTACCGTAACTAGGAGCAAGATTCTGAGACTTTTCTTAATAAAATTTAACAATAACTGGTTGGCTGCAAAAACTGTCACAGTCTCTGGGTTGATAGCTTTGGTACTTGGTTATATTTTCTACAGAATCCCCTAAAATTGGATTTTATGAATACTGACAATTTCTTACAGATGTATTTCAAAAGTATTACTATGGATACCAAAACAAAAAAGCGTAATCCTGTTTTATTAGTACACGGAATTAACGATACAGGCGCAGTTTTCAACAAAATGGTACGTTATCTGGGAAAGCAAGGTAGGATAGTGTGTACACTAGATTTAATTCCTAATAACGGTTCTGAGCTTTTAGACAAATTAGCACAGCAAGTAGCAGATTATGTAAACATTAACTTTGCACCAGAACAACCATTAGACATAGTAGGTTTTAGTATGGGGGGAATAGTCAGCCGTTATTATATTCAAAGATTGGGAGGAATAGAGAGAGTTAAGAGGTTTATTACCATTTCCTCACCACATCAGGGAACAAATATTGCATATTTAACTTGGTTAAAGGGTGCTTTACAAATGCAGCCTGATAGTGATTTTCTAAATGACTTAAATTCCGATGTAGAAATGTTGAAAAAGTTAAATTTTACATCTATTTGGACACCTTATGATTTAATGATTGTACCTGCGGAGAGTTCAAAAATGCCTTTTGGCAAGGAAGTTATTTTACCCGTTGCCCTGCATCCTTGGATGTTAACAGATAAGAGAACTTTTGAAGTAGTAGCAACAGCATTAGATGAACCAATTAGTCATTAGTCATTAGTCATTAGTTAATTTTCCCAATCACCAATCACTAATTACCAATTACCTATTACCTATTACCTATCACCAATTTCTGTATATTCATAACTTGCAAAAATTGCCTCGGAATGTCGATAATATTTAAATTCTATTAAATTATAAAAAGGATCTTCTAAAAAGAAAGTATCATGTTCTAAGGGAGAATCAATAAAGCGGCTTTTTCGTTCTTCTCGAAAATTTAGCTGTTTAATTTTTGCCCTTTCTAGTAATTCCTGCCAATCTTGTTCAGAAGTAAAAATTAAGCCGAAATGTCGGGGATAAATACTTTTTTGCGGGTTTAAAATGTCTTTAGTAATATGTGCAACTAATTGATGTCCATAAAGGTTGAGAATCAAAGCATGGGGGTTTTCTCGCCCTGGAATGCAGCCTAAGCCATCAACATAAAAGGCTTTGGTTTCAGAGATATTGGTGACGGGAAAAGCGAGATGAAATATGGTTTGGTTCATGTTTTTAGAGAAGTCTTCAGCTTGAGCGGTTTACTTAATAGCTTGATACTTGCTATGTTTGTGACTATCTAACCTAAATATAATTAGCAATTATGCCACCATTAGATTTATAATTTTTACATCATCACCACTTGTGCTACATTCACCAAACCACTAAATTTAAGAAAACTACATCTACATGAACAATGAAAGGTTTCAATGGTTTAAAATGGCCTTACAGATTAAAGGTTCTGTAATTACGGCAATTTATCGACGAGTTATTGGATGCGGAATTTTTGGAGTTTTAGTTTCTGTACTTTACCATTTTAAGCTTCCCGTTGCTCAACCAATTTTAGGGAGTGTGATTCCCAGCATTGTGTTAGGTTTATTATTAGTATTTCGGACAAATACAGCTTATGAACGGTTTTGGGAAGGAAGAAAAATTTGGGGTTCAATAGTTAATACAGTCCGCAATTTATCACGACAAATTTGGGTATCTGTTGATGAAATTAACACCAACGATAAAGATAAAAAAATTAAAGCCTTAAAATTGTTAGTAGGTTTTGCTGTAGCCACTAAACTGCATTTACGAGGAGAAAGTGTAAATAGCGAATTAGAAGAATTAATACCAACATCTTGTTATCTTAATCTGAAAACAATGAATAATCCCCCTCTAGAGGTAGCTTTTTGGATTAGCGATTACTTACAACAGCAATATAACCGTAATTGCATCAATAGCTATCAATTAGCTGCAATGCAAAAATTATTAAATATTTTAGTTGATAATTTAGGGGCTTGTGAACGCATTTTAAAAACACCAATTCCTCTCGCTTATGCGATTCACCTCAAACAATTACTATTACTTTATTGTCTATTATTACCGTTTCAAATTGTCGAGAGTCTTGGTTGGTGGACAGGGTTTATATCTGCTTTAGTCAGTTTTACCTTATTGGGTATTGAAGCCATTGGTTTAGAAATCGAAAATCCCTTTGGTTATGATCATAATGACTTACCATTAGATGCAATTTGTAATACCATGAAAAGGAATATTGATGATTTAATTAGTTTGACTCCCAGTGTGCATTCATGTGAAGAAGATATGTGATATTAATATTATCTCAATAGCAATTATTTATGTAAAACTGAAAATACTTCTTGAACAAATTGCTCATATATTTTTGATTCTTCGTAAGAATTCAGGTAAGTTGATAATATCCCCGACTTCTTTTATTTATTGTGTCCATAAATGATAAATTGATCCCAGAAGTCGGGTATCTGGGTATGTATGAACGATTGCTATAGCTGAATACTTACCTATTTTGAACCTCCAAGTTCTTACAACTGCCTAATACCCATTTCCAAACCCTGACAAACACCAGTAAGAAAATCTAAATCCAAACTAGCAATAGTATCACTCGGTTTATGATAATTGGGATTTCGCATAAACGCCGTATCTGTCACCATCATCGCTGGATAACCCTGATCCCAAAAAGGTGCATGGTCACTAAGTCGAGTTTGGGGAATCAGTAAACCCCGACTAGGTGCTGGTAGCCATTGACTAGGTACACTGACTTGACTAATACTGCGACTGAGACTAATTAAATCACCAAAAGTCCGAAAATTACCAATTAAAGCGATAAAATCTCCAGTATTTGGGTAAAATTTATCTAAAAAAGCTGGATATCTTTGCGAACCAGGAGTAGAATCACGATATCCTAACATCTCCAAAGATATCATTAAGCGTAAACTTTGCCCTTGTTGGCGTAACAAGTTAGCATAGTCAGCACTACCCAACAAACCATATTCTTCCATATCAAAAGCCACCAGTCGCAAAGGATATCTAGCTGGTGCTTGGGCGAAATTTCTGGCAAATTCTAATAAAACTGCCACACCAGTAGCATTATCATCAGCCGCAACCGTACCAGGGACACCATCATAGTGAGCGCCAATTAAAATAGGTGGTAAATTGGCTTGTTGTTTGTTGATTTGGGCAGGTAAATTTAAAATCAGGTTATTACAGCTTTTACTGCCTACTTTAAAGGTGTGGATTTCCACACTTCCCCACTGTCCTAATTGCTGGCGGATGTATTCTTGGACAAAGAAATGTCCCACGCTGGCCATATAAGGATCGCGTTCCCGTGCTATTTCTTGGAGATGATTTAGTAATCGTTGTTTTAAAGTCAAAGTCGGGATGGTGATTGGTGATTGGTGATTGGTGACTGGTGATTGGGAAAAATCTTCTCCCTTGCTCCCTGCTCCCTTGCCTCTTTCCCTGTTCCCTCTCTACAAATGCTATCCTAGTTTGGCAAGTAGCACCTTGAGCTAAAATTTATTTAATTGTGGAACCAATGATGATAATTATACCATTGGGCGGTTTTCATCATTGAGCAGCAAGCTAGAGACAAAGCTACCCAATCATAATATATAGATGTAGTAAAACACGCAGCAGGAGAAGAGGAACGCATGGGCAAGGTAGTCGGCATCGACTTGGGTACAACCAACTCAGTAGTCGCCGTAATGGAGGGTGGCAAGCCGGTGGTGATTGCCAATGCTGAAGGTATGCGAACCACCCCCTCCGTCGTTGGTTTCAGTAAAGAAGGGGAAAGGGTGGTTGGACAAATGGCCAGACGGCAAACCGTTCTGAATCCCCAAAATACCTTTTTTGCAGTTAAACGCTTTATTGGACGCAGATACGGTGAACTTAACCCTGATTCCAAGCGTGTACCCTACACGATTCGTAAAGATGAAATGGGCAATATTAAAGTTGCCTGTCCTCGGTTAAATAAGGAATTTGCCCCAGAAGAAATTTCAGCTATGGTGCTGAAGAAGTTAGCAAATGACGCTAGTCGCTACTTAGGTGAACCTGTGACTGGGGCTGTAATTACTGTTCCAGCTTATTTTAATGATTCCCAACGCCAAGCCACCCGTGATGCCGGCAGAATAGCTGGTTTAGAAGTGTTACGCATTCTCAATGAACCCACAGCAGCTTCTTTGGCTTACGGATTAGATCGGGGTGATTTGGAAACCATCTTAGTTTTTGACTTGGGTGGTGGGACATTTGATGTCTCTATCTTGGAAGTAGGTGACGGCATATTTGAAGTTAAATCCACCAGCGGAGATACACAATTAGGTGGTAATGATTTTGACAGGAAAATAGTTGATTGGTTGGCGGAGAAATTTTTAGAGACAGAAGGTGTGGATTTAAGACGCGATCGCCAAGCCCTACAACGACTGATGGAAGCCGCAGAAAAAGCTAAAATCGAACTTTCTGCTGTCAGCGTCACCGATATTAATTTACCCTTCATCACCGCTACAGAGGATGGACCCAAACATTTAGAAACTCGCCTCACCCGTTCCCAATTTGAAGGCTTGTGTGATGACTTAATCAGTCGAGTACGCATACCTGTGAAAAGGGCGTTAAAAGATGCCGGACTTTCCCCGGTAGATATTGAAGAAGTTGTACTAGTAGGCGGTTCAACCAGAATACCAATGGTGAAACAGCTAGTACAAGATTTAATTGGCATAGAACCCAGCGAAAACGTCAACCCTGATGAAGTGGTGGCTGTAGGCGCAGCTATTCAGGCGGGCATTCTCGCCGGGGAAATGAAGGATGTACTACTATTAGATGTCACACCCTTATCCTTGGGATTAGAAACCATCGGTGGCGTGATGAAAAAACTGATTCCCCGTAACACAACTATACCAGTACGGCGGTCGGATATTTTTTCTACCTCGGAAAATAACCAAAATAGTGTAGAAATACACATAGTCCAGGGAGAAAGGGAAATGGCGGCAGATAACAAGTCATTGGGACGGTTTAAGCTGTATGGTATCCCCCCAGCACCCAGAGGTATCCCCCAAGTTCAAGTATCTTTTGATATAGATGCCAACGGTATTTTACAAGTAACAGCTTTAGATCGCACCACTGGCAGAGAGCAGAGTATCACAATTCAAGGCGCTTCTACCTTGAGTGAGTCGGAAGTTAACCGCATGATTCAGGATGCTCAGAGGTATGCTGATATTGACCGGGAACGTAAAGAACGGGTAGAAAAGCGGACTCGTTCCGAAGCGTTGATTTTACAAGCAGAACGGCAATTGCGGGAAGTAGCCTTAGAAATGGGAATGCAGTTTGCCCGTAACCGTCGTCAACGCATTGATAATATTTGCCGCGAACTGCGCGAAAGTTTAAAAGATGATGATGATCGCGGCATTGATCAGGCTTACTCTGACTTGCAAGATGCTCTGTATGAGCTAAATCGAGAAGTGCGTGAGTATTATGCTGAAGATGAAGACGAAGACTTATTTGGCGCTATCCGCGACATCTTCACTGGTGATAAAGAACGGGAACGGGATTCTTCCAGAGATACCTATCGGGAACGAGATTCTTATGGTAAGGACTATGTTAGAGACTATGGTCGAGAAAATCGCTCTTCCTCATACAATGATAGTCCTCCCCCACGCAGAAGCCGTCCCAGCTATCAGGATAACTGGGATGATGAAGATGATTGGTTGTAAAGCAATTTTAGATTTTGGATTTTAGATTAAGGCATCAGGAGTTCTAGGAGTCAGGAGTTCTAAGAGTTTTTTAATTTTTCTATTCCCTGTTCCCTGTTAAGAGTTCCCTGTTCCCACTGATAACTAATAACTGATAAGTACCTATGCAAAACTTGCAGAATTTCCGCGATTATTATGAGATTTTGGGAGTAACAAAAGATGCCTCTAGCGAAGAAATTAAAAAAGTTTATCGCAGATTAGCAAGGCAATATCACCCTGATCTTAATCCTGGTAACAAGGAAGCAGAAGAAAAATTTAAGACTATCGGTGAGGCTTATGAAATTCTTTCCGATCCCAATCGGCGATCGCAATATGACCAGTTTAGCCTCTATTGGAAACAAAAAGGTTTTGCTGGTGGAAATAAACAAACAGGAAAACCAAAAGGCTGGGGAGATAATCGTCCTAGCAGTCGCAGCAGTCAAGAAGTAGATCCTAGTGAGTTTCCTGATTTTGAAAGTTTTATTAATACAGTCATCGGTGTCAGCAGTCGCAAAGATACCAGAACTACCCCAGGAAATACAACCACTAGCGACCCGTTTCGGACTCCTAGAACCAAAGTTGCTTACACAGTAAACACCCCACCCCGTACCACTCGTAGGGATATAGAAGCGAGACTAACTTTACCACTAGAAAAAGCTTATCAAGGTGGTAATGAAAGAATACGCTTAGAAGATGGGCGATCGCTAGAAGTAACTATGCCCCCTGCTATGGTAACAGGTCAAACTATCCGCTTGCGAAATCAAGGCATTGGTGGTGGTGATTTATACTTAAAAATTACCGTTGACCCCCATCTGTTATTTAAACTAGAAGGTTCTAACATCTTCTGTCAAATCCCTGTAACTCCCAGTGAAGCAGTCTTAGGAGGACAAGTCGAAGCACCAACCCTAGATGGTCCTGTAAAAATGACCATTCCTCCCGCAGTTAGATCAGGTCAAAGGTTTAGATTAGCTAATAAAGGTTATCCTGGTGAAAACGGAAAACGTGGTGATCAATTAGTAGAAATTCAGATAGTTACACCGAAAAATATTACAGAGGAAGAAAGACAACTTTATGAAAAATTGCGGGAAGTTGAAAGCTTTAAACCACGGGCTGATTTAATTTAATAGTCAATCCCTCCTGCTGCCCGACCACGGTGATGTCGTATTGAAACTGAAGAGGCAAAATTAATTTCTAATAAAGAGCAGTCATCTGTAAATGATTGACTAGCTGTAGCAGTTTTAATAGCTGTTAAAACATCGTCTAAATTCAGAAAATGATGATTAAATCTAGTCAATAAATTGATAAAATCATTCAATTTCCACAGTGTACCATCAGGCAGTTCAACTTCATAAACTCCATCGCTAAAAACATAGATTTTACTAGATGGTTGAATTTTACATACAGCATTTTTATATGCTCCTTCTGCAAATGCTCCGATGGGCATACTGGGAGTAATTAACTGTTTGATATCTATACTAGAGTCAGTTGATTGAGAAATTAATAAAGCTGGTGGATGTCCAGCAGTAGAATAGGTTAATTGATAAGACTCAATGTTAAAAACCCCATACCAAATGGTAAAGTAACGGGCGTTATGTTTTTCCATTTGGAAAACTTCATTCAAAGCGTTGAGAACTTCAGATGGTTGATGAAAATTTGCTTGAGGTAGAGTTTGTGAACGCAACAAATTATGTACAGAAATGGAAGGGAGTGCAGCGGCTAATCCATGTCCAGAAACATCTAAAAGATAAATAACTAAGTTTTCTTCATCTAACCAGTAGTAATCAAAGCAATCACCACCTAATTGATGAGAAGGTAAAAACCTGTGATTAATAGTCACTAATCCTGACATTGGTTCAGGTAAAATAGATGTAACATAATCAGCAGCTTCATGCAATTCCGTTTCTAAAAGTTGTTTCTGAATTTGTAAATCTTCAGCTAATCTCTGAAGCTCTTGGTTAGTTTGATATAACCTGAGTCCTGCTCGCACTCGTGCTTTTAGTTCACTCACATCAATGGGTTTGCTCAAGAAATCATCTGCACCATTATCTAAACCTTCAACTCTATCTTCAACGGCTGTACGTGAGGTAAGGAGGATAAAAAATGTTGTTGATAAAGATGGTTCAGATTTAATAATACGGCATACTTCTAAACCATCCATTTCATCCATTTGCCAATCACAAATAATCAAGGCTGGATGATGTTGATAAGCTTGCTCAATACCTTGTACACCACTAGAAGCGAGAAGAACTTCATATCCCTGTCCTTGAAGTGTTTGTTTAAGAACTATTTGGATAATTCGATCATCATCAATGACTAAAATTTTGAGTTTATAATCAGATATTTCAAGCATAACTGGTAATTACCTAACCTAACAGATATAATCAGTATTAGTAAGTCGGTGGGAAAAAACCGTAGACGCGCAGCGGCTTCTCGAAGAGTAGTATGTAACAAAAAGTAAATTCACCAAAACCCTCTTCCCCGTTGCCTGTTCCCTGTTCCCTTGTCATCACGACAATTTTTAACGCCCACTTACTTTCAATCGGATATGATATTAATATAAAAAACTTTCCATAACTGAGATTAAATTTTTATATTCGCTCTCTATTTGATTAACCAGATTAGCGATTTGTGCTAATGATTGATTCTGTGCATTATATTCCAAAGTCTCACAGACTTTACCCAATTGGACTGCACCTATACTAACACTGGGCGATCGCAAAGCATGAGCCGCTTTCTTGAGATTAGCTCGATTTTCCGAGGCAAGAGCATTTTTAATTGCCTGAATTCTGACTGGGGTATCTTCTAAATATGCTTGGATCAGTTCCGCAATTAACTGGTCGCCTTCACTTCCTGCCATACTACGCAGATTTTCCAGAACACTCTCGTCAATAACTGATTGCTGCTTAGAGGAGGTTAATACAATATCAGTAACAGGTTTTGTAGCTTGATGCTGCTGAGTGCCATATTGTTTCAGAACTGCTTCCAGCCCTTCCAAACTAATCGGCTTACTAATATAATCATTCATCCCGATACTCAGGCACTCTTGACGATCTTCTGGACGAGCATGGGCAGTCATAGCAATAATCCAAGGTTGAGCATCCTGGGAAAAGTCCCCACGCACACGACGAGTCGTTTCCCACCCATCCATTTCAGGCATCTGGATATCCATAAATACCACATCATAAAGTTGCCTTTGCAACGCTTCTAAGGCTTCACATCCATCATTAGCCACATCTGCCCGATAACCCAACCGATGCAGCATCTTCAGGGCAATTTTCTGATTAACCAATATATCTTCAACTAGCAGAATCTTTAGGGGTAAGCTTTCCGCAAACTTCCTATCAACGGTGGGGAGATTGGGTTTAGGCAACCGAGAGTAAGAGGGAATGATAGACTGGGGAGTACCTTGGGTAAACCAGCTACCACGAACAATTTGTAACAGCGTATTGTGTAACTGGTACTGACGCACAGGTTTATGTAAAAAGGCAGTAAACTCAGCTGCTACCTGTTTCACTTCTAAGGTGTGCTTGCCTTTAGAACTCAACATCACCAAAGGTAAATCCTTCTGTTTGGGTATAGCACGAATCTTATCTGTGAGATTAAGACAATCTAAATCTGGGTGATCAATATCCAAGATAGCCAGAGCAAAGGGTTGTTCTTGCCTCAGATATTGCAGGATAGTAGTATTAGATTCCCCAACTTGGACATCCAATCCCAAACTCTGAAGTTGCAAGGTTAAGCATTTTCTTAAATTGGTGTTATGGACTGCTAAGAGTAACCGCTTACCGACTAATTCAGGATCAGCAGTGGTGAGACTATTAATAGCCGACGGATCAACTGGCAAAATAACAGTGAAATAGAAAGTCGAGCCTTGATTTGGTTGACTATCTACCCACATCCTCCCCCCCATTATCTCGCACAGCCGTTTGCTGATGACTAATCCCAAGCCTGTGCCACCGTAACGTCGAGTCATGGAGACATCAACCTGACTGAAGGGTTTAAAGAGTCGATGTAAGCGATCGCGGGGAATGCCAATACCTGTGTCTTTGACTGCAAATTGCAACTCATAGCGTCCAGAAGTTGAAACCAGCGGCCTAGCTGTAATTGTCACCACTACTTCGCCGATTTTGGTGAATTTAACGGCATTACTCATTAAATTCCAGAGAATTTGGCGCAGACGCGTAATATCGCCAGTCATAAATGTAGGTACATCTGGCTCTATTAGGTACATCAATTCAATTCCTTTTGAGGCAGCTTGGGGAGCCAACAAATCTAGGGCTTCTTCCACACAAAGACGCAAATCAAAAGGCTGTGCTTCTAACTCTAATTTGCCAGATTCAATCTTAGAAAAGTCGAGAATATCATTAATAATCGTCAGTAGTGCATTGCTACTGTTGCGAATGGTTTCTACACAGTCGAGTTGTTCAGGAGTCAAGGTAGTATCCAAGAGCATTCCACTCATACCGATAATGGCATTCATGGGGGTGCGAATTTCATGACTCATGGTAGCCAGAAAATTACTTTTGGCCATGTTAGCAGTCTCTGCCGTTTGCTTGGCCAGGTTTAGTTCTTCATTTTGCAGTGCTAACAGATTAGTTTGATGGGTTTCTTGAGTTAGTAACTGTGCTTGGGTGAGAGCAACACCCATTTGATCAGCCAAGTGTTTGAGGAGATCTAATTCTAATTGGGTCCATTGTCTAGGGCGATCGCACTGATGAGCAATTAATAATCCCCACAAATCTTCTCGCACTAAAATCGGGACAACCAGATTGGCTTTCACCTGAAACTGCTGTAAAAATTCCAGATGACAAGGTTGAAATCCTGCCGTTTCCACATCGGAAATAACAGTAATCCGCCCTTGACGATAAAAGTCAAAGTATCCAGCCTTCAGACAAGGATCATTGATATCTTGGTCTAGAGTGACTGACCATCCAGGAACGACTGCCTCCTGGACAACTTTGCCGTTACCATCAGGGTTAATTTGGAAGATAACCACGCGATCGCACTGCAAAATCCGTTGCACTTCCGTCACTGTTGTCTGGAGAATTTTTTCCGATTGCAAAGACTGGCGGATTTCTTCAGTAATTTGCTTGAGCAGTAGCACCCGTTCATATTGTTGCTGTAGTGCGGCTTCTGAGAGTTTGCGTTCAGTAATATCTAAATGGGTTCCCACCATTCTCATCGCTCTACCTTGAGAATCGCGGCTGACTAACTTACCCCGATCTAGAATCCACTTCCATTCTCCAGATTTGGTAAAAAACCTGACTTCTACCTCATAAAAAGGTGTTTCACCCTTGAGATGTGCTATCAGTCGCTCTTGCATGAGGGAAAGATCCTCTGGATGGATCAACCGAATTTTCAACTTGATATCGTTTTCTAGTTCTTCTGGTGCATAACCCAGCATTGTAAACCAACGTGGACTGCGATAAACTTCTCCAGTCACCAGATTCCAATCCCAGAGTCCTTCATCTACAGCCCCTAAAGCCAGCTTTAACCTTTCTTCACTTAATCGAAGTGCATTTTCAGCTTGTTTGCGTTGGGTAATATTGCGGTATTTCCACAGATGACCATAAAATTTTTGATCAACCACAATAGGTATATAATCCTGTTCCAAGATTCGCCCATCTTCCAGTAGCAATTCTTCATTGAGAACTATTTGATTCTGGCTGAGAATCTCATCCACTCGCTGGATAAATTTCTCTGGTTCAGCAAAGAGTTGTTTGCTCGTCTGTGCTGCTTGCTGACAATCTATGCCTTGTAAAGCTTCTGGAGCAACAGGAATGCTAAACTGATCACAAAATTCCTGATTTGCTAGGATAACGTGTCGGTTTTCATCTTCTAATAGCACACCAGCTTGTAAACTTTCAATTACTGTTCTCAATCTTGATGCTGTTGCTCGTAATTCAGCCCGTTGAGATGTAAGTCTGGCGGTGAGTTTTTTGGCATCTGTCAGAGCTGAATTCTTAGCCTGCAAAAGAAACAAATAATCTGCAACTGAGTCGTAGAGAGGAAAATCATCGAGCTTCAAGTCCAGTTTTTTTAAATCGGTAATCTCGGTAATCCAGGGAGAACCAAGAAACAGCAGATGATCAGATGCCTCTAGATATACCATCTCTCCCTTTAGCTGCATTTCCTTGTGGTGGGATTGCAACAGAAACAGCGATGGGGAAGCTCCTTCTTTTGACGAACGTGTATGCTGGTTAATAGCTGCAAAGTTGACTGGACATTTAGGGCGATTAATGTGGAAATGTTCTTCTAGAGAACTACCAACAATTAAAATAGGTTCAAGAATGCGCTGAAGCACCCCACCCGCTTGGAGAATCTTCATGTCTCGATCTATGACCAAATGAAAGGGAAACAAAGCTGCAAATTGGTCAGGGTCAAGACTGAATTGTTTTGATTCAATAGCCCGATCATTTGTCATAAATAGCCATCATAAACTGCATACACCAGCACACCTGAAAAATTGCTCTAGCAAAGCAAGAATGCAGAATTTACAGCAGATTTCACTTGAGTGAGGTACAACCCTTGTGGTGCGGGCATATTGCCCGCAAGGTGTGTACCTTATAACAGTGGGAAGTGCTGTATTAAGCAGATACGAATGATGCCTGATCCGGTAACACCTCAAAAAATTGATGTGTGTTAGTCATATCAAAGACCATTTTTATTTGCTCGTTAATAGAACAGAGTACCAATCTAACATTTTTTTGTCGAACTACTTTTAGCGTCATCAGCAAGGCGCTAAAACCAGCACTATCCATAAATGTAACATCTTTAAAATCAATCAAAATAGTTTTGATGTCTGATGTTATCAGTTCATCCACTTCTTCGCGGATTTGATTACCCTTTTTACTATTAAAAATGCCTTGGGGCTGAATCAGTTTGACTTGCAAATTCATAATTTTACTTGAAATAGACATCTTGAAATTTGGTGCTATTAATTTACAGCACAATTGAAAAAATATCACACAACATTAGAAAATCAACCATCAATTTTCAGATGGTTAAAAATATTGTGAAACATCGGGACAGGAATTTAGCATGATCAAATAGCTAATCGTTTCTTCAGTAGCAAACAGTTTCTATTTTCCAATTCACGAATATAACTAATTGTCCAACCATAGTCTTTTCTAAGTTTGAGAAAAAAGATACAGCCCCATTGAGATTCATGTTCTAAAGGATCAAATTCACTTTGGCTAGTTTCTTGATAGAAACTTTCTAAAGCTGCTTCTAAATCGAAAATATCACCTTGATCCCAAATCCGAATTTGGAAATATTCAGAACAAATTTGTACTTCTAAATCAACAGGAGTTTCAGGACTAAGATGGCTGTGAGCATGACGCACAACATTTGTAAAACCTTCCAGCAAAGCAGTCTGTCCTTCTAGCCATATTTGATAAGGTATCTGTGTATTTTTGAATTGATCGAACCATTCTACAACCGTTGCCATTGCATCAAGATCGCTAACAACTTGTAGACTAAAATTATGGAGTAATAAATTTGTGTCCATGAAAATTTCGTAAAAAGGTAAGCTGTTTTAAATTAAAAAAATCTCTTATACAGCCCCTGAATCCTTGTTAAAAACTACAACAAATGTTTTCAACATGAGTTGAAAATCGTAACCAAGACTCCAATTTTCTTGGTAGCGCAAATCGAGTTTAATTACATCTTCAAAGTTGCGAATTTTTGAGCGCCCATTGACCTGCCATTCACCACTCAATCCTGGTCTGACATCCAACCTTTGCCAATTAAAGATTTCGTATTGTTCTAACTCATCGGGAGTGGGTGGACGAGTACCAATTAAACTCATATCTCCCATGAGGATATTCCAAAATTGGGGAAATTCATCTAAACTAGTTTTGCGAAGAAAGCGACCAACACGGGTAATGCGGGGGTCATGATCATTTTTGAAAAAAGCGCCAGAAGCTTGATTATTAATGGTAGATTTGAGAGCTTCAGCATTTATCACCATTGAGCGAAACTTCCAAATTTTAAATCGTCTTCCCATCCAACCACAACGAGTTTGACTAAATAGTATAGGTCCAGGACTATCAAGTTTAATGGCGATCGCAATCGGCACAAACAGCACAGCAGTCACACCCAAGCCCAGAATTGCCCCTACAATATCAATTGTTCGTTTAATAGGCGATCGCACCGAAGGATGGGTTAAAGGTGGACGCTGTTGAGATTTACGACTGACAGTAGGGATAATTGCCTCAGTATCGGTTTCAATAGTCAAGATTTTATCCAAACCGACTAGGGAAAAAGCTAATTTCACCTGGGGGTTAAGACTCCAAACAGTTAATTGAACGTTTTTAGCCTTTGCTGATTTGATATTTGTGATGAGTGAACCAATCCCACTACTATCAATAATTGTAGTTTGTCCAAAATCCAAAATGATTTTAGTAACAGTAGTATCTTCAACCCATTGTTTAAAAGATTCCCGAAAGGATACAGCTTCTATCACAGTTAATCGCGGTGGTAACTGGACTAAAAGAGTATTATTAAACCGAGAAGTCACTAAAGATATTGTTGTATTGGTATGAGTAACCATGATTTTTACCTACTTAAAATTAGTTAAGATTTTGACCAAAACGAGATTGTAAACTCTGACAAAGAGCGATCGCACTAGCATGAGAAACATCAGCAACAGAAACCTTTCTAGGGGCATCTATAAACCGCACCAAATCTCCAGGACACCAAGCAACAGGAACATTAATTTGCGATAGTGCTAAACCAAGTTCTACCTGATGATCATCAACGTGTTCTTTAAACTCTTGACTGCGCGAAACCAAAATATAAGGCTTATCCAAAGAATCCAAAAGCAGTAAAGTTCCTTCACCACAATGGGCAATCACAATTCGCGCTTCATTAATCAAATCTTGAAACTTTTCTTCCTTGAGAAAACGGTAAACCTTTGCACCAGCCGGTAAAATAGTGGAGTTACCGTACTGAACAACCACTTCTTCTTGAATCATTTCCGACTGTAACAACACCTCAACCCATTGCATCAGACGATTAAAAGGATATTGTTCTGTACCAACAGTGACTAAAATCATAAATTAAAGAGGGAATAGGGAATAGGGAATAGGGAATAAAGCTTTTTTAACAACTTAAAACCTCATGGGGAGTGACAAGTTCAGCTTGAGGATAACGGACTTGTAATTGCGGCCACTGCACATATAAAACACTCAGAAAAGGTAAAACTAATTTCGCTGACAAACTTAAAGTATTCACCCGTGTTACCGATTCAATAAATACAGTTTTGCTTCCCAATAATTTGCCTAAAATTAGAAAAGGAACAGCCACACCAGCACCAGTAGAGATAATTACATCTGGTCGAATTTTTGTAATTAATTGCCAAGATAAAAGCAGATTTCTGCACAAATTTGGAAGATTTCGATTAGTAGGACTGTAAGCCCAATACACCTGTTCTTCAGTTAATTCTGCTTCTGTAGTTTTAGTGCGAAAAGTCACCCAAACTCGCTCTTGATTTTCCCAAAAAGGACGTAATTGTTGCAGAGCTTTAAAATGTCCACCAGAAGAACAAACTAATAAAACTGTCATAATTGGTAATTGGTAATTGGTAATTGGTGATGCAATTTTGGATTTTGGATTGTTTTGATCCACTTCAATCTAAAATCTAAAATTTTCTTTCCTAACTCATTTGTTCCTTTTGAATACGTTGTTGCTGAGTTGCTCCTGTAATTTGCATGATTAATTGCTCTAACCACTGGTAGATTGATTTCGGTAGTAACCATAATAGATAGGCAGCAATCAAAGAGATAAACGTGCGTCGAGGTTCTTCCAAAATAATCCGCCAATAAGTAACCAAAGATTGATTTAGTAACTTAACTGCCATTTTTGAAGCTCTTTGTCTTGTAGCTCGTCGTGCCAAATATCGTAATTGATAGGCTTTAGCTTTATTACCCCATTTCTCAATAAATTCAGGATTATAAACTTTGGTTTTCACAAGAATTTGTTCCCAAGATTCATATTGTTTGAGAAGATTAGCCGACAAACCACCACTATTTAAACGATAAAGAGTAAGAGCTTCAGGAATACCTTCTATTTCCCAATTTGTTTGTAAAGCAATACGTAACCAACATTCAATATCTTCAGACTGACGAAAACGATCATCAAAATAGAAATCTTCCACCTCCCCATAAAGATTATCTTCAAACTTAATATCTGCCAAAACAACCCTGCGAATTACCACCGAAGATCCATTACTAATAGGATTACGACAGAACAGATATTCGGGAGTAATATTTGTTAACTTAGGCATTTGATAAATACCCAAAGGTTTACCTTGCTCATCAATAAATCGAGAACGGGAAAAACTTACCCCAACATTAGGCGAACTATCCAAATGTTGAAGATGTTTTTCTACCTTTTCTGGCAACCATAAATCATCACTATCAACAAAAGCTAAAAACTCCCCTTGCGCGTGACGAATCCCAGTATTTCTCGCCCCAGCCAAACCGCGATTTTGTTGATGAAAAATCTTAATTCGCTCATCATTAAACTGCCGACAAATTTCAATACTTTTATCAGTCGAACCATCATCAACAATAATAACTTCCAAATCGCCGTAGGTTTGCGCCAGAACCGACTCCAGCGTTTCAGCGACCGTTTCTTCAGAATTATAAACAGGAATAATCACAGATATTTTAGACATGATATTAATTAGTAATTTCAAAAATTCTCAACTCTTCCTCTCTGCGTCTCTGCGCCTCTGCGTGAGAAAAATCCTTTCCATCATCCACCTCCCAAATACTGCTACCAAAGTTAATAAAGTTCGGTGCGGTTGATGAAACAACAAACGCCAATCAGAACTCAAAGCACGACTCATAAAATCCACCCCCACCGCAGCCGGTAACTTTAACCTAAAAGCCCGTCGAGCCAGATAACGCAAATGCAGAGCTTGAGCCAAAGCAAAATGATTTTTAACTAATTGTGGAGCATAAATTTTCGCCTTTTCCACCAATTGATTCCAACCAGTTTCCATCCGATACAAATTCGATGACAGCCCAGCAGAACTAGTCCGATAGCGAGTTAAAACCTGGTTTATCCCCGCAATTTCCCAATCACCAGTACAAATTACTCGCAGTAACCATTCCAAATCTTCCGAATAACTCATATCAGGAGAAAAGCCTCCCACTTGTGCAAATACTTCCTTACGAACCACCCAATTAGAAGTAGTAGTGGTGGGATTTTCCGAGAGTAAATATTCTGGTTTTAAATTATTTAAACGGGAACTAGAAACTTGTCCAGTGGGTTCACCTGTTTGAGTTAATATTTCCACTTGAGCAAAGCTCACCCCTAACCGGGGGTTAGATTGAAAATGTTTTAGGTGTTGTTGAAGTTTATCAGGAAGCCATTGATCATCTGCATCAAGAAAAGCAATAATTTGACCTTTGCTCTTTTCTATTCCTAAATTACGAGCAGTAGAAACTCCCTGATTTAATTGATCAATTAAATGAATTTTATAATCTGTTTCTTGATATTGGCTGATAACTGCAACTGTGTCATCCGTAGATCCATCATTTATTATTAATAATTCCCAATCAGAGCAAGTTTGCTGTTGAACAGATGCGATTGTTGCTGGCAGAAATTGGGCAGCATTATAAGCGGGAATAATTACTGACACTATTGGGTTAATATTTGTCATGGATTTACCTCCTGCAAGAATTTGGGTAATTTTTGCAAAGTTGCCCATAACGTATATATTGGTTGCAAAGTCAGGTGTGTTAATGTCACAGCTACCGCAGCACCCAAAATTCCCCAGTTTGTACCGACACAAATAGCAGTAGCTAAACAAGCAGTAAACAAAAGATTCCAACGCAATTCAATTTGTGGTTGGCCAAAAGCACGAAACATTAAAGAAGCAGCATCAGCAAAGGGACGGGATAAAGCCGAAATACAAATTAGGATTAAAATCGGTACTGCGCCTCTTTCTACCCATTTCTGCCCAAATATTAGGGGAACATAGAAGGGCGATAAACTAGATTGCAACATCACTAAAGGTACAATCATCACAGCTATTTTGCGGAGACTTTGGGTATAGCGTTGGCTAAATAACTCTGTCTGAGATTTGAGATCACATAGGTCAGAGAATAGTGAAACCCTGATGGCATTAATGACACTTAAACTAATTCCTAATCCGGCATTAAAAGCAAAATAATAAATTCCTAAAGCTTCCACACCTACAAAGCGACCAATTAAAAGATAATCAACATTTTCTCTAAATATTGTTAGTAGTTCAATGCCAAGTACCCGACTGGCAAAGGATGTAATTTGTTGCCATTTTTCAAATGTTAAAGATTTGGTCATCCGCCAAGGATGATATTTAAAGGTGAGAATAATCCAAATCGGTGCGACTAAAAACTTCGGTAAAACAATTGCCCACATTCCCATACCAGAAAGGGCAAAAATTGCCGTCAGAATGTTATCTGTAGATACTTGAAATGAACTAATTAAGGCGAGAATATTTAAGCGGTTTTCTCTTCTAATTAAGGCTGTTTGTACCATTGCCAAAGGATAAATTAGGTAAGTAATGGCAATGAGACAAATAGGGAGAATCAGATGGGAATTATTGTAGAATTGTGCGATCGCTAATGATGCCAAACATTGAACTAGGAATAAAACTAAGGCAATTACCCAATTCAACCCATAAGCAGTACGACATAATTCTTCCACTTCCTCGGCTTCTGCTTGCACAATTTTGTCAGCAATACCGTTGCGGGTGAAGACACGAATAAATTCAAAAGTCATCAACACAATGGCAGCTAAACCATAATCTTCTGCACTCAAAAACCGAGCCAGAATGACTGTGGTAACAAGACGAAATACTCTAATGACTAATTCAGAAGCCCCCATCCAGCCAATGTTACGCACAAAGCGGTCTTTTTTGAAGGAGGATAAAGTTTGGGCTATTGCTTTCATGTCAATTCCTCCAGCAACTCTTCCCAATTAGATAGGTAATTGTTCCAAGAATTGATGGCTGAAGCTTTTCCTTGTTGTCCTATTTGTGCTAATTCAACCGCAGGTAAATTGACTAATTCCTGAATTGCTTTAGCTAGTGCTACAGAATTTTCTGGGGGAATAAGTAGGCCAAAGTCTTGAATTTGTTCACTTAAACCATCCACTGCTGAAGCAATAATTGGTTTACCCGCAGCCCTAGCTTCTAAACAAACATTCCCCCAAGGTTCCCAACGGGAGGGAATAACCACAGCATCACATTGACTTAAAAAAGCAGGGACATCATCAATGCGACCGACAAATTCAATATGGGGACAGTTAGCAGCTAGTTGTTTTAATTTGCCTTCGTCTGTGCCTCCACCACCGATTTTTAATTGAATTCTTGAACCGGGAATTTGTTTGACTGCATCAATCAGAATATCAAAGCCTTTTTGGTAGGAAAATCGCCCATAAGCACCTAATATAAAAGGTTGATTTGACAATCTCGGTTTGGGGGGAATATTGAAAAAGGGATAAATCAACCTGGAGAACGGAATTACACTAATTTTGTTAGTCGGCGCTAATTGGTTTTTGAGTATCCAATTTTGCTGTCCTTGGGAAACAGTAACTAAGCGATCGCACATCCCGTAAGCCAGTTTTAACATTCCATGAAACCGATTCACTGACGGCACATTAAAGGCTTCAAAACCTGCACTGTAGTGATGTTCATTAATAATTAACTTGGCTGAACGTCGTAGTTTCCATAGCGGAAGTAACCCCCGCCAGGAGGAGGCTGCATGAACTACAATCACTTCAGGGTGTTGTTTGGATATAACAGAGGATGCTGCTGATAAAGGCGCAGTCATAAACTCAAATTTTTCCGACAGCCAGGACATTTCTAAACTTTTTAATGTGGCTTTAATGCCACCAGTCCAACCCATGCCTTTACCGCCTACAAAATGACAAATTTTTGGTTTCATAGATTTTTATTTTCTTCATTTTTAAATAGGTAGAAACTTCTCCCTCATCTACCTCAATGTGCAAAAAGGTTTAACCAATGACTCGGCTATAGCAGTTTTGAAAATCTTCTTTTACCTGTTGACGAATGGCTTCATGGTCAAAGTTAATAGCAGAGGTAGCAGCGATCGCATCAAGATGAATATCTGGGTTAAATTCTTCCAAGCTGCAACCAGGAATTTGTAAGCGTTTTGTTAAATCTTTACCTTTATTTGAGTAGTACAAGTTAAAGGGAACTCGACCACTGGCCAAGGCTAAAACTGATGTATGATATCTAATTGCTACAATCAGACGACAAATAGCTAATGCACCCATTACCAATTCCCAGTTAGGTAGTTGATGTGTAAAAGCAAAGGGATTAAAAATTTTCAGCTTCGGTACTTGTTGCACTATTTCCTTTGCCATAGCCAAGTCATTATCAGCGCCGTAAGCTTGAGACTGAATCAGCAATACAGGTTGATATCCCTGTTGGCATAATTTCCGACTTAAGGATACAAGTTGCCTTTGAAACTGCTCATTATCATGGCGATACATGGAATCAAAGGTACGCAGAGAAATCAAAGCTGCTGATTCTGGTTGAATTTCCAGTGTTTTTAACAGCTGTTCAGCTAGGTCTTTGGCTTGCTCACTCACGGATAAAGTAAATGCTGCATCAAAAGATAAAATTGCTGGGATGCCAGATGCAGTTAAACGTTGATGGCTTTCCACATCTCGCACGCAAACAGCAGCCAACCGACGCAAGCATAAGGTCAAGGCTTGAAAACTCAAACTGTGACATGAGCGGGGAATTGATTGACCAAATACAAAAGTATGCTTGGGCGATCGCCTTAACTGAAGCAAATTCCCAATGAATGATTTGGTCATTAAACCTTCACGGGCATTATTAAAAATATCGCCACCGACACTAATATAGGCATCACAATGCCTAATTTGCGGCACAATTTGCAAACCGGGAATGTAATCCGGTACTGAATCTTGGAATTGAGCAACAACTTCAGCCTCAGATGCTAGAGCAGTTAAGGCGCTATAGATGGCTGCATCACCAATATTGAGCGTTGAATAAGTGTTTACCAGACCAATAGTGAGTCCCATAATGGTGATTCTCAGAGTTAATTGACTGGTAGATGCCCGGCAAAAATAGCTTGGGTGAAACAACAACGCCACCCAACAACAGCTTTGATTATTTAAGTTTCCTTATGTCATCCTCTAACAGGATTTTGGATTTTGGATTGACCCCACGGATAAATCCAGAGGCTTGTCACATCAAGGAATTATTGAGCAACCCAACATAAAATCAATAGGTATTTAAAACCCGCTTAGATGGACTTTCCCCCCGAAAAGCCACTGGGTTGCTGTGATTGCTGATTGCCTTTGTATTAGTAGATGCCCAGCACTTCCTGAGATGGCAAACAGCGTTACTGAGGAGAGATGCATTCTTTTCAAAAACCTGTATTAGTTTTATATACTAAATTTGAATCAATTGTCAAATAAAATTTGTATAATTTTTTTTGTACTTGCCTACCAAATAATTGAGTCATTAAATTTCACTAACTACCCTGATTTATATCAGTATTTGGAGGCGTGAATTAAGTAATACCACGCCTTGCAGCTTGCTGAATAGCTAGTAAAATTGCTAGAAAGGCTATTTTAAATCTCAAGTGATCCAGTCAAATAAATATTAGTTATTAGGGCAAATTTAAACTAGATTTTCTAGTTGTAAATACTACTAATTTTAGTCTTTAATTCTCATTAATTTCCGAAGTAGCTACTTACGTATTTTCTCTAGCGATGCTTAAACGTTTAATTTTTAATACCATAGTTGCAACCTTAACCTTGGCCACACCTAGTTTGGCATTGCCCCTATCTCCGGGCGATCGCGTCAAGGTAAGTATTCCAGAAGGAGCAGAGTTCAGTGGGATTTTTGAAGTCAACTTAGAAGGCAATCTAGAGATTCCCTATCTCACGCCATTGCCTGTTGTGGGTTTAGAACCAGAGCAAGCAGAGGAGAATCTGACCACAGCTTTGATTGATGGGGCTTTTTTCCAACGCTCCTTTCTCCAGGTGAGTTTGAGAGTGGTGCAGTGGGCTCCAGTAGAGGTATTTGTCAGTGGGGCAACCTTTTTACCAGGAAGGGTATTCATCAATGAACTTTCCCCTAGTGAGAAAACCCAGGCTCCAGTGCCTGTGGCGGGACAATATCCCCCTAACCGTTATATAGGGGTTGCCATCCGTGATGCCGGTGGAATCAAACCCACAGCGGATATCAAAAACATTCAACTGATCCGCAACGGAGAAACTCGCATTGTTGACTTATCTGGTGTATTAACAGGTGAAGCCTTTGTTGATGTGCCATTGATTGCAGGCGATCAGATCATCGTTCCAGATTCAGGAAAAATGCAGAATGAACTCGTGCGTCCTTCCCAAATTACCCCGACAGGTGTGAAAGTATTCCTTTCCAATCTCACCGTACCAGCTACAGGTAATGCTGTTTCTGGGATTGGACGTGATGCCACATCATTTCCTTATGGTTCTCGCTTTTCCCATGCGGTGACAGCAGCCAACTGTGCTGGGGGAACAAGGGGTACTAATGCCGAACGCAAAGCCATCCTGGTAACTACTGAGCAGTTGACTGGAAAAACTACGTATTTACAGCGTCATGTCAACGATTTACTGACAAATTCCACCAGCGATGCTAACAACCCTTTTCTCCAGGCTAATGATATTGTCGCTTGCTATGACTCAAAGGTTGTTCAATTTCGGGATATTATCCAAACCATCCTATCCCCTATTCCCATTTTGCGAGATTTGTTCAAATGACACAGCGGCTATTAATTTTCAAGATGGAACATCTGGGGAGTTTGCTTAAAGGCCGTTGGCTGCGCTACCTTATCCTCAGTGCCTTGGGTAACACTTTGATTTGGGGGTTATCGCTCCATTATTTAAAAGTTACCAAACCTACTTACACCAGCGAATGGGGTTTAATCCTCAGTAGTGGTAGTTTAGGAGTAAGTGTCAACCTGCCAGGTATTGGTCAAGCATCTTCTTCTAGCGGCTCTGCTTTGGGGAGTTCTACTTATGATCCGAGAGCCAATCTTGAGTACATTTTTACAAGTGAACGCGTTTTAACAGCCGCAGCAGCGATCGCTAAAATCCCGGCTGAGAAATTCCAAAAGCCCCGGATTAAACTGTTAAACAACACAACGATCATGTTGTTTGAAGTCACTGGTAAAAGTCCAGAAGAAGCAAGGGATAAATCATTGGCTCTCTATCAAGCAATAGTCAGCCACATCAATGTTTTACGAAGTGGAGAAATTAGTCAACGAGGAAAACCTTCCCAGCAAATTCTACTTTCAGCCCAACGTAAACTAGAGGACGCGCAAAAACGACTCTCGGAATACAAAATACGTTCTGGTTTGAGTTTTCCTGATCAAGTAGGTAATTTATCTACCAATATTGAGCAGCTGCGAAGGCTGCGAGCAGAAACCAATGCCCAAGAGCAGATGACTAACAAACGAATGCAGCAGTTATCTGAGGATCTAGGACTTTCCCCAGCCGAAGCAGCAACAGCTTTTCTTCTCCATGTAGACCAAATCTTTCAACAAAACCTCAAGGACTATAGTGAAGCTACGACTTCCTTGGAAGTGTTAATGACTAAATTTGGTGTTAACCATCCCCAAGTAGTGAAAGAAAGCAAACGCCAAGAAGCCGCTTGGGAAGCCTTACTTCAGCGTAGTCAATACCTATCAGGAAAGCCTCTAACTCCCGCCACACTCAATCGTTTAGCCCTGGCTGTGAACGGATCTGGGCGGGATACATTATTTCAGAGTTTGGTGTCTTCTCAATCAGATTACCAGGGACTCAAAGCCCAAGTCAAAGGATTAGACTCAGCGATCGCTCAACTGGAAAAGCGTCTAGATAATCTTTCTCAAAAACAATCTATCTTAGAAAACTTAAAGCGAGATCAACAAATTGCTGAAGCGACCTTTGCCTCTACCCTCACCAAACTAGATTTAGGGCAAGGAGACGTATTTTCTACCTATCCTTTAATTCAAATGGCGATGGAGCCTAGTTTACCAAAAGAAGCCACCACTCCCAAGAAGAACTTTGTCCTTGCTGGGGCTGCGGCTGGTTCTCTGTTTTCCACCCTTGGTCTGTCTTTACTGTGGATTCGTAAACCTTGGATCAAGAAATTATCCAAATTCATCTCTTGATCCCATCTTGATCCCAACTATTGCCAACACTATGAAAACTAAGACCAAAAAAGATGATATCCAACCAGAGAATATACCAGAAAAAGTTGTCTGGTGGGCGATCGCTAACACTTATGCCATCTGGGTTGTTGGGGGGCTATACGTTGTTGGCGCTCTCTTGGGTTGGATACTACTACTGTTTTTACTAATCAAAATCCTGGCGCAAACTGAAGACACCCCAGACGAAGAAAAAATCACCATCTCCTTATCTTTGTGGGTTTGGATTGCAGGAATGCTGATGATGGAAGTGGCATTGATAGCGGGACATCTCGACTACAATTTACCAACAGGTCTAATCATTAAATCCTCCATTGGCTGGGCTAAAGGTTGGGCTGCATTGGCTCTGTATCCCTTAGCAGGATGTCTAAAAATCCGCCCCCAGATAATTTATCGAGCCGTGTGTATCGTGGGTTTTCATACCCTGTTGATTATCCCTTTTTTACTGTTAGCACCCTCTTTGCACCTACCCCAAGTTCTCTATGTCTCACCACTCAAAGCCGTAGGGGGACCAGGTAATGAATTTTTTGATGTGCCTCTCTATGAAATTGATGGCAGCACAGGTGACTTACGTTGGCGGCTATTTACTCCTTGGGGACCAGCATTAGGTTTTGTGGGCAATGTTAACTTTATGCTGGCCTTGCAAGAAAAAAATAAAAAATGGCGCAGGTTAGGACTAGCAGGATCAGTTGTCATGTGTTTTGTTTGTAAATCCCGTATGGCTCAGGTTTGCATAGTTGTTATCCCCTTACTGACAAATGTCTTATCTGGTTTGACTCGACCACGAATGCTGATCGGAATGGGGTTTGTTAGTTACCTTGGTGGCATTTTTTCCCCATCAATCATTGTTGGCTTTGATAATTTTTGGGAAGCTTTCAAGGGTGCAAGAGCGGGTTCTACACGGGTACGTATGGCTTTAAAAGACATTGCTATCTATCGCTGGAAAACTGAAGCTCCGATTTGGGGACATGGTGTAGTCGAAGAAGGACCCCACATTGTTGAACATATGCCCATTGGTTCACACCATAGCTGGGCAGGTTTATTGTTTGTCAAGGGAATTGTTGGGTTTATGGCTCTAGCTATTCCCTTGGGGTTCAGTTTTTTTGATTTGTTAATTAAGTCAACGGACAGTAGACGAGAAACTGCCAAAGTAGGCTTGAGTATTGTGATGATTCTTTTTCTCTATACCTTTGGTGAGAATTTAGAGATATTAGTTTATTTATATTGGCCAGGATTATTAGCAATGGGTATTGGTTGTCAAGAAAAACCAAAATTTACGGTCACTACAGAAGTCAAGATTGATTAATAAATAAATACCAGGGGTCAGGTTCTTGCTTACCGCGATACTTTCGTTTCCAATAGACCTTCATGTAAATCTTGAGCAAGCTGGGAATGAATCACCTGTTGAATTGAGGGGTATTTCAGCATCAGGCTAGAAAATGCTGCTTTGGGCAGAAACCAAATTTCCTGATAGTTTGTAAAACCTCCATTTCTGTAATTGCCAAGTTCACTACCCAAAAGATTTAGAATAGAAAAAACATATTTGAGTAAAGTGAATCAAAGCCGTGACTCCAAACGGGACAAAGCCACAAAGCAGCGAAACTACATATTACTCCCTGTTAGGACTGCATCCTTCCGCATCGGTGATAGATATCCGTCGCGCTTATCGGGAACTGAGTAAACAGTATCATCCAGATACTACAGAGTTACCTGCTACAGTTGCTACTGAAAAGTTCCAGCAAGTTAATGAGGCTTATGCTACCCTCAGTCATCCAGAACGGCGTTTCAGTTATGATTTAAAGATTGGCTATTCTCGCTTTGGTGTAATTCAAGCACCAACAGATTTAAACCAGTCCGTACATAAACCTTATGATTACTCAAAATCAATGTATCTGGATGCAAGCGATCGCCCCCTATCCTCTGGAGAAATCTTTATATTATTTGTATTAGGTTTGACCTTTGTGGGTTGTTTACTACTAGCGATCGCTGTTAGTATCATTCGCAGTGAAAGCACTGTATACACTCAACTGACCAACCATAACACACAACAGCAAATCACCCATATCTTACCAGTCAATACTCCTACAGGAATTAAAAATTCAACACCAATCAATTCTTAATCCAAAATCTAAAATCGAAAATTGTTATGTCTATTTTGCCCTCCGACACACCACTGTATAACCATACCTTGCCACAAATTGAACAATGGCTAAAAGAGCAAGGTTGTCAACAAGATGACACGGAACTACATTGTTGGCGCTTACAAAAACCAAGTTGGCAAGCAGAATTATGGCTAGATATAGAACAAATCACTGTTCGATATTTCCATCCGAGAGAAACAGGTCAGGATATTCAACGTTCTTTTAAATACTCTTTAAGTCGGGAAGATATTCAAGCAGCAATTTTTGCTGGTCCCTAACCCAAATTCAGATTTTACCAACATAGTTCATGAGATTGCTAACCATAAATAATATTCTGTTCAGTTGAATACTGCGGATATCTTGTGTGGTGGCTGGTAATTGTCGCCTTTCACCTGTCGCCTAAATTTTCCCAAACCGTCTTTCCCGTTGTTGGTAGGCGCATAAAGCCCGATGAAACTCCCTGCGGTCAAAATCTGGCCAGAGGGTATCAGTAATATAAATTTCTCCATAGGCCATTTGCCATAATAAGAAATTCGATAACCGCATTTCTCCACTCGTGCGGATGAGTAAATCTGGGTCTGCTATTCCTGCTGTATATAAATGACTTTCAAATAATTCTTCAGAAATTTCATCAGGATTTAATATACCTTGCTGCACCTTTTGGGCGATCGCTCGACAAGCCTGTAAAATTTCCTGTCTACCGCCATAATTTGTCGCTACTGTAAACTTAATACTTTGATTCTCCTTAGTTTCTGCCATTGACCGGGAAATTTCCTCTTGTAGTGCTGTTGGTAAAGCTTGCAAATTGCCCACAAATTGAATTTGCACATTTTCCTCTACCATTTCCCGCAGTTCTTGCCGCAAAACGCGTTGAAACAAGCTCATTAAAAACGCTACTTCTTCCTGCGGCCTTTTCCAGTTCTCCGTAGAAAAAGCATAAGCAGTCAGGGCTTTAATCCCCCAATCTTTACAACAATGCAGCAAATCCTTCAGAGCATCAACACCAGCTTTATGCCCCATAATACGGGGTAAACCTTGACGTTTAGCCCATCGACCATTGCCATCCATAATCACCGCAACGTGCTGGGGAAGTAGTTCTTTGTTTAAATCTGAGGGCAAATATTGCAGTTCAGTATGTTGTGTTGTCATTTTTCGGTCTTATTTTTTTGGCGAGAAGCGGTAGTATTCCTACGAGAAAGGAAGCTACGGGGAGTGTGTCGAAGACAAGATAATCTCAGTAAACGTGAAACCAGTCCTAAAGTCTGACCACCAATTTGGCGAAATAAACTGAAAAGACCTGGTGCTACAGCTTCCCGATCTACAGTGGGAGAAAATCGAGCCTCTAAAGACTCTTTGAGCTTTCTGATCGTCAGTGGTCGATATAAAGTCCCCCGTTCCGCTAAGGAAATAGAACCTGTCTCTTCAGATACAACGACACAAATGCAATTTTCGACCCGCTCAGTAATTCCCATTGCTGCCCGATGACGTGTACCCAACTGGCGCGAGGCTGTGCGTCCCGATAGTGGTAAAATTATACCCGATGACACAATCCGTGAACCCCGAATCAAAGTTGCCCCATCATGAAGTAAAGTTTTTGGTTGAAAAATTGTCTGTATCAGTTCCTTGGAGACTTCCGCATTTAACTTTACTCCAGGCACAGAAAAATCGCGCTCATCAATTGGCCCTGAAGTTTCCAAAATCAGCAAAGCGCCAATTCGATTTTTAGACAATTCTTTGACGGCATCGACAATTTCATCAATCACACTATCAGATTTAGGGACTGCCAAGCGGTTGGGTTGAAATAACTGTCGAAACTCACCCCTTCCCAGTTGTTCCAAAAAGCGGCGAAACTCTGACTGGAGTGCTACAGCCATTGCTACTGCACAACCAATTACCAGTTTTTCCAAAACGAAATTGAGCAGAGGTAGTCCCAACGTGCCACTGAATGCTGAAGCCAGCATTAACAGTATAAACCCCCGTACCATCCATAGCGTCCGGCGTTCACTAATGATGACGAGGATCATGTACGTCAATGCCAGCACTAACAGAATATCCAGAGTCCCAAGCAGCAAGGACTGTGACCATCCCGGGTTTGTCGTCAGCCATTGCTTCCACCAATCTCTCATGACATCTGGATTCTAATAGTCATTAGTCATTAGTCATTAGTCATTAGTCATTGGTTTTTAGCTAATGACCAAGGACTAAGGACTGCTGACTATTTAAGTCTTTCTGGTAGGCAATCTTGTCGAATTATGTCTTCATAAGTTTCGCGCTGCAAAATTAAATTTGCTTCGCCATTCGCTACTAAAACAGCTGCCGGTCGCGGCAAGCGATTATAGTTAGATGCCATACTGTAATTGTATGCACCAGTTCCCATAACTACGAGAATATCACCTGGTTCAGTTTTTGGCAGTTGGGCATTTTTAATCAGAATATCTCCTGATTCGCAATGTTTACCCGCCAATGTGACTGTTTCTGTTAAAGAAGCAGACATTTTATTGGCAACTACCGCCCGATAAACTGATTGGTAGGTGATGGGACGGGGATTATCAGACATTCCTCCATCAATCGTTACATAAGTACGAATATCGGGAATAGTTTTGGCAGAACCAATAGTGTAGGCGGTAACGCAAGCTGTGGCAATTAGCGATCGCCCTGGTTCACAGAGTAACTTGGGTAAGGGCAAATTCAGAGATGCACAAGCTGCTTGCACTACTTCACAAATAGCCTTTGACCATTCGGCAATGCTTGGGGGATCGTCTGATTCTGTGTATTTAATCCCTAAACCACCACCAACATTTAACTCTGTTAATTCCAAATCATACTTGGCCGCATCCCGGAACCACTGTACCATCACCGCAGCCAAATCCCGATGGGGTTGACGTTCAAAAATTTGTGAACCAATATGAGCGTGTAAACCCACACAGTTTAAACTAGGTTGTTTGCTGACAAAGGCAAATACCTCTTCTAAATCATTGGGATCAAAACCAAATTTACTATCTAAATGTCCGGTGCGGATATATTCATGGGTATGGCACTCAATCCCTGGGGTTAACCGCAGCATCATCCGAATGGCTGCATCTGTGGTTGCCAGTTCTACCAAAGTCTTTAATTCGTACCAGTTGTCTACAACAATGGTAGAACCTGACTCAATAGCTAAAATTAACTCTTCACGAGATTTATTATTCCCGTGTAGGTAGATTTTATCTGAACTCACACCCGCATTCAGCGCAGTGTAAAGTTCACCACCAGATACTACATCTATTCCTAAACCTTCTGAGGCCACAATGGCACAAACTGCTAAACAATTCCATGCCTTAGAAGCGTACAATACTTGAGATTCACCTTTGTAGTATTGTTTGAAAGTATCCCGGTATTGTTGGCAAGCAGTTCGCAGGGTTTGTTCATCTAAAATATATAAAGGTGAACCAAACTGTTGAACCAGCGTTGTGACATCACACCCACCGATTTCTAGGGAATTATGATGATTAACTCTGGCATTCAAGGGTAATAGTTCTTGATTAGGTGAAAGAATTGTACCACTGTCTCTTTGAGATAAATATTGATTGCCAGAGGATTGAACCTCGACGGGGAGAGTCGATACCATAACTTTATAAAAGCTGTCCTTGTTACAATGAGGGGTGTGAGTTAGTGTCCTGATTCTCAGTTTACTTCTTTATTGGTAATGGGTGATTGGTGATTGGTAATTGGGAAAATTTTCTTCCCCTGCCAAGAGTTCCCTGTTAAGATTTCCCTGTCAAGAGTTCCCTGCTAAGAGTTCCCTTAATCGTGAAATTTTTAGATTTAAAAATTCAATCTTTGACTTTAGAGCATTTAAGTAATTTGCTGGAACTGGATAAAGCTTGTTTCGATGGTTGGTGGACTTTAGAAGGCTACCGTCGGGAGCTAGAAAGTCCTAACAGTCATTTCCTGGGTTTATGTTCTCCATTTTCTAGCTCTGAATTGCTGGGAATGGGCTGTTTTTGGTCAATTTTAGAGGAAGCACACATTACAATTTTGGCGGTTCATCCTCAATATCACCGTCAGGGATTGGGACAGGCTTTATTGTATTCTTTACTCAGGAATGCAAGCGATCACGGTTTAGAGCGAGCTACCCTCGAAGTCAGGGTTTCCAACGAGGTGGCAATTTCTCTATATCAAAAATTTGGTTTTAAAACCGCTGGTAAAAGGCCGCGCTACTACAAAGATAATAATGAAGATGCCTTGATCCTGTGGCTTTCTGACTTACAACAGCCAAAATTTCTCAAAACTTTAGATGATTGGCATACTATTGTGAGCGATCGCCTACTAAAATCCTCTTGGTCATTAATAATTCAGAATTCATAATTGATAATTCAGAAACTTCTACCACCTCTTCTCTTTTCCTGATCCCCATTCCGTTATTGACAATAAATATAATTTTTCCCAACTCATTATTATGAGAATTTTTTTAAATTTTAAAATTTTAGATTTAAAAATCTTATATAAATAAATAAAACTTGACAATAGACCACCATATATGGTATCTAATTCTATTTGGGATCAGATCAACAAAATCTCAACATCAATGGTCTATTGTTTGTGATTGATCCCAGAAAAGCTCATAAATTCGACCTCCTCAGCACACAAGTTACACAAAAAGTAATAAAAATTTAGGAATTAACCCATCAACCTGCCAGAGGGCGAAAGGATGTCTATTTTCTTGATACAGATATCCAAAATTTTAGCCTGTGCTAAAATCAGCATACCGGCACGACGCAGGTGATGGGAAAAATGCCATGTTTGAACGCTTCACAGAAAAAGCCATTAAGGTAATCATGCTGGCCCAAGAAGAGGCCCGCCGTTTAGGTCAC
>RDYJ01000030.1 GCA_004293145.1 Nostocales cyanobacterium | reverse complement strand
TCCGCATTTAAACTGTATAACTTAAATAAGTCTAACTCTTGTGGGGTGGGCATCCCTGCCCGCCCTAATATTTAAATTAGATGAGTTTTAGCTTAGTTAAAATATCAGGCAATCGAATCTGACTGAGGGTGATAAATTGGTTGACTAGTAGAAAGATTTTTAGTTACTCAAATTAGAAACCACCGTAAGTTGCGACAGATACAAGTCAGCAAATTACAGCGGTTTCTTTGTAAGGAAATGATTCAATAAAATGGTTTAATCCGAATTAACTACATCAACTAAGGTGGACACTATTCGCAATCGACTAATCAGAATTGTGCATCCTTTATTCCAACTAGGTAGGCATTTCTGGCTGTGCGTTTAAAGACCTCCAATAACAACTTGATGAGATTAAGGCAAAACACAAGGAAGCCACAACCTAAAGGTGATTGCGAGGACATTAGAGCAGGAGGCACAGGCTCTAATTCATTCGTTTTTGGTTTGAACTTTTAACCTTTCTGTACCCTGCTCTTAATCTATCATGAGTTTTTGACTTTGTGCAGTATATTTACTAAAGTTCAATTTCTTTAATATCTCGCAACAATTCGGAAATCTTGCTTAAATTCATTGACAATACTTTTATTGTGTAATATAATTAACTTCTTAAAAAATTAAGAATTTAATCACTGATAAAAAATGCAGAAGCTAGATTTTCGTCTAATTGCTGCATTTATAGGAATTATGTATCAAAATTTATCAAAAACTTAGTTTTAACCTTGATATGGGTTGTCGATTCTATCTACAGAAACGTTGTCAGATAATGGCAGACGACCAGGATTTAAGCGTGGTTCTGCGGCATAACCTACGGGAACTAAGAGAGCGATCGCTACATCAGGATTATCTGCTGCACCGATCACAGCCTTGACCTGATCCTCAATCCAACCATTCATAAAGCAGGTTGATAAACCCAGGCTTTCCGCAGCTAATACCAAATGGGTCGCAGCAATTACTGCATCCTTAATTGCATATTCGCGGCGTTTGTCTCCTAACTCTGCTTGAAATTGGGGAATAGCATTTTTGAAATAGTTTACAGTTCCTTCATTCCAAGCCCCAGTTTCTAAACCTGCTGTTAAAATCGGAGTCAAATCTTGTTCTCCAGCAGTAGGATCAGCAGCAAATACAAAGGTAACAGGTGCTTGGATAATTTGTTTTTGATTCCAAGATGCGGCTGATAATGCGGCCTTTTGTGCTTCATCTTGAACCAGAATAATCCGCCAGTCTTGAATATTGAAACTACTGGGTGCTGCTACTGTCAATTCTACCAATTGCTTCAGTAATTCTGGAGCTATGGGATCTGATTTAAAAGTTTTAATTGAGCGCCGCTGAGTGATAGCAGTGGGTACATCTAAAGCTTGGATTTCTGTGATTGTACTCACAAGATTTTCCTCATGTTTTGATTCACCGGCTTAGAGTACCGCTTTTTACGTTGAGAGTCAATAGACCTATCGAGAGAATAGGTTTAAAACCTTGACAGATCAAACTTTTAGGCTGATTTACCAATATGTATAATCCTAAAACTAGACCTTTGAAAATGACCAATAAATAAATATTAGATCATGTTTTCAAAGTATTCAGCTCATATAATGCGGAAATTTGAGACATAGTAGTTATTATAGCATTTCCTAGTCTGGTGAAGTACAAAATCATCTGCGTCTATCTGCGTCCATCTGCGTTTAATTATTACTGCTTGTACCTCACTTGAATGGTAATTGCTATAGCGAGCGCATGATGCTAAAAAATAGGTAACAAATGCAAATATATGGTTATTTTTCCCACAAACTTCCTTAACTCCACACAAACACCCCATAGCGGCTACCACTGGGATGGTACAAGTCGTCGCTTCTTTGAAGGTTGGTATTATCGGGTGACATTACCCGAAATTGGGCAAACCTTCGCTTTTATGTACTCTATCGAAGATCCCATTGGTGGTAAACCTCACAGCGGTGGTGCAGCCCAAGTTCTTGGTCCAGATGATGAATATCTGTGTCGCACATTTCCCGATGTCAATAAATTCTGGGCCAGTCAAGATGTCTTAGCTTTAGGACATTGGGGCAAAACCAACTTACAAGTATCTCCTCTCTATCTTCTCCCCCGTGAATTTACACATCATGTTCAAGCAGGCTATCAAGCTACAGCCACCTTAAATCAAGGCAAAATCACTGACCCTGCTACTGGAAAATACTGTAGCTGGCTGTATGAAATACAACCTATTTACGGCTGGGGGAATCAAAATAGTATTCAGCAATCAACCGCCGGCTGGTTATCTTTTTTACAGATTTTTGAACCGGGATGGCAGATTTTAATGGCTCACGGTTTAGCTACTGGTTGGATAGATTGGAATGGTAAAATTTATGAATTTACCAACGCCCCAGCTTATGGAGAAAAAAATTGGGGTGGTGCGTTTCCCCAAAAATGGTTTTGGTTAAATTGTAATTCTTTTGATCATCAACCCGATTTAGCTCTAACTGCTGGTGGGGGTAAACGTGGTGTATTATGGTGGATGGAATCTGTAGCCATGATTGGTATCCACTACCAAGGCAAGTTTTATGAATTCGTTCCCTGGAACTCACAGGTCAGTTGGAAAATTCAGCCTTGGGGTAATTGGCAAATGCAAGCCAGAAATTCTAATTATGAGGTTGAATTGACAGGAACTACCGATTTGGCAGGTACACCCCTACGCGCACCTACCAGCAATGGTCTAACTATTTGTTGCCGAGATACCATGCAAGGTAAGCTGGAATTGGAATTGCGACAATTAAAAGGCAGCACATCCCAAACTATGATCAAAGCACAGAGTGATCTTTGTGGTTTAGAAATAGGTGGAGATGCCTGGGAGAAAAGTTGGCACTTTGACTAAAACTACTGCTATCATTATATATGGTTCTCAGTTGGGGTTGTAGCTCAGTTGGATAGAGCGGTCGCCTCCTAAGCGACAGGCCGTGCGTTCAAGTCGCACCAGTCCCGTATATTGGTTTGCAGATATTATTGATAGCAGTCTGATATCATGATATGAATGTTCACTCTTGTTGTGCAAACGGCAAACAAACAGTCATGACATGATCAAAGCGTCTCTAGATCAAATCCACCAAAAACCTATTTATTTGGATAATATTTTGGTAAATTGTAGCTGAGTTTTCTCATCTATAATTTTTAGCTAAAATTTTGATGTTCGCAAACACACTTACACAGCCTTGAATAAGCTATTGTTTAGAGGTAAATTTTTGCGGGTTATGTGTTTTATCCTACCGTTTTTAGGATGGTGGGGATACAAAGAAGTTCAGAAGCAATTTGTACATCCGCAAGCTGTTTTAGTTTTAGGCGGTTCTACTAAAAGTTTAGAAAGGGAAAAATTTACGGCAGATTTTGTCAAAAAACATCCAAATTTACCAATATGGATTACTGGTGGTAGTCCACCTATTTATACAAAACAGGTATTTACTAAAGCTGGAGTTGATCCCCGCCGGTTATACTTAGATTATGAAGCCGTAGATACAGTTACTAATTTTACTACTTTGGTAGATGATTTACAAGATCGGGGCATCAAAAGCGTTTATTTAATTACTTCTGATTTTCACATGAGGCGCGCTTGTGTGATTGGCGAAATTGTTTTGGGTAGTCGAGGAATTGAGTTCAAGGCGGTATCTGTTCCTTCCAAAAAGACACCGGAACCCATCGAAAAATCTATCCGTGATGGAGCTAGAGCTATACTATGGGTAGCTACAGGTTACACAGGAGTAGAACAATCTCAGTATAAACGCTGAATAAGTCCCGGTTACTTAAGTAATTTACGTATTCAAATCTCAGGAAAAAATTACGAGTTTATACTGCTAAATATTACTTAACAAAATTGAGAAATTATGTCATAATCTAAGATGATTTACTATACGTTTATAATTCTTAATGCACACTCTATCAATATCAGGGAATAAAGACCTGATGTCAATCCATTGAAATAGACAGGCAAGAAATCAATTTAAAAGTTGCCTGCCTATATAATTATAATTTTTTTAATTCTTATAAAAATGTTGATGTGATAGGTACAAAAGTTAGTATCTCTTAATAAAGAGATCTATTAAGTTGAAATTTAATTTAATTTAATTTAAAATGCTCAAAATTGCTGTTCCTAATCTTAAGGGAAAAAGTATGAATAGTTATCAAAGTAGGGCATCAAATCAAATCATCCAAGAACTAAATCTCTGCACACAATTGCAATACAATGGCAAACTAGATATTAAGAATTACCAAGGTAAAAACTGGAGTTTTTATTATCAAATCGGACAGATCGTTTGGGCAACAGGAGGAACACATACCTATCGGCGTTGGCTGAGAAATATCGCTCAATCCTGTCCAGATTTGCATATTAATAAGATTCAGTATTCTCAGGAAGATATTTTAATAGATTACTGGGACTATCTGCTCTTAGAAAATTTATACGTAAATGAGAAAATTAAGTCGGAAAAAATTAATAGGATTATTGAAAATACAATTGCTGAAGTTTTATTTGATTTAGCGCAACAGACGAATTTATCATCATCATCATCTTCATCTTTGCGTTTTCAACGTAACCAAGAATTGGTTTTAAAATCTCCTCTAATTTCCACAAATGGAAGTATGTTCCTCAAACAAATGCAAGAACTTTGGTGCAATTGGTCAGAAGCAGGATTAGCGGATATTTCTCCTTATTTATCACCAGTTTTGCAGAAACCGGAGCAACTACAGCGGCAAGTAAGTTCATTAGTTTACAAAAATTTTGAGCGATTAATCAATGGTAAATACACTCTCTGGGATCTAGCTATAAAAATGAATCAGAATGTGTTATCCATCACTCGTTCCCTATTGCCTTATATTCAACAAGAAATCGTGACTTTAACCGAAGTAGCTGATTTACCATTACCAAAATATAAGGTCAAGAAAAATTCTCCGCTTACACAAGGGAACAAAGAAGATTGTCCACTCATAGCTTGTGTTGATGATAGCATCCAAGTCTGTAAAATGCTAGAGCAGATTATTACCTCACATGGAATAAAATTTATTGGTATTAACAATCCTCTACAAGTTTTATCTACTCTGATTGAGAAGAAACCTGATTTGATTTTTTTAGATCTAATGATGCCAGTTGTGAATGGTTATCAGGTGTGTGAGCAATTACGACGTATTTCTGACTTTGCTAATATCCCCATAATAATATTAACTAGCAGTGATGGTGTTTTTGATCGAGCGCGTTCTAAGGTATATGGAGCAACGGACTTTATTACCAAACCTGTAGAAACAAATAAGATCATCGAGATAGTAGATAATTATTTAGAGATTGTTTCCACAGTCGGAAATCGATATAATTTGGCATTTTCTGCTTAAAAGATACCAAGTGATAGGTGACAGAGTTGAAAGTTGTTTGTGTCTCGGTTTTATTTTTTTCTCAGCTAATCCCTCAACTCCCTCAACTCACTTACTCAAGTTTGATAGGTAAACCATCCTGAAAGACGAGTATTTCTCCTGGTTGAATTTGTGTCCAAATTTCGTTATCTGTTAAAGGAGTAGTAGCAATGACAGCAACCCGGTCGCTGGATGTAGTTAATTCACTAAAATCTACTGTCATTTCTTCATCAATCAAGTGTGCCGCTGCAAAGGGTGCTTGTCGGATAATGTAACAGAGTTTGGTGGAACAATGGGTAAAAAAATGTTCTCCATCAGATAGCAAATAGTTAAAAATGCCTATTGATGCTAATTCTGCTGTGATTTTACTTAAGACCGAATAAAGTAATTTTAAGGGTGGTTTACCTTCAGGAAAGTGATTTCGCAAGGTGTTGAGAATTAAGCAAAATGCTTGTTCGCTATCTGTGTCACCTACAGGTTGAAAAATACCATGATTTTCAGGATGGAAGTCTGGTAAGTTACCGTTATGGGCAAATACCCAGTATCTGCCCCAAAGTTCTCGACTAAAAGGATGACAGTTTTCTAGAGCTACTTTACCTTGGGTAGCTTTGCGAATATGGGCGATGACGTGGGTAGAATGGATGGGATATCGTCGGACTAACTCTGCAAGGGGAGAAGCTATGGAGGGTTTAGCATCTAAAAAAATCCGACTTCCCTTACCTTCAAAGAAAGCGATACCCCAACCATCCTTATGTTCGTCGGTTTTTCCTCCTCTGGCTGAAAACCCTTCAAAGGAAAAGCAAATATCTGTGGGTACATTGCAGTTCATTCCTAGCAATTGACACATTAACGTTGTGGCTTGTGAATTTTCAATGGATGTTTTGTGTTAAAGATACTTGAGAATAGCTGATCTGTGTTGATGCGAAGGCTGCAATTTGGAAATTTAGCTTTTTTATCCCGTTTTTATCTTGTTCTCATTAGTTTATCAGGAATTTTTCAGGGCGATCGCTAAGGATAGGAAAAATAGCAAATAATAGATATATGGATAAACGCCATTTTTTACAAATTAGTGCCGTCTTAGTCGGTACAGCCTTTTTGTCACGTTATATCAATGGGAGTTCACAAACTATGGCAGCTGCGGATACTCAGTTTGAAGTTACTAAACCAGAAGATGAGTGGAAGTCAATTTTAACACCGGAACAGTTTCAGGTGTTGCGGAAACATGGAACAGAACGCCCTCACACTAGCCCTCTGGATAAAATTTATGAATCAGGTACTTATGTGTGTGCTGGGTGTGGACAGGCTTTGTTTACCTCTGACACTAAGTATAACAGTGGTACTGGCTGGCCTAGCTTTTTTAAACCTATTGATGGAGCGATCGCTACTACTGTAGATCGTTCTTTGTTTATGACCAGAACTGAAGTTCATTGTAGCCGTTGCGGTGGACATTTAGGCCATGTTTTTAATGATGGTCCCAAACCCACAGGTTTACGTTACTGCATGAACGGTGTGTCTTTGCAGTTTGATCCTGCTTAATTAGAATTATAGATCCCCGATATCTCAAGGAAATCGGGGATCTGAGGAGTAAAATGTTTACTTACAACCAATCTCGATAAGCGGAGATTTCATGCACGCCAATTTCAAAGGGCATTCCTTTACCAAAAGGCGGATAAACTCTAATTCTTGCGTCTGTAGTCAAGCGTTCCAATCTATTACCTAATTGGGGAATGTTGCTGACTATATGCCAGTAAGATACTATGTCAGGAGCGTCAATAATTAACATCATGGTACTGCCATTTCTGGTGATGTACCAATGACAGTTAGATAGCAATACTTGAGTAATGCGATCGCAGGCATAATAAAAACATCTGCCCATCGACTGCTCTAGTTCCATCTGTAGCATTCCGTCCTGTTTTGTCACCTCCACAGGAGGTAAATCATCAGGAGGAAGCAACGGAAGTTTAGACATAATTTCGCACCTCTTGATTGTAACGCTGCAAACTCTCAATATTTTTTTGCAGAGATGAAGATGAGGGTTTGAGTGCTATTGTGCCGAGATTTAATTCGTCCTCAAATTTCTTGATTTTGTCGCGACAGGTTTGGACATCCCCAATTATCGAATTCTCAAGCAAATAGTCTTCTTCATAACAGATATTTGTTTGATCATAAGATTTCTGGGGATGGGGACTATTCTGCATTACTTGAGTAGAATTAGCTGTCATTTTCTGGCTAAATTTGCGGATGAAAGGTAAGGCTTCACTCACCGCTTCATCATAAGTTTTAGCCACAGAAAAGAACCGCGCTAATAGGAATTTATCTGCACCACTGTCATTTATTTGCCGATATTTGCTGACCGTATTTTTCAATCTTGTCAGGGAAAAAGGTGGACCGCCCATCAAGCCGAAGGAGTTGTCAGCAGCATATCTAATTGCATCATCATCACCACTAGCAATATAAACAGGAATTGGTTTTTGTAGTGGTTGGGGATAAACTGTTAAGTTGGCGCATTGATAGAATTGCCCATTAAATGATACATCAGTTTCATATAAAAGCTTTTGAATCAATGCGATCGCTTCCAGCATCCTCACACGAGATTCTGGCATTGATACGCCAAAATGTTGATTTTGTTCAGGAAAAGGTCCACCTTTAGCTATCCCAAAAGCCAATCTACCACTACAAAGATTATCCAATGTGGCAATATCTTCCGCTACCCGAATGGGGTTGTGAAACGGTAATAATACCGCCCCTGTTCCTAAGCGAATAGTGGAAGTAACACCCGCCAAATGTGCCACTAATAACAACATTGACGGGCTAAGATTGGATTGACTAAAATGATGCTCACTGATCCAGGCTTCTTCAAAACCTAAGTTTTCCGCCTGTTTCACCAGTAAAACTTGTTCAAAGATGGCGCGACGGGCATCTTGATGATGATTTTCGTAATTGCAGAAAAGTCCTGTTTTCATTTTTGGCTATTTTCTAGGCTGCCACTAAATGCAACTCCAACCATAAGCGCGGTTCAGACTGCCTGAGTTTGGAACAGGGGTCACGCAGCAGTCGCTTGGCATTCATACAAACTACCTGAATGAGTCCCATGTTTTCTGCTACTTCCCTTAATATGGCCTTTTGCGCTTTCACTAATGGCATTATTTCGTCAGCACAATAAATCCCTATATATTGAAAGCGTTTGGCAGGTTTTCCCCAAAAGGAGGTGATAACTTTCACATGGCACTTTGCCAATATTTCCCCAGTTTTAGGATAATAATGGGTGACAATCCTTGTGAATTCTTGAGCTAGGATATCTTCAGTAATCATTTGACTGATATTTCTGTAGCGTCCATAACTACTATTTAGCATAACATACTTTTGTCATTTAAACATGACAAATCGCCAATTCAAGTTAAATAAAATATTAATTTTTTAGGAGTCATAACAATTCTAGATTTTAGATTTTAGATTTTAGATTTTAGATTTTAAATTTTAAATTTTAAATTTCTTAATTTCCTATTCCCTTATTTAAGAATTACGAATTAGAAAAGAGGTGTACTCTGATGAAGTATCACCTCTAAATAATGACCATGTATAATGAATTCAAAATTTTTGAACTAGCACAAATAAATTTTGAACTTTACTTATCGGGAATTACGTTCAGCGACTAAAACATCAGCGATGATATCTGGTAGAATTTTTAAATCCAGATATCCTTCAGCACCAGAGATAGGGGATATAAATGTATAGTTAGGGTCACAGGCTTCTGTATCATAAACTTGAATAAACCATTTATCAGGAAAACCTTCAACACCCAATTCTACAATGTACCAACATTCACCGGTTAACCGAGAGTTAACAATAGTAAACCAATCTCTGTAATCTTCCGAAATATTCCAGTCGGCTAAGAGGAACTCTAAAGCTATTTTTCCAGCATCGGTTGAAGTCAATAGCATTATTACTCCTGAGTAGCAACCTCATTAGAAAGGTCTGGATATAAACCCAATTGTTTAGCTAATTCCCGTGCTATAAAAAATAAAAACTGAGCGCCATCTTGATTACCTTCATGGGCAAACATAGTCGCAACTTGTAGCATTGTATGAATAAAACCGGAATCAATTAATTCTGGTTGAGATTCCAAAATTTCCGGTTCTTGCCCATTAGGACATCTGAGCAATTCATCAATCAAATTAAAATACTGAGTTTGGCGTTCTTCTGACATGGTAATTTAGTTTATGGTGAATCAGAAACCTGAAAATTATTGTTCGATGCTTTGCTGCCAAAGCCTTTCTAACATTTCAACTTGTGCTTTTAAAACAGCAGCCCGATAGACCAGATACCTATCGTAACCAATAATCCCAAAGCCGATACAAATAGGTGTAGCTAAAACTAACCATTGTAAAATTGTGGCGATTTTATATTGTTCGGCTAGAATTTGCAGTTGCACAAAAAAACTATGTTGAGATAATTTTTTGTCAGCTAGAGATTGAAGAGTATTTATACTCTGTGGTTGAAGAGATAAAGGCTCATAACCTTGATTAATCTTCGTGACTTCACAGGAAAAATTCTGTGTCTTAACTAACTCTAGATGCCGTTCCCAAATTAAATTAAAGACGATTATTCCGGGAGCAAGTACAACTAAAGTAACCAAACCTACTGTTAGCACATTTAAAATTTTTAATTTCATCTTCGCTCTCCCTTGCTAGGTTATAATCACCCAGTAAGAAAATGTATTTTATGGGTTATTACTGCACCTTTTTATTGTCTTTTCTCAAACAACTATCAAATTTTAGATTAGATTTAGTAACTTTAGATTCTAAATATACATTTAGTAGATGACCCTTAATATTTTCAATGATTGTGTGAATCTAAAACTGGAAATCTAAAATTGGCAGGTTTATGAGTTACAACTGTATGTGCAGACTGCTCATATATTACTAAGCAATTGAAAATTAAAAATCTCAAATACAATCCCCAGAATACAATCCCCTAAATAGACATGAGATAGTAATCAGTAATACTGACAGAATTTATCTAATTGTGAATAGAGATTACCATTGAATTAGGGTTAAGAAGTCCCCCCTGGTTCTCTAGACTTGCATCTAGGAATTTCGGGGGGTAGAGGGGAATCTCTGCGTAAATCCTATATCGTTTATATCAGTCCCCTCCACAGAACACAGTTTACCTCACCGGAATTAGAATTATTAAAATCATTAAAAGACTACTCAAAGTCTGTAAGCCTTATCTAGTAAGAATTATAAAAAATATTTGGGGTAGAGGTGCTAGTGTTCTGGATGGGGGGTACTAGCATTAATCTGCTGGAGTACGGGACTTTTTGTACTCAACCTTAAAGCTTTATAGGCTAATCTTTGAGGATATTTGAAGATGAATATTGACGGGAAAACTTGTACTCAAATAACAGTATATCATGACAAAGTGGAACTGAATTAAAAATAAACTAAATAAATAAAAAAATCAATTAAAATTTGTTCACTATATTTTTTTATCTTGATAAAGTCTGGAGTCCGCAGCCAGGAGAAAGCCTGAAAGAATTGATTCCCTTACTCCCTCTGGGAACAAACAACGGTAGAAGGTAATATCTATTTAACTAAATGTTACTCAGCCAGCAAAAAATTACTAAAAATCTAGTATGATGAGTAAGCATTGAGAATAATTAGTTAGAATAACTATTTATAATTTTAGGAGTGAATAAATGAGAATTGCTAAAGACGTAACAGAACTTATTGGCAAAACCCCCTTAGTACAGCTAAACAAAATTCCTCAAGCTGAGGGAGTAGTAGCCAGAATAGTTGTCAAGTTAGAAAGTATGAACCCAGCGGCTTCTGTAAAAGACCGCATTGGCTTAAGTATGGTACTTTCAGCCGAGGCAGAGGGTTTAATTACACCAGAAAAAACTATTTTAGTTGAGCCAACTTCAGGAAATACAGGCATAGCTTTAGCGATGGTAGCAGCTGCCCGTGGGTATAAATTAATATTAACCATGCCAGAAACAATGAGCCAAGAAAGACGGGCTATGTTGCGGGCTTATGGTGCTAATTTAGAGTTAACACCAGGCGTTGAAGGAATGCGGGGAGCAATCAATAAAGCCGAGGAAATTACAGCCAACACTCCCAATGCTTTTATGTTGCAACAATTTGGCAACCCAGCTAACCCGAAAATTCACAGAGAAACCACTGCGGAAGAAATTTGGACTGATACAGATGGGAAAGTTGATATATTAATTGCTGGGGTAGGAACCGGGGGAACTATTACCGGTATAGCGGAAGTTATTAAACAGAGAAAACCCAGTTTTCAAGTTATTGCTGTAGAACCTAGCAACAGTCCGATTCTATCCGGTGGTAAACCTGGTTCTCATAAAATTCAAGGTATTGGTGCGGGATTTATTCCTGATGTTTTGCGTCAAGATTTAATTGATGAAGTAGTTACAGTTGATGACGCAGCAGCAATGAAATATGGACGTAGATTAGCCAGAGAAGAAGGTTTACTATCAGGTATTTCGTCTGGTGCGGCTTTGTGTGCAGCTATTGAAGTGGGTAAACGTCCCGAAAATGCAAATAAGTTAATCGTGATGATTCAGCCTTCTTTTGGAGAACGTTATTTGAGTACGGCTATGTTTCAAGAATTGATAAGTTAAATCAGCTATCATCTGTCAGAATCAGGATGTACAGGATTTAGGATATTAAAATTCATTTTCATGATTATTTCTGCAAGAATCAGGATTTAAAAGATTTCAGGATTTGCCAAATTTCAGGAATTTTCTTATTCATCCTGTTCATCCTTAAATCCTGCGTATCCTGATTCAAATAATCAAAGCATCAGCATTTACAAGACTTCCGATTTAAGTTAAGTTGATCATGGTTGATGAAATTAATTTTATCATCCATCCTGCTCATCCTTTATTAATTTTCTCATCCTTCTTTTGTAATTTACATTAAGCTTATGCAAACAACATTGAAAGATTTTTTGGAAGCTTGCGAAAATTTAGGAACTTTGCGTTTAATTGTCACTAGCAGCGCAGCTGTACTGGAAGCACGGGGAAAAATAGAAAAATTATTTTACGCAGAATTACTCAAAGGTAAATATGCGAATCTGCATACAGAAGGATATGAATTTCACTTGAACATGGATAAAATCACTCAAGTTAAATTTGAAACGGGTGAAGCAAAAAGAGGTAATTTTAAAACTTATGCTATTCGGTTTTTAGATGAAAAAGAAGAACCTGCTTTAAGCCTATTTTTACAATGGGGTAAGCCCGGAGAATATGAACCAGGACAAGTTGAAGCATGGCAAGCTTTACGGGAAAAACACGGTGAAATTTGGCAACCTTTACCCATTGATACTTTATAATTTTTAAAAACGTCAAACCCCAATTTATTTAATTTATTTAATTATTTAATAAATTGGGGTTTTTATTTCACTCATTAAGTTAATATTGCTCTTGTTTATTATGTTACTGAAAATAGTTTTAAGTAGTTGTTTAATACTGTTATTTCTACTAGGAAGTGGAGAAGCGCAAGCAGGTGAATTAGCAGAACGATTAGCAAAATTTCCACAATGGGAAAAATTAACATCAGTTAAACCAGCCGAAGGGGATTTAGTTTACCCTGATTGGATGACTGGAACATGGAAAGTTACCAGCACTTTAGTCGATTTAGCAGCACCTTTAGCACCTGATATTATTACACCTGGATTTGAAGGAAATCGCAGTCAGTTAAATCAGCCTGTGAGTTTTTTAGTGAGATTTGTGAAAGTTAAACAGCAAAATTCTGGTTTAAAATTTATCCCTAAAATAGATAAACAATCACAAATTTTAGTAGCTGATAGAGTATTTAATAGCTTAAATTTATCCAGAGCTTATTTAGGCAATGAGGCTATATTAGCAGTTAAACTAGATCCAGAATCTCCTAATCGTCAAATTACCTTTTTTCGCGGTGAACGTCAATTAGTTTCCCTAGTTACCGCACGCGCTACAGAAAATACACCTGATTGTCAATTTATCACAACGGAAGTTTTTCAACAATATTTTAAAGGTGGTTCTCGTGCTTATTTCAACACAGTAGAATCCACAACAGCTTATCATCTACTTTCTAAATCTAACCCAAAAATTGAAGCAGATCAAATTACAGCAGTTTACCTATCTCCCCAAGATCCTGATTATTTTACCGCAGATTCTCGGCCTGTAGCCCTTTATCGTTATCGCCTGGAATTTTTTCACTTAACATAGCTAAATACTTCTCCAGATTGATTTTTTCCGATCATTCTTGACAGCTTTGTATTATCTGTGTAGCATAAACGTTCCCGGCTAACAGTTATGGTTTGGGATAGCGTGCATCATGGCAAATTTTCGAGATATTCTCAATTATTTTCGTCCTTACTGGAGTCTGAGTATTTTTAGTATTACCGCATCCAGTCTTTACGAGATTATGGATTTACTTGTCCCTTATGGGATTGGACAAATTTTAAATGTTTTATCTAATCAACCTTTAGACAAACCACTACAAGGAGTAATTACCAGTTTTTCCAACATTACAAATTATCCAGTTAATCAAACTCTGTCTTTATTAGTATTACTGGGTTTAATCTTCCTCGTTACTGTAGTTAGAGCGCCGACACAACCGTGGTTAACCAGTTGGTTTCACTGGGATATAGCCTTAAGAGCGCGTCGAGATAAAAGCCAAAAAGCTATTGAAAAAATTCTCACGCTCCCACTGGAATTTTACGATGAAAATAATCCTGGACGCATCACCGGCAAAGTAGCTAGAGGACTTTTTAACCATACTTGGGGTTATCCAGAAATTGCTGGACAATTTATTCCTAAACTCATGCGTGTGGTAGGAATATTTGCATTTATTGCTTTTATTGAATGGCGAATTGCTTTGTTATTTCTGATCTCCTTTGTTGTTATTCTCAGCTTTACATGGCAGAATTTACAGCGATTAATTAAGTGCGAAGTTCTGATAGATAAACACATGGAAAATACAGAAAGCCGCACTTCAGAAATTGTCACCAATATCAAAACAGTTAAGGCTTATGCAACTGAAAGTAGAGAATTAGAACGACAAAAACGACGCTTAAATAGAGAGCTAAATGTAGTTGATTATCGGCTACACATAGGTTATGTCAAACTTCTGACTTGGCAAAAGACAGTAATTCAGTTTTGCGTGTTTATGATTCTTGGTTTGACTCTAGCTGCTACAGTTGATGGAAAAATTTCTCTTGGTCATTTTGTGATGATATTGACTCTTTCCAGCATGGCGTATTCTGAGTTAGAACCTATTAGCAACTTGGGCGAATCTTTTGCTCGTCGTTATTCTGCTTTGGTCAGGTTTCATGAATTTCTGCAAACACCATCAACAGTAGATGCAGATGGATTGTTAGCAGAGGCAAATCAGACAGATTTACCTTATGAATTTACAGGGAAAGTTGAATTTTATCATATCAGTTTTGGCTATGATACTAAGCGGCAAGTTTTGCAAGATATCAACTTTTTAATTGAGCCATATCAAACAGTCGCATTAGTAGGAAAATCAGGTTCTGGTAAGTCTACTTTAGTTAAGTTGCTATTACGTTACTTTGAACCGCAAACAGGACAAATTTTGATTGATGGTGAAGATATTCGCACTTTAGATGTAGGGAAATATAGACGAAGATTAGCAATTGTTCACCAGGAAGTAGATGTTTTCAATGGGACTATTTTAGATAATCTCAAATATGGTAGACCAGATGCGACCTTTGAACAGGTGCAAGAAGCCTGTCGAATTGCCAGCGTTGATGAAGTAGTCCAGCATTTATCCCACGGTTATTATACGGTTGTTGGTGAGCGTGGTGTGAGGTTGTCGGGAGGACAAAGACAGCGTTTAGGAATTGCTAGAGCTTTGTTAGTAGAACCAGACGTGCTGGTTTTTGATGAAGCTACTTCTAGTTTAGATTATGAATCTGAGCGTGCAATTCAAGTAGCTATGCACTCAATTCAGGGAACTCGCACTACAATTATTATCGCCCACCGTCTCAGCACTGTCAGGGAAGCCGATAAAATCGTGGTTCTCGATCAGGGTAAAATTGCCGAAGTTGGCAGCCATGCTGAATTGTTGCTCCATAAAGGTATTTACCATCGCTTACACTCCCTCCAAGAAACAGGAGAACTCATGAGTTAAAAACATGAAACTCTCTTGAAACAAGCTTTTAGGGTTGATTAAAAAAATATTTTTCTAAACCCTTGCCAAACCTAAAAACTGCTGCTACTATAGTAAAACGTGGGACGCGATGGGTCGATGTCCGAGTGGTTAATGGAGACGGACTGTAAATCCGTTGGTTTACGCCTACGCTGGTTCAAATCCAGCTCGGCCCACTGTTCCTAGAGATGTAAGTTACAATAGCTGAGTGTAGAGAAAACTTTTCAGCTTTGTAACTTATGACTCCTAAAAAAGTCTAATTTTTGCCCGTGTGGCTCAGTGGTAGAGCACACCCTTGGTAAGGGTGAGGTCACGAGTTCAATCCTCGTCACGGGCTTTTTATGAAAGTATTGTTCTGTATGGATTCTGGTAAAACAGAGAGGAAATAGAATAGCCTTGTATTTGGTTAACTAATAAATTCTACCACTTTTCTACCAGTGACAGAGATTAGAGGAATTTTATATATAAGTTTTACTTGCGCGATCGCCTCAACTTTAAGGGATTTTGCTTATCAATTGTTTTATCTCGTTTATTGCCATGTGTGAATTGTTTAACGTTTTGTTTAACAATTTGTTTAACGATTTGTTATAGGAATTGTAATAGGATTTTTGATAGATAAAAAGTAACCAAAATGAGTGAATCTATCAAGCTCGAATTCTCTGATGTTGTCACATTGCCAAAAGAGAAAAGTCCTTTAGGGGCTTCTTCCTTTAAAGTGTCTGAAATGTCGGCTTTTTTAGCTGCAACTATACGCAATTACATCAATAAAAATTTAACGGGATGGGATGAAGCTGGCATCGAGTGTGAGATTTTACAGGTATCTGGTGGTGGCTGGCGTAAGGGAAGAGTTAGAATTTCTCTGGAATTTATACCAGATGAACCACAACAAGAAGCTGTATTACTTCCACCCTCAAAAATAGAATCACCCCTAGATGATCTAAGAGCCGAATTACTGAACAACGAATAGTTACCCGTCAACACATCTGGAATCATCTGTCATTAGCTACCTCTTCTAAGAAGAGATATTTCAATACCTTAAGGTGTCAAAAAAATGTTTTCAGTAAGAGGCTACCTTGTCCAGCTAATTCCAGCCGTTTTTATAGTGTGGGGTAAGCAGTTATGCCTACCCGTTCATTTTGAGTTAGAAAGCTAGTTGCTGCTGTTTTTCAACTAATCGCACATCCTTGTACTTAACGGCTCCTAGAAGTACCTTTTCTGGTTTCTTTTTAGCCGTCCCCTTCTTTAAGTGAATCAGTCTTACTCCATAGCCAGGACAAACTTCACGTACCTCAAACTTTCCACCTTTGATAAGTGGGGATACGAGGTCGTCAGAGATTATTTCTACCCAATCACCGACCTCTGGATTCCGTTCGACTTCTGTCATGCCATTGGGTAGTGGAGTCCTTAATAGCAGGTTTGGGAACACTTCAGAAAAAGTTTCAGTCCTGAAACCACCAATTTACAGCTAATTCACTTTGGTAAGGGTGAGGTCACGAGTTCAATCCTCGTCACGGGCTTTTTATTATAACATAAAAACTAACTTAAAATCAAGAGTTTCAGCCACTTGCATAAGTTGGCTGTATTTTTGTATTTTCTCAAATATCAAAGGATTATGTGTAATCAGGTATTTTCAGGTACAGATAGTCGTATAGTCGTACAATTCATAAGGTTTCATTATGATTGTTCCTCTATGGCTGCACAGATTTAGAAAAACGTTTATGGGATGCTGCTGATGAACTTAGGGTAAATTCTCTCTCTCATATCTTCCGAGTATTCTGTACCAGCATTAGGCTTGATTTTTCTGCGGTATGCTTGGAAATTTACCAAAATTGAGCAGGAATTAAAAAGCAAGGGAGTTAGAAGAAAGGATTGCGGAAAGTGTCAGGTTTTTGTAATAACAGAGTTAAGATTTAGATCCCCGACTTATAGCAAGAATTTACTTGTTATTGATATGATTAAATAAGAAGCCCGGTATCTTACACCAAGAATGATTTTCTGAGGATTAATTTAGGAATATTAACGTCTCTAAATGGGTGGGTCGTCTCTAAATGGGTGGTTTTTAAATAATGGGTCATCTCTAATATTACAGAATTAATTACACAACTGATTTTTCTGTTCCCTGTTAAGAGTTCCCTGTTCCCTCTCTCAACGAGTGAATTTAATTTTGTCCGACTACTTATGTTTTTTTGATTAAGTAACCGATCCTCGCAGGAAAATTTTTGGTTTACGGGAACACAGTATCCAATCAAATTTGTCCTAACATGAAAGTTAAAGTCTGGGGTGCATCTTGGCTACATATTCGTAAATACATGAGAATTTCAATTCTCGAACAGTATTTATCGAATCCTTACCTATTGACCACACTGTTATCAATGGGATTATGGACAGTAGGGGTTTGGGCTACCTTGGAATTACTGGGATTTAATATCTTGTTACAGACGCGCAACTATCTACCTCATGCCAATTGGGATGAGCGTATTGCCGTTATCGGTATTGATGATGCAACATTACGCGAATATGGGGAGTTTCCACTGTCACGCGATCGCTATACTCAATTATTAGAAACTCTCGAAGTATCGCCTCCCGCAGCCATTGGTTTTGATATTTTATTTACCGAACCCAGCATTTACGACACAGCACTAGCCGAAGCAATGGAAATCAACGGCCAGGTAGTGTTAGCAGTTGCTGCCAGTTCACAGACAAAAACTCTGTATCCCGTCCCCATTCTAGATCAAGTCACGGCTAAAGGACACATTGTTAGTAATGCGGATTTAGATGGAGTTACCCGTCAATCCTTCCTTTACATCAATCAATATCCTGCCTTGCAGTGGTGATGACACCATTAGGAAAAGAGCAATTATATCAATTAGCAGTTCCTTAGCTGGGGAAAATGGATTTTTCCTCTATCCTCCCCAGAGCAACTTACTGGTAAATTTGCGTAGCTTTGAGCATATGATAGGTAATGATTAACTGGGTCAGCGCCAAAGGGTAACTTTGCAGAGTTTCTCCGGTTGTTCCCGCAATTTTACCTAGTTCAGGATTAATTTCGCGATCGCAGATATTTTTGAGATAAGGCATATCGTTACACATAATATGCTCTATTGTATTCACCTGCTCCAAGGTAGCGTGTCCATCAACTTCCAACACATCCACCGGTTTACCCATATCTCGGTCTAGTCCCAAGCGCACCGCTGATTCTGAATCATTATTACCTACTTTGATAATCTCAGTAAAATCTGGGTGGGGAATTGTGGGACGTAGCACCAAGCGCACATTTAAATGTCCATTGCTTTCGTCCTCATCATCGTTGGGAGGATAGAAACTCACAACTATATCAGACCATTGACGCTGGGGACGGATATACTGTTCTGAGTCTGGTTCGCGTTTTTCTAGTTCTGCTAATACCTGTTCTTCACTGTAACCGCGTTTTTGTGTATCCCGTTTAACTTTCCACTTAGCCCGTAGTGGTTCAGGAGGGGCAAGATAAACTTTAACATCATAAGCATCACGGGCTGCACGGGTGGAATAACCTAGTAAGCCTTCAATAATTACAAATTTACCAGGCTTAATGTACGTTGGCGCTGCAAATGTCCCAGTTTTGTGGCTGTAAACTGGTTTAAGAATTGGTTGCCCTGTGCGTAGCAGCGATAGATGCTGCTGCATAATATCTAGATGGTTACATTCAGGATGAAGAGCAGTAATTCCAATGTCTGCCCGTTGTTGGCGATCATAACGATGGTAATCATCCGTACAGATGAGGGTAACATTTTCTGGACCAAGTACCTGGGCAATACCTTTTGTCAGCGTAGTTTTTCCCGCTGCGCTATCACCCACAATACCAAGAATGATTGGACGACTCATCTTACCCCCTTGAACACAAGCTGGTTGCGTAATAATGTTTCTGGAGAACAGTTTTATTAATTTTAGAGGTAATTTAGCTAATAAATTCCAACTTTCACCTCAGATGCAATATCTCTCAACATAGACTCTGGGTTGACTCTCCTTCGCTATCACAGTTGCTCCCTTTATATAGCTTACGTCACGCTACGTCACGCTACGCTATCAGGAAACCCCTAAATAAACTCCAATAGCGATCGCTAACGTCTCACTTTTCAACACATAAAACGCGCAAATAGAGTGTTAGGGTAGTTGACAAATGATTTTAGATTTGTTATCATGAAGTTGATAAGGAAGAACTATGTTTAAAATAAATGTTATGGAACTGGGAATAATCATAAATTGGAAATTCTATGACTAAAAAAACCATAGGCTTGGAAAAAAACTTATATAATTATTTACTGTCAGTTTCCTTACGCGAACCAGAAATTTTAAACCAACTACGTCAAGAAACAGCCCAGCTACCAATGGCCATAATGCAGATTTCCCCAGAACAGGGACAGTTGATGGCATTGCTGGTTAAATTGTTAGGAGCAAAAAAAACCTTAGATATAGGTGTATTTACAGGTTATAGTTCCTTATCAGTAGCCTTGGCTTTACCAGCGGATGGTAAGATTATTGCCTGTGATGTGAGTGAAGAATATACAAACATAGCTAGGCGTTATTGGGAAAAAGCTGGAGTAGCTGATCAGATTGACCTGCAAATTGCCCCAGCTTTGGAAACTTTAGACAAATTGTTGGCAGCAGGGGAAGGAGAAAATTTTGATTTTGCGTTTATCGACGCTGATAAAGGTAACTATGAAAATTATTATGAGCGATCGCTGCAACTAATCCGACCTGGTGGATTAATTGCTATTGATAATGTGTTGTGGTCGGGGAAAGTTGCAGATCCTGAAATTCAAGATAATCAAACTAAAAAAATTCGTGCCTTTAACCAAAAATTACATCAAGACCCACGAATTACCCTGAGTTTAGTTCCCATCGCCGACGGGTTGACATTAGCCAGGAAAAATTGAGATCGAGAACCCCAACTTCTTGGAGAAGTCGGGGATTTAGGTGTCTAATTTACAAAAACAAAAACTATCAATTATTCACCCTCAAAAGCACCAATGCGAGGTTTTCTAGAGTGATTTTGTTGTTCTTCCACAAACTCTTCGACTGCGTAGACATCAGGCCAAACAGTCGCGCCATGTTCGTAAGAGTCGATACCGATTTTATCAGCTTCAGGATCAACACGCAATTTACCAATGGCTTTGAGTCCACTGAACATTAAAAAGGCAAAAGCCACACTGAATGCACCAATAGCAACTATACCCAAAATTTGCACACCCAGTAAGTCAAAGCCACCACCTAAAAGTAGACCGGCTTTACCACCAGTCAGTTCTTTTTGACCTAAAAAGCCGATCGCTAAAGTACCCATCATGCCATTGATACCATGAACTGCAAAGGCACTTACAGGATCATCAATGTGCATTGCTTCAATTAAGTCAATTCCCAAAACTACTAATATTCCCCCGGTTAAGCCAATTAAAACCGCAGCCCAAGGGAGAATAAAAGCACAACCGGCGGTAACTCCTACTAAACCAGCTAAAGAACCATTCAAACAATAAACTAAGTCCCATTTACCGGAACGGAAATATTGGTAAAACAGGGCTGATAAAGCACCACCACCAGCACCTAAAGTAGTATTGAGGATGACTAAGCCAATTAAACCAGTGTTACCAGTGCTGAGGGTAGAACCAGGGTTGAAACCGTACCAACCAAACCACAAAATCATGGTTCCCAAGGCGGCTAAACCTAAATTGTGTGCGGGTGGGAGTGTTCCCCAAGCTGGACGACCAGGACGGGGTCCCAGTAAATAAGCACCTACTAAAGCTGTCCAACCACCAACGCTGTGAACCACCGCACTACCGGCAAAGTCGAGGAAACCCATTTTAAATAACCAACCGTTGGAGTTCCAGACCCAGTGAACAATTAGTGGGTAACTAAATGCACCCATGATGGCGCTGTAAATTAAGTCACCGATAAAGTCTGTTCTTCCCGCCATTGAACCAGTAGTAATTGTACTAGCGGTAGCAGCAAAGGCAAATTGGAAGAAGAATAAGGTATAGGTATTAATTGCAGCAGTAGAACCAGGCGCACCCATCGGGTAGCTACCATCTGCACCGGGTAACTGACTCAGGAAAAAGGTATCTGTCCCTATGAAACCACCCGCACTTGTACCGAAGGCGATCCCAAAGCCAATACCCCACCAAACCAAAATTGTTACGGCTGCATCAACGAAGTTTTCTAGTAAGGCGTTAACTACTCCTCTTTGTCTCAGTAAACCTGCTTCTAACATGGAGAAACCGGTTTGCATGAAGAAGACTAAAAAGCCTGTCAGTAGTACCCAGGTGGTATCAATAGAAATTTGTAATTTTGTGGTTGTGTCCGCTAAAGATTGTACTGTTGGTGGATCTGCTGCTTGTACAACTGTGGGAGCGAAAATTGCAAACACCATTGAGCCTATAGCTAGTGCTAGTAGGCGGTGTAAGGGACGAATACGGTTATTCATTGCTGTTTTTATGGCTAAAAAAGCTTCAATTGATTTTCTTTGTTTTACCCCAATAAATCAAAGTAGTTTAATTAGGGTAATTGCACAACATTTTTGCTAATAAATTCTAAAAACTCATGGTGTTGATGTTTTAGTTTCTAGATGTTTTTTATCTCCGCTAAAACACATTTACTTTGAATAGCATAAGAGCTATTGGCCTTATGCTACAAGGAATTAGGAGTTTGTTTTTATTAACAATTCCCTATTTCTCATGAAGGATGATCACTCGTCAAGGTGCAGTTTTAAATCTGGCACAATCTAGTTAATTCAATAATGAATGATTGAGAACGAGAATATACAGGAATTAGTTAGATTAACTCCTGCTTGACGTTGGTGAAACAACTAGCAAATAAATTTGATTGATTCTGTATTTAATAATGTTAATATTGCTAAATATTCTGTATCTTCAAATACAATTTTTTATGGTTTTGATATAAATTATGCTTCTGCACAGGATAGGATAATGTCGATATATCCACTATATCCTTGGCAATATCAGCATTTGCCGCTATTAGCAATGTACTTCAAGACGGAAATTACTTAAGTATATAAATTATTAATGATTCAGTCGTTTAATATTTTGAAAAATTATGATGCAAGCAATTCAACAGCTATTATAAGGTGGCTAATAGTGTAGTGAAATTTTAGCAAAAAAGTAAGCTGAAGTTACATTTTTTGCTATTGGTTTTCTATTGGTATGGCGATCTTGGTAATACTATGGTACTTGCTTACATCGTATTTAAAAATACTCTATACTTAGTAGTATATACAAGCTTAAAACCATTCTGTAAATAAAGATTAAATAAATTTCAAATCCAGCTAAGTATATTTTCAGAGAAGCAATTTGTGATTGATCAAGTAATACGATATGTTTACAAAATATTAATTAAGCAGAAATACGGATTGCACAAGGAAAGATAAGGTATTTAATAATGATTAAACAAATTGCTGTTACAGCATATCTCATTGTAACATTACCTAAACAGCAAATCTAGGCTTTTAGTTTAATACTAGATTAAGTTTGGTTGGTCATGTTGTTTTAAGTTGGATGTTGTCCGTACTTAAAGCATTTCTGTAAAAAACTAGCATCAACATTGCTGTATTTATATGTTGTCAAAAAATTTAACCAATTTGGCAATGGTTACAGCCTTTTTATTGTGCTAGTAAGTCGCATATTTACACTAACTTTTTCCATCAATATTAAATATGCTGAAAGCGGACTTTAAATATTAATAATTGACTGGAAAATCAGCAGATCAAAATTTTAGGAGTCTAGTAAATAATGGCAATATCATTAACCAAAGGACAAAGAGTATCACTGGAAAAAGTTGCACCAGGACTCACGGAAGTATTTGTTGGTTTAGGTTGGGATGTCAAAGTTATGGATACTGGCTTTGATTTTGATTTAGATGCTTCAGTCTTCCTACTAGGAAGTAGTGAAAAACTAATTTCTGATAATCACTTTATTTTTTACAACAACCGCATCAGCCCAGATCCAGCGAAATCAGTTGAACACACAGGAGATAACTTAACAGGTGTTGGTGAAGGAGATGATGAAGTTATCAAAATTAATTTGCAAAAAGTTCCTGCTGATGTTCAAAAAATAGTTATTACTGTTACTATCCATGAAGCCGCAGAACGGGGTCAAAACTTTGGTCAGGTGGAAAATGCCTTTGTGCGGGTTGTCAATGCTCAAAACAAACAAGAAGTAATTCGTTACGACCTAGTTGAAGACTATTCAATTGAAACCGCATTGATCATGGCTGAACTCTATCGAAAAGACGGAGAATGGCGTTTAAATGCTGTTGGTTCTGGCTATCAAGGTGGATTAAAAGCATTATTAGATCGTTTTAGTTAGGAGAAATTAATCATGGCAATTAATCTACAGAAAGGACAGAGAATATCACTTTCTAAAGAAGCTCCCGGCTTGACTAAAATGATGTGTGGACTGGGCTGGGATGTCGCAAAACGTTCGGGTGGCGGATTTTTTAGAAATTTTGGTGGTGGTGGTCATGAGTATGATCTAGATGCTTCTGTGATCTGTCTGGATAGCAATGGAAAATTAACAGATAAAGGGAATATTATTTACTTTGGGAATCTTCAGCATTCTTCAGGCGGAATTACTCACACAGGAGATAATTTAACTGGTGCAGGTGATGGTGATGATGAGGTAATTATGATTGATTTACTCCGCATACCTGCCGAAATTGCTAAGTTGGTATTTGTCATCAATATTTACGAATGTATTAGCCGCAAACAAGACTTTAGCCAAGTTGAAAATGCCTTTGTGCGTTTGGTTAATGTTGCTAATAACAAAGAACTAGCTCGATATAATCTTTCGGGAAAAGAATATAATGGTATGACAGGAATGGTTTTAGCTGAACTTTATCGGCACAATAATGAGTGGAAAATGGCCGCTGTTGGCAATGGTGTCAGTGTCAATGGTTTAGGAGAATTGGTGCAATCATACTGTTAAATTTAAGGAATAATGTCGCTTTACGATCGCCTGAATCTCAAAAAACAAAATCGTAAGTTGCAAGTTCCAATCTGGGAACGGATCAACCTGGAAAGACCAGTAAAACCCCGCTGTCAAGGTTGCCGTTCTCTGATTCATATAAATTGGCAAGTTTGCCCATTTTGTAGTCGGTTACTTGCTGAAAATACCCAAAAAACTCGCCATTGTATCTGGGTTGATATTTCAGGAATTATGTTTGGTATTGAAGAAAAAAGCACCTTGATCAAATTAATGGAAGATGCTTTATCTAAAGTATTTAGTGCTTTTAGAAGTGTGAATGTGTTTTTGACATCAGAACCTCCTGATCAAAGAGAGTGGAAACAAAACTTTACTCATGTTCAGGTACTATTTCATCACCAACCAGTTGACTATTTAGGAATTGCTAGTTTTAGTCCTGGTCAAGTGACAAATATTGCTGCTGTTCGGATAGATCAAATACTTCATGCTTCCTATTGTGCTGATTTGAATTTAGAACAATTATCTAATTTAATTGCTAATACTATCACCCACGAAATTGGACATACTTTAGGTTTAGACCATTCTAATTTACCAACTGATGTGATGCACGATGGACTGGATCATAGAATTCACAGCTTAATGCCACCATCATTTCATGCAGAGCAAATTATTTTTATGAATTATGCTATTAATCAGCATAAATCTTAAATAAAAAGGCGACTAGAAGTCGCGGCTACACAGACAAAACCCACCTCCGTGGGTTTAAAACCCTTGATTTTTCGTTAGTCCACGCCGGTGGACTTGGCTTGTGTAGTAGTGAATTATATTCGCTTTAAAACATCTGTTGTAAATATTGTTGATAGCCCAATTCTTGCAATTTGCTTTGTTTGTCCATCACCATATCACATAAACTTTGACGATATACCTGGACTTTTTGCAGCAGTTCTGGTTGGTGAGTAGCGAGGATCTGCACTGCTAAAAGTCCGGCATTTTTAGCGTTACCAATGGCTACTGTAGCAACAGGAATACCTGCTGGCATCTGCACAATAGAATATAAAGAATCTACACCTTGTAAATTGCGAGTAGCGACGGGAACACCAATCACAGGTAAAGGGGTTAAAGATGCTACCATACCAGGCAGATGAGCAGCACCACCAGCACCAGCGATAATTACTTTGATACCGCGTTGGTGTGCGGCTTGGGCATATTCCACCATGCGTTCTGGGGTACGATGGGCAGATACTATAGCTACCTCGGATTCTATTCCAAATTCTTCACAAACAGCGATCGCATCCTTCATTGTGGGCAAATCGGAATCACTGCCCATGATAATACCAATTTCAAGACTCATACAATTTTAGTTGAATTGCTAGTTTTTCCATCTACAATCGGTTGAGATGCAGCTGTTTCTGGCTAGGGTAATGACCAAAGCAACACCAAATCCCATCCTGTCTAACGTCGATATTATCAATGCAAAAGTACCCGGTTATCAAGATTTGCAGATGATTTGGGTGAATGAAGATGGTATAATTGAGCAAATTTTGCCAATGGGCAGAGTTTGTCAACGAAATTCACCACCAGATTTACAAATTTTGGATGTCGCTGGTGATTGGATTTCTTTCGGTGGTGTTGATATACAAATTAATGGGGGACTAGGTTTAGCTTTTCCTGAATTGACGGAAAAAGATATCCATAGGTTAGATGAAATATCCCAGTTTTTGTGGGATGCAGGGGTTGATGGTTATTTACCAACTCTGGTGACAACTTCTGTAGAAAATATCCAGCGATCGCTCTCTCTCATCTCCAACTATAATCAAAAATCCGGCGCTAAAATACTCGGAGTTCATCTCGAAGGACCATTTTTGAACTATGGTAAACGAGGCGCACATCCAGCAGAATATTTATTACCCTTGACAATGAACGAAGTCAAGCGGGTATTAGGTAAATACGCCTCAGTTGTCAAAGTCATCACTCTAGCACCAGAATTAGATCCCAGCGGCGAAGTTATACCTTATTTGCGTTCCTTGGGTATCACTGTTAGTTTAGGACATTCTCAAGCCACCGCAGCACAAGCACAAGAAGCATTTGATGCGGGTGCCACAATGGTAACTCATGCCTTCAATGCTATGCCACCATTACATCACCGCGAACCGGGATTATTAGGTGCAGCTATGAACCATCCAGATGTCATGTCTAGTTTTATTGCTGATGGCCAGCACGTTGTCCCCATTATGTTAGAAATTCTCTTGCGTGCTAGTAAAGGGTTGTTTCTTGTCAGTGATGCCCTTGCACCGTTAGGATTACCAGATGGTGTATATCCTTGGGATGATCGGAAAATTACCGTTAAAAACGGTACAGCCAGATTAGCAGATGGGACTTTATCGGGTACAACTTTTCCTTTATTAACGGGAGTGCAGAATTTAGTAAAATGGGGAATTTGTGATGTGGAAACAGCTATTTTCTTAGCTACAGATGCACCCAGGAAAGCGATCAATTTACCCACAATTTCGCCTAATCAATCTGCTAATTTATTACGCTGGTATTGGGATGAAAATACACAAGCACTTTTGTGGAAAAGGATTAGTAATTAGGGTTTGCTGATAGCTTGCGTGGCGTAGCCATAAAAGTCTTTCCGTCAGGAACTAGGTAGTCAGGAGGAGGCAGTGCGGTGGAAGAGTTTCCCGACTCTTCTTTCCTCTTCTCAACTCGGCTTTTCTGAGTTATTTTGTACTGAGTCTGTGAGCATTTCTAATGCTTCATTACACCAATCTATCCATTCTAACTCGCAACGAATACCCGCCCTTAAAACAAGATATTTTAATTTTTCTGGCTGAGTTAATATTGCTGTTTGAGCAAAATGTTCTTGTTCAATTTTTCGATATTTTGATAATTTATCTAGATGTATTCGGTGACGACGTTCAATATCTTCAATCAGCACATTAACTGATACTAAACTACCAGAAAATATTTTCACTAATATATCTTCTCTAATCACATCCGGTTCACTGGGTTTTTTCATCCACTCCACTAGATACTCTTTCCCCAGTTCGGTGATTGAGTATATTTTCTTATCTAAACGTCCTTCACGGGGAATAATCTCAGAAACAATCAAACCTTGTGATTCTAGTTTGCCTAATTCTCTGTAAATTTGCTGCTGGGAACAGTGCCAAAAATAACTTACTGATTCGCTAAAAACTTTAGAAAGATCATAACCGCTGTGGGGCGCTTCAATTAAACAGGTCAAAATGGCGTGTGACAAACTCATAAGAAACTACTTGACAGATATTTATTTAAGGTTAAACTAAGATTTGTATACAACAAGTTGAATAAACCTATTGTAACTTACTAATTGTATACAGCAAATTTATTTCCTAAAACGCAGGTGGTTACATCTATGCAGAATCTTCATCCTGTAAGGTATCCAAATCGACTGATTCTAGTTGCAATATTTTTAGCTTTAACAAGTGTAGGTGGGTCTTTATACGTTCTATCTGGAAATAATCCTCCTAAAAAAACTACTTTAGCAGCTGATAACCTGCCAGTTATTAAAGCAGTGACAGCTTTGGGAAGAATAGAACCCCAAGGGGAAGTGATTCAAGTATCGGTGTCGCAGATGGCTGGTAGTAACCGAGTCGCCCAACTTTTGGTTAAAGAAGGCGATCGCCTTCAAAAAGGTCAAGTAATCGCGATTTTGGATAGTAGCGATCGCCGTTTAGCAGCACTCAACCAAACCAAACAACAGGTTAAGGTTGCAGAATCTCGTTTAGCACAGGTAAAAGTAGGTGCAAAACAAGGAGAAATTGATGCACAAAAAGCAACAATTTCCGAATTAGAAGCACTATTGCGTCAAGAAAGTGCTGCCAGAAATGCAACTGTAAAACGCTTAGAAGCCGAAGCAAAAAATGCCGAGATTGAATATCAACGTTATCAAACTTTGCAAATAGAAGGTGCCGTTTCTACCTCTATTCGTGATACTAAAAAATTAACTTTAGAAACAGCACAAGCGAGTTTAAAAGAAGCTATTGCTAACCAGTCCCAAACATCAGAAACCTTGAGAGAAAAACTTAGACAAGCCCAAGCAACATTAAACAGAATAGCAGAAGTTCGTCCTACAGATATCCAAACTGCAATTGCAGAAATCGAAAATGCAAAAGCATCTGTACAGACAGCAGCAGCAGATTTAGATTTAGCTTATGTGCGTTCTCCCAAAGATGGACAAATTCTGAAAATTCATACATTTTCAGGAGAAATAGTTAGTAGTCAAGGTATTGTAGAAATTGGTCAAACCAATCAAATGTATGTAGTTGCAGAAGTGTATGAAAATGATATTAATCGTGTAAAGTTAGGACAAAATGCAATTATTACTCAACTTAATTTACCCGGAGAATTAAAAGGAAAAGTTGATAATATTGGTTTATTAATTGCTAAAAAAGATGTGTTAAATACTGATCCAGCGGCTGATATTGATGCGCGAGTGGTAGAAGTGAAAATTAAACTTGATGGTGAATCTAGTAAGCGGGTTACTGGATTAACTAATTCTAAAGTCAGAGTTGCAATTTCTTTAAATCAATAGATAAAGATTTAGGAATTAACCGCAGATAAACGCAGATAAACGCAGATAAACACAGATGATTAATTGATGGTTTAATTTTTGATTATGTGGAAAAGAAAAATACCTTTAGCTTGGTTGCAATTATCACGAGAAAAAGCCAGAATGGCTGTAGCTATTGCGGGAATTGCTTTTGCAGATGTATTGATGTTTTTACAATTGGGTATTCGTGAAGCTTTGTTTGATGGTGCGGTACAATTACACAATAGTTTAGAAGGTGAAATTGTTTTAGTTAGTTCTCGATACAAGGCTTTAATTTCTCTTGATCAATTTTCTCAAAGAAGATTATATCAAGCATTAGGTTTTACAGGAGTGCAATCAGTTAGTCCGATTTATTTAGATTCTATTCCTTGGAAAAATCCTGATAACCAACAAACTTGGAGAATTTTCGCTATAGGTTTTAATCCCGAAGAAAAAGTAGTAAATTTGCCAGGTGTCAAGGAGAATTTAAACTATTTGAGAGAAGCAGATACCATTTTATTTGATAGAGGTGCGCGTAAAGAATTTGGCAATATTGTTTCTCAATTTGAAAACAATAATAAAATTACTACGGAGTTAAATAATCGCCAAATTAATGTAGTTGGTTTATTTAGGTTAGGAACTTCTTTTGGTATTAATGGGAATATTATTACCAGTGATGTGAATTTTTTACGTCTATTTGGTACTCAAAGAAGACAGAAAGGTTTAATAGATTTTGGGTTAATAAAACTAGAACCTGGTGCAGATGTAAATTGGGTAATTGCTAATTTAAAAGCTAATTTACCGCAAGATGTGCAGGTTTTATCTAAACAGGAGTTTATGACTCAAGAAAAAAGCTTTTGGAATACTAGCACACCTGTAGGATTTACCTTTACTTTAGGTGCAATCATTGGTTTTGTAGTTGGTGCGGTTATTGTTTATCAAATTCTGTATAGTGATGTTTCTGATCATTTACCAGAATATGCTACTTTAAAAGCTATCGGGTTCAAAAATAACTATTTACTTGTAGTTGTGTTTCAAGAAGCTTTGATTTTAGCAGCTATTGGTTTTATTCCTGGTTTTGCAATTTCTCAAGGTTTATATTTGATAACTCGTCAAGCAACATTATTACCAATAATAATGACTGTAGATAGAGCTATTTTTATCTTTATTTTGACAACTTTGATGTGTTCTATTTCGGCTTTAATCGCAATGCAAAAATTACAAGCTGCTGATCCTGCTGATGTTTTTTAGAAAATAAAAATATGGCTATTCTACCTGCTATTTCCGTCTCCAATCTCAATCACTATTATGGAGAAGGTTCTCTAAAAAAACAAATTCTCTTTGATATAAATTTAAAAATACAACCAGGAGAAATTGTCATCATGACTGGTCCTTCTGGTTCTGGAAAAACTACTTTACTAACTTTAATTGGGAGTTTGCGTTCTGTGCAAACCGGAAGTTTAAAAATATTGGGTAAAGAAATTTATGGTGCTAGTAAAGATGCAATGGTTCAAGTAAGAAGAAATATTGGTTATATTTTTCAAGCACATAACTTGTTAGGTTTTCTCAATGCTCAACAAAATGTGCAAATGCCGTTTGAGAATGATCATACTATTTCTTTTAGGGAAGCACAAGCAAAAGCCGCAGCAATGTTAACAACTGTGGGTTTAGGAGAAAGATTGAATTATTATCCCGATAATCTTTCAGGAGGACAAAAACAACGGGTAGCTATTGCGCGTGCTTTGGTACATCATCCCAAGTTAGTTTTAGCAGATGAACCGACAGCAGCTTTAGATAGTAAATCTGGTAGAGATGTGGTTAATTTAATGCAGCAATTAGCAAAGGAACAAGGTTGTACAATTTTGTTAGTTACTCATGATAATCGGATTTTAGATATTGCAGATAGAATTGTGAAAATGGAAGATGGATATTTAGTTTTGTAACAAGCCACACACCATTAATTTCAGCTTTGCAAATTCATTATCTAGATGCGAATATCTCGTTAGTGGATATTGAAAATAAGTTTCTCTATCGAAAGTCGTAGATTCAGTTAAAAAAGCCAATTATTGAAGTATTGACAAAGCGTTCTCTAAATGAAAACATATTGCTCAAGCAAAATTTGTATTTTCAAATGAAAAATAAAATATGCACCTAATCAGCATTCGTAATTTATGTTATATATATAAGTCTTGAAACTTTTTCATGGTGATTGTAATATCTAACAATTACTAAAAATAGAATAGCATATTTTTTATTCATTTAGCTGTCTTCTTCTTTGTCAATTCCCAACTCCTGACGTAGTTCGTTGATACTTTGCGGTTTTAAAGTTCTGGTTTTTGCTCTTTCTAAAGCAGTTAAAAGACGCGCTGCATTTTTAGATGAACGCAGTAAATGAGTTGTTTCTAATAAACTTTCTAATTCGTCAGCAGCAATAAGAGCGACGTTTTCGCCGTTAGGTTGGGTAATAATCATTACTTCTCTATCTGCAACTACTTGAGCGCAGATGTCAGCTAGGTTATTACGAGCATCTGTTAAGTTTGTTTGGTTGGACATGGTGGGATTTTTCCTCATGCTGTAGCTGATATTTTTTAATATTATCAGTTAGCTTTCTAACCCGTCTGGGAATTAATTCCCAGTCTCATAGCCAAAGTCCGTTTTAACGGACTCAATGATTATTTTGGTCGTTTTGAGGTGAATTGGATGATAGATTGCTCTTCCAGTTGGGAATACTAAATATAGGTGATTTTGTACAACTAAGTTAAAAGGACAAGCTTGTGAAAACTATAACAACCTCTTTTGCGCTCCCCGATTCAATTGCAGAACCTTTAGCCATTGGAATGTATGAAAGAGTGGGAGGAGTCGTTCGTGATACTCAGACAAAGCAAGTAGTAGCTTGGTTGCGTGAAACTAATCCAGATTTATCAATTCTCAATGTAGGAACATTATCTAATGTACTGAATTTAGGATTTTCAGCTTTAAATCTTGCTGTTTCAGTTTCAGGATTTCATCAAGTCAACAAACGCTTACGCAAAATAGAGGGAGAACTAAAAAAAATCAAAGAACAGATATCAAAGGATCATCAAGAGTTAGCAAAAAAAATTGATTTTACATTTTATGCTAATTTTCGGGCTGCGCTCAATCTTGCCGAAAATGCTTTTACAATGTCAGATATTGATAACCGCAGAGCCAGCGCAATGCAAGCAATAAATCGCTTTCTTGAAGCTGAAGAATATTACATTGCTTATGCTGATGAAGACTTAGAAAAAAAGGGATGGACTGCTGACGAATATTTATTAACTTTAGCTTTAGCCTATCTATCAGAAGTACGTTGTTATCTGAAATTAGAAGAAATATCAACAGCATCTCGCCGGATAAAACAAGCAGAACAATTACTGCAAAATCGGTTTCAAAAATATATAAACATACTACTTACTTCTAACTCCGCAGCCTATTTACATCCTGAATTAAAGGAAAAAATAGATTTAACAAGACTCGCTAATATTTTTCGTTGGCTAGATCCAAAAATGGACGAAAATACAGTTTATCAGCAACAGCGTAAAAACCTATTTAAAATTGCCTATAAACCAGATGATTGGAAAGATTCTTTACCTAAAGCTGTTTGGAAACATATTCAATACAAAGGTTATCCAGGGACTTTTTTAGAACTACCTAAAGTCATTCAACAAATGGAAAATGTTATAGAAACCCATCAACGAATTAAAGGTTATCGAATAGAAATAGAATCAATGATCAAATTAGGTATTAGTTTTGTTGAATGGCAAAAATTAACGCCATCACTAGAATTAGTGGGAGATGATGAACAAACACAACAAGTAGAAGAATCTAAATTAATCTATCTTCTTCCACCTGTAGTTAAGCATACATAACACGCAAAGAGTCTAATTCATTCATGTCACTTACAACTTTACGTAAAGTTTCACTGAAATAGAAAACTTCATAATTAGGTGCAAGTTCCTTTTGCAGTTGCTTCCATAGACTAATACCTTCTCCTTCAAAAGCTGCTTTAGCTTCTAAACTGGGAAAACCTGATGAATTAGGATCTTCCCAGTTCAACTTTGCATCATAAATATTTGCCCATGTTTCTAAACGGCTAATAGTTTCTTGACTGAGTGGCAGTGTTTCTGGATCAATATCTCCAGCTTTATCAGAATTTACCCACCATAACGGGTAACATTCATAATCAGCCATGAGTTTTATTTTTTCGATTTTCACAAATTATACTCTACCTTCAACAATAGCTAAACCCCATTCTAATTTATTTAAGTATTTGGCATTAATACTAATAAGTTCTTGATCAAGAGGTGATTTAGGAGCATTAGGTTTTCCATAATCTTGATAATTTGTGGTGATAAAGCAAATATTTTTATGGAAATTTTTATTTCTCAATTGCTTACCGATATCTAAAAAAGCCGCAAATATCTGACAGTCTTTAGCTGAATCTTTACCTCTTTGAGCAGGAGCATCACATTTATTAATTCTCTTCATTGCTTCTACATAATGAGAATCATCTATTGCTATTTTCTCACATTTATCTAGGAGACTTTTAGAAAGATTTCCCAGGTGTTCAGGGAGATTTAGAGTTTTTATTATTTGTCCAACATCATGGTTAAAATCAAAGATAATATTTGCCGTATTAACCATTTTCTCTCTTTTTAATTCTGCCTTTTTTATTTCTTCTGTAAGTTCTATTTTGACAGTTTCTATATTTTCTTTCCATTCTGTATAGACTATTTCATTTGTCACTAACCACACACTACGATTATTTAATTGTGATTTATTAATTAATTCTAAGGATGCTGATATTTCGTTAGTAGATATATTATCTCGAAATGGAGAACGAATAATATCTAAAATTATGCAAGTGTCTAAAAATAAAACTGGTGCAGGTGCAGAGATAATAATTTCACTTAGCTCTGTTGAACTAATAAACATTCATCATTGTCCTTTTGTATAGTTCAATAAAGCATCTGCAAATTCGTATTCTGTAACTAATTTATCTACTGCTTCTTTTGACCATCCTTTTTCAATTAAGGACATACTTAATAAATTAGGATCTAATTTTACGCCTTTGGAATTTACAGATAATATGAAATCAAACCATTTTTTTCTATC
>RDYJ01000126.1 GCA_004293145.1 Nostocales cyanobacterium | reverse complement strand
TGGGCCACAAAACTAAATGAAATATGGTAATTTGTTCGATATGCCATGAACTTGACCGCATCATGCAGTGCTCTTTACCGCCTGATTTTATGTTTTCATCATTGGTAGCAACTAATAATAAAAAGGTGGTGAATGCAATTTGCTTAAATTTTGTCCACTAAATAAACATTCTTGAGAAATAATTACTTTATTTTTCTTTCTGTCCACAAAAAGAGTTAAGGTAAGCATTGTGCTAAATTTTTCATGAAGCGACTCACTTGATGATGTTTGAGAAAAACAATATGAAAAATTGATAACAGCAGGACTTTCAACACTACTATCTAAAATTCTATCAGCCCCAATTTTGCTCACCGCATCCTCAAAACTGCTAACACCACGACTTTCATCAGGAATAGTAGTTAAACAATCTTTTAGAAATTTCAAGCAACTGATAAAATTGCTTTTACCTGAACCATTAGAACCTATAAAAATATTGAGTCTGTTTAACTCTACTGGCTGAGATAAAGACAAATTTTTATAATTTTGAGTAACAATAAATTGCAAAATAGGTTGATTCATAATTTTTTCAACTAATCCAAATCTAATTAGCGGAATTACTGACCTAACTAATTAAACAAGTTTGTACTTATACACAAACTAGCTCTCTCCCTCTAGGATACAGGAAAGAGCCATGACTTTGCACCTAACCTACACTTTATCAAGAATAGTAGAACAGAACTCATCACAGCTAACGCCTAACTCGTACAATAGAAAATAGATTGTTGCGAAATGTATAGTTAGGGATTATAGCTGTCATGGCTTCCGCCGTTTTAATCGAAAATCTACAAAAACGCTACGGTACTTTTGAAGCCGTCAAGGATATCTCCTTTCAGGTACAACCAGGGGAAATCTTCGGTTTACTCGGTCCCAATGGTGCGGGAAAAACAACCACTCTGCGGGCTTTGTGTACGCTAACTACTCCCGATGCTGGAAAAATCGAAGTTTCGGGAATCTCGGTTTTAGATAACCCTAAGTTAGCACGGCAAAAGCTGGGTTATGTCGCTCAAGAAGTGGCTTTAGATAAGGTTTTGACTGGACGAGAACTGCTACAACTGCAAGCAGCACTTTATCACCTCCCCCGTGCAGTTATCAAACAACGCATTAACACTGTTTTAGATTTACTCGGTTTACAAGAATACGCAGATAAAAAAACCGGCACTTATTCCGGTGGTTTACGCAAGCGTCTGGACTTGGCCGCTGGTTTATTACATTCTCCTGATGTTTTGGTATTGGATGAACCCACTGTAGGACTTGATATAGAAAGCCGTTTTGTGGTATGGGAATTTTTGCGGAAGTTACGCGCTGCGGGGACTACCGTTGTTATTACCAGCCATTATTTAGAAGAAGTTGACGCTTTGGCTGATAGGGTAGCAATTATAGATCGGGGTTTGGTAATTGCAACGGGTACACCTTCTCAATTAAAAGATCAAGTAGGAGGCGATCGCATTACTTTACGCATCCGCGAATTTTCACCTACAGAAGAAGCAGACAAAGCCAAAAATCTTTTATCAGCTTTACCTTTTGTGCAGGAAATTATTATTAATTCTGCTCAAGGTAACTCTTTAAATTTGGTAGTTACTCCCCAAAATGACGCTTTAATTTCTATTCAACAAGCGTTAAATAATGCAGGTTTACCTATTTTTGGTATTGCCCAATCTCGTCCTAGTTTAGATGATGTTTATCTAGCTGCAACGGGGAAAACTTTGATGGATGCAGAATTAGCTGCTGTGGCAAATCGTGATCCCAAAGCGGAGAAAAAGCAAAATATGAGATAGGGTAATACTATTTTGGATTTTGGATTTTGGATTTTGGATTGTTTTTGTCAACTCCACCAATCTAAACTCTAAAATCTAAAATTATTCTGACTTCTGACTCCTGACTCCTTACGAATAAAGTAAATGATCTGGATCTAACCAAACAATATAAAAAACGTATTCAATGAAAAACCCATGTACTCTACCATATTCATTTGATGAAAGTTGAAACTGATATGGTTGACTAACTAATTGTTCTTCATTCACCAAACCAAAGCAGGTTTCAGTAGTATCATACCAGTCAATAGGATGACAACGAAGACTTCTAGCATTTGTCACTGTCATATCATAATATGTCATGCTAGAAATATCGCGCAATCTTTCAAAAAGTACCTCTGAATACTTGACTATGTATTCTTGACTTTTCTGACTGATGGAAAATTTCTCATGATTATTTTTTAGATATTTATAGGAAAAAGTAATTAGTTGGGAATGTTCCACCTGGGTAGATTTGATTTTAGATGCAGATGAAACTTGACTGTGGTTAGATTTTTTAATCTTCTTCGGCTTCGGCACGTTTCTGGTAATATTCTTTCATCGCTTCCTTAGAAATAATCGCATTAGATGGTGCATCTTGGGGAATATTTCCTCTTGCTTCAATCCAAGGATATTCACGATGAGTCATTTGTTCTAATTCAAAAGCATCACAACCAAAATACACTTCTGTTAATTCTTTTAAAAATTCATGAACTTGATCAGAAAATGTAGGTTCTTCCACATCCTTTAAAATAGGTTTCCAACCAAACTTTTTATACTCCTGGTATAAATCAGGAATTACAGGACCATGAACCCATGCTTCAAAATCTTCTGCAAATAAAGGTTGACCATAAAGAGCTAAGTACCAAGCTTGAGCATAATAAACTAATTTTTGTAGTTTTAAATTGCTCAAAAAAGAACCTGTTTCATTCGCTAACCAGATAAAGTAATCAGCGATCGCTCCTGATGTTGTGATAGACATTATTTACCTCCCTGCTGGCTACAATTTTTTTATTCTTTAGTATTATTGTACTATAAATTTGTTAATTTTGTGAGTCACTAGATCTATATCTATCCAGCTGAGAACAGTCCTGCGCTTCCAGAAGTCGCTAAACTGGTATGTAAGAGATTATTCCATCTTTTCTAATATTGAGAGATATGTTGATTTTATTCCACTTCATTATCATTGACTAACCTAAAATCGAAAATCCATGAAGACAGATATCAATTTCCAGCAACTAACCTCACCCACTCTATCCACAGAAACCACACCCAGTTTCTTTGGTGAAATAGTCCAAGAAACACTAGCTTTAACCCGTCGTCTATTCATCCAATTACAACGCCGTCCTTCTAGTTTAGCAGCAGGAATTATTCAACCTGTAATGTGGTTGGTGTTGTTTGGTGCATTGTTCCAAAATGCCCCTAAAGGTTTATTTGGCAGTACGACAAATTACGGGCAATTTCTAGCGGCTGGTGTAATTGTATTTACAGCTTTTGCCGGGGCTTTAAATGCCGGTTTACCTGTAATGTTTGACAGGGAATTTGGCTTTTTAAACCGCTTACTGGTAGCACCTTTAGCTTCTCGGTTCTCAATTGTCTTTGCTTCAGCCATCTTTATCATCAGCCAAAGTTTACTACAAGCGGCTGTTATCGTTGGTGCGGCGGCGTTTTTAGGTGCAGGTTTACCTGATGCGACGGGTTTGAGTGCGATCGCTCTCATTGTCTTTCTTCTCGCTTTAGGTGTCACAGCTATTTCCCTCGGTTTAGCCTTTGCATTACCAGGACACATTGAATTAATTGCGGTAATTTTCGTCACTAACCTGCCTTTATTATTTGCCAGCACAGCTTTAGCACCATTATCCTTTATGCCAGGATGGTTGCAGGTTGTTGCTACTCTTAATCCCCTCAGCTATGCGATTGAACCCATTCGCTATTTGTATCTACACAACACCTGGGGATTAAATGATGTTGTCATGCACGCTTTTTGGGGTGATGTTACTTTTGGGGGTGCATTATTAGTATTAGTGGGATTTGCTGTAGTAGCTTTACTCAGCATTCAACCTCAATTACGCAAGACACTTGCTTAAATATAAGCATCATTGAATAAACAAAATGTGAGGGGAAATCTCATGAACAGACCATTTTTACCAGTTCACAACATCTTAGTTGCTACTTTCACGGGAATTAGCTTTGCTTCTTTCCTAGTAGCACAACCTAGCTTGGCTGATTTGGGTCAAGTTGATAACAGACCAGGCTTTGATTCAACAAATACCGATCCTTGTTTTGGGGGTTCAGACGGTTCTTTTAGTTTGTTTAATGTCATTCATTGCGCTAATTTAAAGCCAGGGAATTTAGGAAATACTGGTTTAGACAAAGAAGCAGAAGAGTTTAAACGAAAACAAAACCAACAGTTGCAAGGTCAAAATCCGCAGTCAGACCCAAGTATACCAGGGAGTCAACCTCTAGGAAATATTCCCCTAGAAATTAAACTCCCATCAGCCACCCCTACAGGGAACTAAACTATCAAGGACTAGCCACTGGAAGGACAGAGGGGAATAATACCCAATACCCACTGTCCTATTCCCTACTACAGTCCTAGTGCTGCTAAAACATCACTAGCATGGGTAGCTGTACTCACAGCAGCATCAACATGAATGATTTTACCGCTGGGATCGATGACGTAAGTAACGCGCTTGGCATAACCACCACCGTCAACATCAAAAGCTGTAATCAGGGCTTTGTCGGTATCAACCAATAGGGGAAAATTGAGATTATATTTAGCGGTAAATGCTTGATGGGAGGCTTCATCATCAGCACTTACTCCCAAAACCACAACATCTTTATTTTGATATTCGTCTTTGGCATCCCGGAAACTACAAGCTTGTTTGGTGCAGCCTGGCGTGTCATCTTTGGGGTAAAAATAAAGAACTACTGTCTTACCAGCAAAATCAGATAATGATACTGTGTTGCCGTTTGTATCTTTGGCGGTAAATGCAGGTGCATCCGTACCAACTGCTAGTGGCATAATTAACCTTTCCTGTTTAAGACTGTTGATGCTCTTGAGATTTTACAATACTTTACAATAAATAGCGAAGAGGAGATCAAAGAGTCAGGAGGGGCGAACGGCCGTTCGCTCGTACAGGAGTTCAAGAAGTCGAAATTAATTTTTCTCCCCATCTCCCCATCTCCCCATTCCCCATTCCCCATTCCCCATTCCCCAGTCCTAACCTATGCCTACTGTTGATTCCCCAAAGCCCAAACCCTTTGTATATACTCAGATCACATTAGCAAGAGCCGAGCGATCGCTGATCTGTTCACCCTTTCATCTGAGTTTATTTACAGCTATGAGGACTCAGAGTATTTCGGTAAGTGCGATCGCCACAGAAAAAGGCTTCAAGCAAGGTTATACCAAACGCCCTTTGTCAGAATTAGCCTGTGATAACGCTTTTGATTGGTTAATTGAAGTGGGGGTACTACGGCGAGAAGTAGATGGACAAGGCATCACAGACGCTTTTCGTCTTACACCACTGGGACATCAGTTAGTAGAAAAATTCCTAGAGACAAGTTGGTCTAGTCCCTCATGGGGCGATCGCGTGAATCATGCCATAACTCGTTGGTTGCGACTACCGTTTTAGGTAAAAATTCACGAAAAATTTCCGAAAAATTGACAACTTCCAATAAGCAAGTCAAAGTGAAAACGAGGTTAAGGACACAATAATCTTTACCCTAGTCCTTTGATCTGCTTTTTTTCGAGTTTGATCAGCAAATTGACAGACTATTACCGTTAACCCTGAAATTACTAAAAATAGGGGCTAGGGTGTAGGTAGTAAAGAAAAATCCTTTGATTAAATTCAGTTTAAAGCCCCTTAATTTATTGATGGGGATATCCCAGACCCTTCTTAAAGCGCCACTCAGAAAACACAAAAGTTACTCTATGAAATCAATCATGGTAGTGGGAACAACATCTCACGCAGGGAAATCACTGATAACCACAGCCTTATGTCGGATTTTATCGCGACGGGGTTGGCGAGTGGCTCCTTTCAAAGGTCAAAATATGGCTTTAAATGCTTATGTCACCGCCACTGGTGGAGAAATAGGCTACGCTCAAGCGGTACAAGCCTGGGCTGCGGGAGTAGCCCCCTTAGTGGAAATGAACCCAATTTTACTTAAACCCCAAGGAGATATGACTTCTCAAGTCATCCTCAAAGGTAAACCTATAGGTAAAGTTAGTGCCACAGATTATTACGAGCAGTATTTTGAACTGGGTTGGCGAACAATTCAAGAATCGCTCAAACAATTAGAAACAGAATTTGATTTACTGGTTTGTGAAGGTGCGGGTAGTCCAGCAGAAATTAACCTCAAGCACCGCGATTTAACGAATATGCGGGTAGCAAAATATTTAAATGCACCTACGCTATTAGTAGTTGATATTGATCGGGGAGGCGCTTTTGCTCACGTAGTCGGCACCCTTGAGTTATTAGAACCAGAAGAACGCGCCTTAATTAAAGGGGTTGTAATTAACAAATTCCGGGGACAGCGTTCCATCCTTGAACCAGGAATCAAATGGTTAGAAGAACGCACTGGTATTCCTGTGGTTGGTGTTATCCCTTACTTAGAACAAGTATTTCCAGCAGAAGACTCTCTAGACTTACTGGAACGCAAACCCCTTAAAGCCCAAGCGGAACTGAATATTGCTGTGATCCGCTTACCAAGAATTGCCAACTTTACCGATTTTGATCCATTGGAATCAGAACCCACAGTTTCAGTAAAATATCTTAGTCCTAAGCAAGATTTAGGACATCCTGATGCAGTAATTATTCCTGGAACAAAAACCACAATTGCCGATTTAATCCTCCTGCAAAAAACGGGAATGGCGGAAGCAATTCAAGATTATGCTGCTTCTGGGGGAACGGTTTTAGGCATCTGTGGTGGTTTCCAAATGTTAGGGCAACTTGTATCTGACCCAGAAGGAGTCGAAGGGCAAGGTGGCAGATTTAATGGGTTAAATTTATTACCGATAAAAACAGTAATTACAGGACAAAAAATAGCTCGTCAGCGCCAAGTTACTTCTAATTATCCACAAATGGGCTTGCCTGTGAATGGGTTTGAAATTCACCAAGGGCGATCGCGTCTAGAACAACCAACAGATAAAGCCATCTGTCAACCTCTATTTGATGATGTTAATTTAGGCTTAGTAGATAATTGTCAATCTGTTTGGGGTACTTATCTGCATGGGCTGTTTGATAACGGTCCCTGGAGACGTGCTTGGTTAAATCGTCTCCGTCAACAAAGAGGTTTAAAATCTTTACCCACAGGTGTCGCTAACTATCGAGATCAGCGAGAGCAGATTTTAGATTCTTTAGCTACGGAAATTGAAACCCATTTAAATTTCACCCCATTTCTATCTTAGATAATCAATGTCCAATGACTATTAACATCCGCTTTCTACCAGATGATGTCACCGTTCAGGCTGAAGTAGGAGAATCCTTGTTAGATGTAGCAGATAGAGCAGGGGTATCAATTCCTACTGGTTGTCTCATGGGAACTTGTCACGCTTGCACCGTCGAACTAGATGACGGGGAAATCATCCGCGCTTGTATTACACCTGTTCCTCCAGGAAAAGAGGAATTAACCATACATCTTTTTAGTGATCCAACTTGGTAATACAGCAGAATTCAGGAGTCAGGAGTCACTCGATTTTGGATTGACGTTAGCGAAGCGTACGCAGCGCAGCGAGTATTTTGGATTTTGGATTGACAATTGTTCTGTCCTGAATAACCCAGACCTTTACCAAATTTTTTTAATCTAAAATCTAAAATCTAAAATCTAAAATTCCCAGTCAGGAGTCAGGAGTAAAACTGGCTTTGTGCATAGGTTTCCATTTAGATTCTGTACCTCATTGATTTGCAATCTGCTGTAATTTGTTTTCTTAGTTATCGGGAATATTTAGTAGGAGTAGGGGCATAGTCATGCTGTGTCCCTGATTTTCACCACACCAAACAGATATGATAGTTATTCAACCAGGCTTGATCTAATTTGTTGAAATTAACTTTTATGCCCTTAACCGAAGAAATTCTTTCCCAACTTCCCGGAGATGTTTTAGGCGGTTTACGTCGCACAGATAGCGTTTTAACATCTCTGCGAACAGATAACCCAACCATAGCGGATGTAGTCAAAGAAAACTCCGAACCTTTAAACTCCGTAGACTGGGATGTAATAATCTGCGGTGGAACATTAGGAATTTTGATTGGTTGCGCTTTAGCTGTACGTGGTGTGCGGGTAGCATTATTAGAAAGAGGAATTTTGCAGGGGAGAGAACAGGAATGGAATATTTCCCGCAAAGAGTTGTCAGTGTTTTTAGAACTAGACTTATTAACAGAAACAGAATTACAAACAACCATCGTCACCGAATATAACCCCGCACGAGTTAGTTTTTCAGGTGGTACAGAAGTTTGGGTAGAAGATGTCCTGAATATTGGTGTAGACCCTGTTTATCTACTCGCAACCTTAAAAAACCGCTTTCTCGCTGCTGGAGGAATGTTATTTGAAAATACACCCTTTAGCGAAGCAGTGGTTCACCCTGATGGGGTAATGGTAAACAACCAATTTAAAGCCAGATTATTACTTGATGCGATGGGACATCTTTCACCTATTAGTAAACAAGCGCGTCAAGGAAAACAACCAGATGCACTTTGTTTAGTTGTCGGAAGTTGTGCTTCAGGTTTTCCGAAAAACGACTCTGGGGATTTGTTGTTATCTTTCACGCCTTTGCAAAATCAATGTCAATACTTCTGGGAAGCTTTTCCAGCTAAAGACGGCAGAACAACTTATTTATTTACCTATATGGATGCAGAACCCCAACGCTTGAGTTTAGAAAATTTATTTGAGGAATATCTCCGCCTTTTACCAGAGTATCAAGGTGTGGAAATTAGTCAATTAAATTTTAAACGGGCGTTGTTTGGTTTCTTTCCCAGTTACCGCGAAAGTCCTCTACAAACTCCTTGGAATCGTATTTTACCAGTGGGAGATAGTAGCGGAAATCAATCACCTTTAAGTTTTGGCGGTTTTGGTTCGATGGTACGTCATTTACAAAGGTTAACTTTGGGAATTGAGGAAGCATTAAAAACAAATCAATTATCAGTTTCTGCTTTAACTATACTTCAGCCATATCAACCGAGTTTAAGTGTAACTTGGTTATTTCAAAAAGCGATGAGTGTGGGTGTAAATCAACAAATTCCACCCAATCAAATTAACCAACTTCTCTCGGCTGTGTTTGCGGAAATGCAAAAATTAGGAACACCTGTTTTAAAACCTTTTTTACAAGATATCGTCCAGTTTTCAGCCTTAACACAAACTTTGATAAGAACTGGTTTTTCTGATCCTGTTTTGGTTGCAAAGATAATTCCCCAAGTTGGTTTATTCAGTTTAATAGATTGGGTGGTACATTATGTAAATTTATGTGTTTTTAGTCTTCTGCTTTCTGTCAGTTCTATGTTAGAACCATTAGTTAATAATCTTCCAAAAGATAAACAATATTATTGGCATCGTTTAGTAGATAGCTGGAAATTTGGTTCTGGTGGTGATTATTCTGAATAACATCTAAGGATAAAATGATGGAACAAGAATCAATCAGGGTAAAATATTTTGGTGTGTTGATTAGTTTACTGCAAGAACGTCAAGCATTTCTAGAAGAAATTCGCCAAGGTGTGAGATTAACTCATAAAATTATTTCCCTTTTGGTTTGTAGTTCTCTATTTATTGCTATTTATGGCGGAATTATTGGTGCATATCATAGCTGGATGCAAGCTTTATCTTCAGCAGTGAAACTACCTGCACTCTATTTAATTACTTTGCTGATATGTTTACCAACATTGTACTTTTCTAATATCATCTTTGGTTCAAAACGCACTTTTGGACAACACTTTGCTTTAGTGCTAACAGCAGTTTCGGTAACTAGCGTGCTGTTATTTAGCTTTGCACCAATTACATTATTTTTCTTGATTACAACTAATAATTACCAATTTGTAATTCTGTTAAATGTGATTATTTTTGCCTTAACAGGATTGATTGGTATTTATTCTTTATATAATGCCAGTAGCGTAATTTTAGAACAAGATAATCAAGGTAGTCAAACTCGCAAGAAAGTTATCCAAGGTTGGTTATTCCTTTATGCTTTTGTCGGTAGTCAGTTGGGATGGACTCTGAGACCTTTTTTTGGCGCACCAGATTCGGTTTTTCAACTGTTTAGGGAAAGGGAAGGAAACTTTTATTTAAGTGTCTTGCAATCTCTCGGTTATATTTTGGGAATTCGTTAATTATGCAGGGGAAATGACAATGATAGAACAACAAGCTTATGTTAAAAAAAACTTTGGTGTATTACTCAGTTTACTACGCGATCGCCAAAGTTTTTTAGAAGAAATTCGCCAAGAGGTGAGATTACAAAATAAAATCAGTTCTCTGTTCGTTACCAGTTCTATATTTTTCGCCATCTATGGGGTAATTATCGGTGCTTCTCATAGTTTTGGACAAGCATTATCAAGTGCAATTAAACTACCAGCTTTTTATCTATTAACGTTGATTATCTGCTTTCCTACCTTGTTCTTTTTTAATGTTTTATTTGGTTCTCGTAGCACCGTTAAACAGCATTTTGTTGTTTTACTTACGGCGGTTTCAGTAATTAGCGTCTTGTTATTTAGTTTAGCACCTGTAACGCTGTTTTTTATGATTACAGCACCCGATTCTTATCAGTTTTTTAAATTATTGAATGTGTTAATATTTGGCATTACAGGTGTTTTTGGTGTCAAGTTTCTTTATGAAGGAATGCAGTTACTTTCACAAGATGATGAAGTTGGTAAAAAAACCAGGACAACAATTTTAAGATCCTGGTTATTTTTGTATGGTTTTGTCGGTGTACAGTTAGGATGGTTTCTGCGTCCCTTTTTTGGTGCGCCTGGTTCTAAATTTGAGTTATTTCGTGCAGTTCAAGGTAATTTTTATTTAGATGTTATTCACGCCATATCACAAATATTAGGAGGAAAATAATTCTTAATTCGTAATTTGTAATTCGTAATTAATTACAAACAACTTTTACCAATTACCCATTACCTATTACCTAATTTCTAATTCTTGCATCCAAAAATTTCAACTGTTGATATAAACAACGAATCAACGGTAAACTGACATCATTTGCAGCTGCTATTCTGATTGGGTTGCCAACAATTGCTTCTACTTCTAAA
>RDYJ01000231.1 GCA_004293145.1 Nostocales cyanobacterium | reverse complement strand
CTTAGGAGTCCGATCACTGTTAGCTGCTCCGATTATTTGGCAAAAAGATTTATTAGGATTTATTGCCGTAGAAAGCAATGAACCAAAAACCTGGAATCAAGTAGAGAAAAATTTTATTCAAGGAGCGGCAGGGTTAATTTCTATAGTCGTTCCCATTGATAATTTAGAACCAACTCTTAGACAAGTACAAGAAAACCAACAACTAACGAATAAATTTGCCCAAGCTGTACATCAAGAGCAAAATTTAGAGCAACTTTTACAAAGTTGTGGCGCAGAACTACTGGAAAAGCTCTCTGGCACACGCTTGTTATTGTTAGAACTCGATCACCTTAACAATGGTTACAAAGTCATCTTTCAGAGCGTATTAAATAGCCGCAGATTGTGGAAATTTACCGCTTCACAATTATCAGAAATGGATGCTTATTTATTGCAGGATGCTAAAGAAGCAATAGAAATATCAACATTAGAACATGATTTACGCTTATACAGTTGGCATCCACAATTATTAGAAAATGGTGTCAGGTCACTGTTAATTTGTAACTGTATTCAAGGTCATCAACCAGATGTTTTATTAGTAATTACTCATGATAGTAGTCGTTCTTGGACAAGTTTACAAAAAGATTTGTGTTGGGCAATTAGTCAGTGTATTGGTGTAATTGTCCGCAACCAGCAACTAAATGTGATCAGTGATCAACAACAAAGAATTGCCCAAATATTTAAACAGTATCCCACAGCACTGGTTACATCTGACAGCCGCAGCGTAGAAGTAAATGCTATTCAACAAATTGCCGAGGTTTTAGAATCTCCTTTAGCAGTTATTCTCAGATGGCATCCTGATGATGAGCAAGCAGAAATCATTAATGGTTTAGCTGGTAGTACCGCTGATCATAATTATCAGTTTAGCATTGCTGAAAATGTACCAATTCTGATCCAAAAAGATGTTCTGATTGAGTTGGCATTGGCACACAATAGTTACTTGATGTTAAGCTCCTATGAATTGCCACCAGAAACTAAGGAATGGCTGACTATTCCTACTAATTCCAGAGTATTTGTAATGGCGTTAAGAGCTACTGCCGATTCTCAGCCCACAGGGGTAGTATTATTGGCTGACTACTTAGGAGCAGATTGGTCAGAACTCAAGCTGAGTGCTGTAAATAGCCTCATTACTCAATTAGCTTGGTGGCAAACTCAAAACCAACTTACTCAAAGACTTACAAACAAAACAGAGACACTACAAGAACTTAATTGGTACAAACACCGTCGCTTACAAGAAATATACCGCATGACAGCAACTGTCTTCAATCAAATTCGAGACTTGGGCATTCCCAGTAATGAACTTAAACAAATGCGTTATAAACTGTTATTGCGACAGCTAAATTACATTACCAACTCTATGAAAGGAGTAGTGAACCAGGAGCAATGGCAGTTAAGCTTGAGTTGGGAGACCATGACCATTGCCAGTCTCTTAAAGCGTTCGATTGAAAGAGTGGATAGTTTAGCCAAGCAGCAACAACTATGGATAGGTGTACATGGTTTAGCTGAACCAATGCAAGAATTAGAAGCCTCTCATAGTTCCTTACCAGGTGAATTAATCACTGCTTCTGGTTCTTCTACATTGGCAACTGCTGGAGACATCATGAAAATTGAGTTAGTTCTCTATGAACTATTAGTTAATGCTTGTCAGCGATCGCCCCTGGGGGATAGGGTTGATATTTGGTGTCGTGCCATAGATAGTCAAACACTGGAGATATCTATTACAGATAATGGTAAAATTGATCCTCAGCTATTAGCAGAATTTAATCAAGAAACAACTACAGATACGCTCAACTCAGAAAGTCTCAATTACCCTCCTGGGTTACATTTATTGATTTGTCAAAAATTTATCAAACAGTTGGGAGGAGAATTGCAGATTTATCAATTAGCAGATCAGCGTACAGTTAGCCGCTTAACACTCCCTTTAGCAAATTATAGTTACACCAGTTCTGAGGGTAATACTTTTGGTAGCACATCACCTTTAAGTCAATAATCAATAGTGACAGAATTTCTATGGGGCGTAATCGTTCTAAATCTGATTTACCCACAAAAATTTGCCCAG
>RDYJ01000201.1 GCA_004293145.1 Nostocales cyanobacterium | reverse complement strand
GTCCAGATTAGGAGTTGAGGACTGTCCAGATAAGGTTTCTTCGTCGACTGTACTACTGTCCAGATTAGGAGTTGAGGACTGTCCAGATAAGGTTTCTTCCTCTACTGTACTACTGTCTAGATTAGGAGTTAGGGACTGTCCAGATAAGGTTTCTTCCTCTACTGTACTACTGTCTAGATTAAAGTTATCTACCTCTGATTTTTCTGTTGATAGAAACTGAGGGTTAAGGATGTAGTAAGTGGCTGATCCTTTACCTTGTTGTTCAATCAGTCCTGCATTTCGCAAGCGTATTAAGTCTTTACTGGCGGTGAGAGTATCAAAATTATTAGTGACACGGTAAATTAAATTATTAATCATTCCCACTTGTCTTAAGACGACGAGTGCTTTAGCTTCATCATTACTTAATCCATAGTTTTTAAATTGTGTCAGCCATTCAATATCATCTCCGTTAAGGAGATGATGGGTAAAAAGGGTAACATGAAAATAATCTCTATCTCGATTGGAAACAAATACAGGTAGGGTTAAGTTGGCTTCTAGCATTTTCTCTAACATAACGCTACCTCCAGATCCTTTTGTTTCTGCCAAATTTATTTCATGGAGAACTGCGGCAATTTGTTCATTACGAGTTTTCGATCCTGGTTGGTCAAATTCATCTGTCGGTTTGAGAGAATAACCAGGATTACGAATTTCTAAACGATCAGAGAAGCGGATAATCTGGACGGGACTCCGTTCTCGATAATTACGGTGCATGACAGCGTTAACGATCGCCTCTCGGATAACTTTAAGGGGAATAAGTGGAGTTTCTCGGCGGTGAATCTCGTTTTCTGCGAGGCCAAAGGCTTTGGGTAGATCATTAAGGACAAGGGTGATTAATTTGGGAATGGCCAATAGTAGGGGTTCACGAATTTCGGTACTTTGATACCGCTTATCAGGATCTGAAACCCATTCCTTGCCTTCTACAAGGATGTAATCTATACGGTGCATCGGAAAGTAACGCCGTAGGGCGACCGCATTTCCGAATAAGATTAATCCAGCAAAAGTGAGGCAGTATTCTCCTTTTTGGGTAGGATGTTTGGCGATCGCATTTAGGGAAAAAAGCAGTTTCTGGTTATCGTAATTGAGTTCGCTGGCGTTGGGGTTTATGGCTTGTCTTTCTCTGCGGTAAGAGGCGATCGCTTCTGGGTCTACATCATCGAGGGTAGCATCTGGGATAGTTGTAGTGTCGTAGGTTTGGGCGTTGCGTTCTTTATAAAACAGTTCCATATCTCTCTCAGTGCATTTTTGATCGCTTGAAGCGGTGCGTCTAAATGCGCCCTTGGGAAGTCCTCTACTAGTAATATAAACAGGTTTTTCAGAGGGTTGAACTTCGGGAATAAAAGCAACAATTACAATTTTTCCGTCCTTGGTGGCAGTTTCTATTTGGGGACGAATAGTGATATTAAAAACTTCTCTGCATTGGGTAGCTAAGTCTAGTTGTATTTTGTCAGGATCTGCTATTCCTTCAATTTCATAATTGTTAGTATCACTTTCCTTTGGTGATTTGATCCCCAGTATCAGATAACCTCCTCCTAGACTGGGTTCATTAGAAAATGCGCTAATGGTTTCCCAGCAACTTTTACTAACTTCTGAGCCTTTTTTTGCTTCTATTTCTACGCCTTCATCTTCAGTAATGAGGATTTCCCAGAGTTCATCAAAGGTTAGCATTGTTATTTATTTTCTCCCTGTAGTTCGAGGTTGAGGGCTTTTAATTTTTCTTGTAACTGCTGATAAATAACATCTAACCACACGGGAATCACAGCCTTACCTTCATCTAGGGATGCGATCGCTCTTTTCCGATCAAATTCTACCAAAGAAAGCGAATCATCCTGTGATAACAACAACATAAACCGCTTACCCTGACCAGAAATAAACAACTCCGGTTCTTGTTCCTTCAGCCTTTTCAGAGTTTCACAGGCAATATCAAAACTTATCCCCGTAGACAGCCAATATACCAAAGCAGCCAGTTCCACCAAATTAGACCTAGAGTAATAAATACTGCGTCCCGTACCCGTATCACTAATTATAGGTACAACAATCCCCTTCTCTCGCCAATACTGGATCTGGCGAAGGGTACAACCTGTCAATTGAGCCGCTTCCTTACTTGTGAAAAATGTTTCTTGCATAAAGAACATTTTACAGAAAACCACTATAATACAAATATGTTAGTATTGTACAAATATGTTTATTAAGTATGAGCCAAATCACTATTCAGTGTCGTTTAGTAGCCAGTGAAACTACCCGTCAACAGCTATGGCAATTGATGGCAGAGAAAAACACGCCACTTATCAACGAACTACTGAGTCAAATTGGTAAACACCCAGAATTTGAAACCTGGCGACAAAAAGGTAAACACCCTTGAAAACTGATCCGCGCTTCCTGGGGCAACCTGCAAGGTTTTACACCAGTGCCACAGCATCAGTAAACTATATTTATAAATTAATTTGTTAACAGTGACACGAATTAGTTAAAAATGACATTAATTTGTTAACAGTGACAAATAAATTGTTAATGTACAACATTTGAATTGTGAAACAAAAGCCGATGATGGGATTTGAACCCACGACCTACTGATTACGAATCAGTTGCTCTACCACTGAGCCACATCGGCATACTACGATATGAAAGTATAGCATATATTTACAAAAATGGTAGACCAAAATCTCAAAAATCGTTTGAAAGCTGAAATAGCCGCACCCTATCGGGGTTTAAGGCAATTTATTTATATTGGTATTGGCGCTTCTGGTTTTATTGGTGCATTTGTATTTTTCTTTCAACTACTTGCTGGCAGAAACATTGACAGCACCTTACCTAACTTTGCATTGCAAGTAGGAATAGTTGCCCTCATGGTATTTCTTTACAGATGGGAACAGCGTCGCTGAAAATAGATCCCCGACTTCTCAAAGAAGCCAAGGATCTAATTTTATAGCAATAACCAAGGCAGTTGAGGACATCAACAGAAAAAAGACTTTTAACTCTGTCCCCTGTCACCTGTCACCTACCATAACTTACTGCGCTGTCACCAAATAAGGAGAAGGAATAGGTTGCGCCCTACCAATAGTCACCAGTGCTTGATAAACAAAAGCAGCAATTTCTGCCCTAGTAGCCTGACGATTGGGATCAAGTTGTTGAATGTTTGGATAATTAACTACTAGCTGCCTAACAGTAGCAGCAGCAACAGGTCCAATAGCATAATTGGGGATTTGAGCAGAATCAGTGTAAATGCTGACAGCATTGTTATTGTTAGCAGTGAAATTTAGACCATTAGCCAAAGCAACCAAAGCCTGGACTCTAGGAATTTGTTGCTGTGGTTGAAAAGTCCCATCAGGATACCCAGCCACAAATTGACTTTGGTAAGCAGATTGAATTGCACCATAAGCCCAAAAATTGCTTTTCACATCCTTAAATTGAATGGCTGTGCGTTTAGCTGGCGGTGTTAAAGCTTTGGTGATAATAGTAGCAAATTGAGCGCGAGTTACAGGTTCATTAGGTCTAAAAGTACCATCAGGAAAACCTGCAATAATATTTTGGCCAGCTAAAGCTTCAATGTAGGCTTTTGCCCAATAACCTGCGGACACATCTTGAAATGTCGTAGAACCTGTACCACCGGGGGGAGTAACAGTTGCGGCGACAAAATCTACTGCACCTAAAATCCGCTTTTGATCAATATCATTACCAACAGCAACAATCCTATTAGTCTTCGTGGAATTATTCAAATCGTAACGAGTGTTATTACGGATGAGATTACCACCAGGATTGTCATTAGTGCCAAGGTTGGGGAGAGCGTTGATAGTAGCAACAATACCATCCCGCTTATTATTCTGAATGACATTCTGACGCAGTGTAGGTTGAGCAGATTCAGAGATAAACAGACCATCTTGGTTTTGGGTAATTTGGTTTCCTTCTACCAAAGGTGTGGAATCACCACCAATAGCCAAACCAAAACCAGTATCCTCAAAAGAGTTATTGCGAATTTCCCCTTGAGCAGATTTAGTTACTGAAATCCCATTGCCTTTATTTTTGACAAAGATGTTACTTTCAATCTTGGGATTTCCCGTACCTGTAACAAAAACCCCCTCTCTCACACTGTTAGTAAAAGTATTGTTTTTGATCGTCGGATTAGTTGACTCTACCCAGACAGCAGTACCCCGCTGATTGGGATTAGTAACAGTTAAGCCTGTAATCGTGCTGTTATTTTCCGCGAGGATTGTCACATCCTGTCTAGCAAAAGTACGACTCGTGTAATAACCCCCACCGATGATTACTGTTCCTTGACCTTTGGTAGATTCATTACCCAGAAGTATTATTCCGGGTTTGACCAGTAAAGGGAAAGTTTCCCCGGTGTCCTTGGTATAGCTACCAGGAGCTAGTCTAATAACTGTATTTGATTGCGCCCGCGAGAGAGCGAAGGTAATGGTTTTATAGGCTGCTTCTGCGGTCATACCAGCACCACTACGATCTTGACCAGTTAGAGGATTAACATAAACTACTGTGGCACTGGCTGGTATTTGTGCCATTAAAATGGGAGTAGAACCAGCATTTACCTGACTGGGTAGGAGCAGAGAACCGCTAGCAATAACTAACAAAGCTGTCAAGCTGCTTCCTAAAGATAAAGGAGAGATGTTACAACCCCGATATTTCATGTTTTTGATGTACTTGATGACGGTACTTTCAAGACAGTCTAAAGTAAGAGCGCCTAACTGTAAAACCCAGTAAAACTACAATCAATCAGTAAATCACAAAGTTTTCTCTTGCCTGACCGCTGACTTATCTCTTCTTTGGATAGGGTGAATGACGCTGCTTTGGTATATCTCCTCGCAGTTGTAAGCGCCCATTAGTAATAATTCGCAACATTTCCTGAAGATCCTGCTCGATATTTTCCAAAACATGATCGGCATATTGATCAGCACCATCTTCAATTTCTTGCCCTTGAGCGATCGCAGTTTGGCGCATTTCCTCCAATTCTTGCATACAGGCTTTGCGCTTACGTTCAATTTCTGCCACAGTTTCTTGCATCATTGCGTCACACTCTTGCTGCACTTGGCGCCGCAGTTGTTCAGCTTCCCGTTCTGCCTGTCTGATAATATCGCTATCAGCCAAAATTTGCGCTCTTTTGGCTTGTGCTGCTTCTACCACCTGCTGTCCATACTCTTCCGCTTCCAGCATGATTTCCTCCTTTTGTTGGAGGAGTTCCGCTGCTGACTGAAACACTGACGGTAAGGAAACACGAACAAAATCAAGCTGTTCTAGCAGCTTGTCTTCATCTATGAGGGTGCGTCCTACCAAGGGAATTTGTAGACCAGCCAGAACAATATCCTCTAGCCGGTTGAGTTCTTGAAGAATGTCTACACTTCCTTGTCCGTGGGGATTTTCTTGAGGTGGGACATTTTTGCCGTTGTGATTGGGTTCAGGACTGGAGAGTTTTGGTTGTAGCATTGGTATATATCCAGGGCAATGTGTGGGGGAACAAGATGATCGATGGAGCCACCAAACTTTGCAATCTCTTTTACCACACTACTACTTAAAAAACTATATTCATTCGAGGTGGCTAGAAAAACTGTCTCAATTTGAGTGGAGAGTGTTTTATTCGTGTGAGCCATTTGTAGTTCGATCTCAAAGTCGGAAACTGCTCGTAAACCACGCAATAAAACTTGTGCTTGTTGCATTTGGGCATAGTTAACCGTCAACCCATCAAAGCTATCTACTTCTACATTAGGTAAATGTTTTGTAGCTAGACGAATTTGTTCTAACCGTTGTTGCACCGTAAAAAGTGGCATTTTGTTAGGATTTTGCAATACAGCTACTATGACCCTCTCAAACAGCCGACTACCACGTTGAATGATATCAAGGTGTCCCAAGGTAATGGGGTCAAAGCTCCCAGGATAAATAGCAATCATTTATATAAATCAAACGGCTTTAGGTAATTATAGCGACAGAAGTGAGATAGGTGATAGTGATAGGTGACAGGTGATAGTTATTGAATTATGAATTATGAATTGATTTCTACTCAGCTTATGATCTTTAGGGTGGTTAGGAACTACCATTTTTTTATTAACCCGTAATCAAAAGCGCGAAATGCTTGAGTAATCAATCAAATCTTTTAGGTAATTTTGCATGGGACTAGATTTTTCCGCTTTGCCCTTGGGGTTTCAATTTACTTCTCCAGGTCCAATTCTATTTGAAATAGGTCCGGTGGTTATTCGCTGGTATGGCTTGTTGATTGCCGCAGCCGTGCTAATTGGGGTTAGCCTTTCTCAATATCTAGCAAAGCGTCGTCACATTAATCCTGAGTTGATTAGTGATTTATCAATTTGGCTGGTAATGGGCGCTATTCCCGCAGCACGGTTATATTATGTTTTATTTCAATGGTCAGAATACTCCCAAAATCCAGAGAGGATCATTGCTATTTGGCAAGGAGGTATTGCCATTCATGGAGCAATTATTGGTGGTGTAATAGCGGCGTTAATCTTTGCCAAACTCAAAAAGATATCTTTTTGGCAATTAGCGGATTTAGTAGCACCTTCGCTAATTTTAGGGCAAGCGATTGGACGCTGGGGTAATTTTTTCAATTCTGAAGCTTTTGGCAGTCCGACTAGTTTACCTTGGAAGCTTTATATTCCCCCAGAACGTCGTCCCCTTGGTTTGGCTAATTTTGAATATTTTCATCCCACGTTTCTTTATGAATCTCTGTGGGATTTCATGGTGTGTGTATTGCTGCTGACCTTATTTTTTCGGGCTTTATCTGGTAAACCACGTTTAAAGGTAGGGACGTTATTTCTAGTTTACTGGGTCGCTTATAGCTTAGGACGCTTGTGGATTGAAGGTTTACGTACAGATAGCCTAATGTTGGGACCAATGAGGATTGCACAAATTGTTAGTTTAACTGGAATTACCTTGGGATTAGTTGGTTTAGCTTGGCTGTATGTACTCAAGCGTCCTTTACCTGATGTTGTTTCCCCTTCTAAAAGTGATGGGGTGACGGGGTAATGGGGACTGGAGACTGGGGAGAATAAGCTTTTAGCTTCTGCCTTCTATCTCCAATGACCAATGACTAAAAATAAAAAATGCCCCAGAGTGTTCTCTAGGGCTTAACCAGGGTGCATCTACCATTTCTTTCTACTAGGACAAGGGAGTTAATCCGGAAAGGTAGTTAGGGCTTGCTGAAAAAAAAGCCAAACCCAGATAAATAAAAGGGTGGAGGTTGATAAACAGGAAAGTAAGTGCAAAAATATAGCGTCTTGAGCCTCAAAAACCTGGGATTTTTTTGAGTTCGGCAGATGGAAAAGAAATTTTCAAATCTCCTCCTGACTCCTGACTCCTGACTCCTGACTCCTGACTCCTGACTCCTATGCCATCACGAAAAGACTTTCTCAGCAAGCCCTAGTTAGGAACAGCCAAGATTTTTTGGCAGAATTTTCCTACCAGTTTATATAAGTCAAAATACTGAAAATTGGAGTAATATAAATACGATGCTTTCCTTAGAACCAGCGGTGTATATCGTGGGAGCAGGACCAGGAGATCCAGATTTATTAACGGTTAAGGCTCAGAAACTCCTGGCTAGGGCTGATGTGATTTTATTTGCTGATTCTTTAATTCCCGAACACATTTTAGATATTTGTCGGCAAGATGCGGAGATGATTAAAACAGCAAATAAGACTTTGGAAGAGATTTTACCAATGATGGTTGCAGGAGTGAGATCGCAAAAATCTGTGGTGCGTCTTCATTCTGGTGATCCCAGTCTCTACAGTGCTATCCATGAACAAATGCAGCTTTTAGCTGAGGCAAATATCCCTTTTGAAGTTATTCCTGGGATTAGTGCCTTTCAAGCTGCTGCCGCTAAACTCAAGGTAGAGTTAACTGTCCCTAGTTTAGTGCAAACTATTATTCTCACGCGCATCAGTGGACGGACTGAAGTTCCTTCTAGAGAAGAATTAGCCAGTTTAGCAGCACATCAAGCTAGTCTGTGCTTGTATTTAAGTGCGCGTCATATTGCTGATGCTCAAACCAAACTATTGGAACATTACCCTGCACAAACCCAAGTAGCAATTTGTTTTCGTGTCGGTTGGCCTGATGAAAAAATCCGGGTTGTTTCTCTTGCAGAAATGGCAGCTTGTACACAGGAAGAACAATTACTGCGGACTACACTTTATATAGTTAGTCCTGCACTATCACCAACAATATCACGTTCTCGTTTATACCATCCTCAGCATAATCATTTGTTTCGTTCATCTCATTGCTGAATCGGGAAAAGGAAGTACAATTAAGGGAATAATTGCTACCATATTTGATTAGCAATTGTGAACTTTAGATGAAGATTTGAAGATTCTAGGATTGACAATATTGATTTAAAGATTATTAAAGTTATTCCTTTCATCTTCTCATTATTTCATCCTACTTTAATTGTGAATTTTGAGTTGTTGATTATGCCCTTAATTAAAGTCCAAACTTCTGTAGAAGCACCAGAAAAAAGTAAGCTTGAGTCAATGCTCAAAAGTCTGTCAGCTAAGTTAGCTAAACATACAGGTAAACCTGAATCTTATGTGATGACTGCTTTTGAACCAGAAATATCTATGACATTTGCAGGAACTACAGACCCAGTTTGCTATATTGAAATTAAAAGCGTTGGCACAATGAAGCCTGAACAAACTATAGCTATGAGTGAGGACTTTTGTCAACAAATTAATCAGGTTTTGGGTGTTCCTAAAAACAGAATTTATATAGAGTTTGCAGATGCAAAAGGTGCTATGTGGGGTTGGAATAGTACCACATTTGGTTAATGATTTTTAATCAACATACTTTTCCAAAACCAATTCTATGTAAGTTTGTGCAACTAAATTACAGCAGGGAACAGGTTTGAAAGTCTCTTGAAATCAGGATTTGTTCTGAAATTTTGTACCTCATTTACCTCTAATCTGCTGTATGTAGAATTGATAGAGCTATGATCAATCATGATTGGGTAAGAATTGTAATTAAAGATAATGGCATGGGCATGAGTTCATAAATTAAACAATGGATATTTGAGCCTTTTTTGACGACAAACTCTGTGGGTGAAGCTACAGGTTAAGGATTATCAATTAGTGATCAAATTGTCGTAGATAAGCACGGTGGTAGAATAGAGTGTGTATCTGAACAGAGAAAAGGTACAGAATTTATTATTGAAATTCCTATTAATTTGAGTCCTCAAGTCAAGACAAGTTGAGATGGTGGGTGTAGGATAGAGATCCAGCATCAACTAATGGTTTTTTTATGTCTGCTACACCCTTTGCATCTCCGGTAAATTCACTCAACTTTGCCACATCTGAACCTATTCCTCCTCTTCTCGGTGCTTCGGTAGCTGAGTTAACTGCTTGGGTACAACAACAGGGTCAACCTGGATACCGGGGTAAGCAGTTGCATGATTGGATTTATAATAAAAGTGTACGTAATTTGGCGGATATTTCAGTTTTCCCTAAAAGTTGGCGGGAAAAGGTTGCAGATATTCCCATTGGCCGCTCATCTCTACATTACCGTTCCGTTGCTCCTGATGATACAGTTAAGTATTTACTTCAATTGGCAGATGGGGAAATTATTGAAACTGTAGGTATTCCCAGTGATAAGCGGTTAACTGTCTGTGTTTCTACTCAAGTCGGTTGTCCGATGGCTTGTGATTTCTGTGCAACGGGTAAGGGAGGATATAAACGTAATCTTAGCCGAGCAGAAATTGTAGATCAAGTTTTGACTGTACAGGCAGATTTTCAACAACGGGTTAGTAATGTAGTTTTTATGGGTTTGGGGGAACCGTTGTTGAATACGGAAAATGTGCTGTTAGCGTTGAAATCTTTAAATCAAGATGTGGGAATAGGAGCGCGATCGCTCACCGTTTCTACTGTAGGTATTCGTGATCGCATTCGTCAACTGGCACAGCATCATTTACAAATTACTCTCGCTGTCAGTCTTCATGCACCTAACCAAGCATTAAGAGAACAACTTATACCCAGTGCAAAACCCTACCCCATCGAAGACTTACTCGCAGAATGTCGAGAATATGTAGAAATCACTGGACGCAGGGTTAGTTTTGAATACATCCTCCTCGCAGGAGTCAATGACTTACCAGAACACGCTTTAGAATTATCAAAACGTCTGCGCGGTTTTCAAAGTCATGTCAATTTAATTCCTTACAACCCCATTGAGGAAGTAGATTATAAAAGACCAAACCGCGATAGGATACAAGCCTTCGTTAATGTTCTTCAACAACAAAACACAGCAGTTAGTGTCAGATATTCTCGCGGTTTAGAAGCTGATGCAGCTTGTGGACAACTGCGAACTGCTAACAGGTAATTGGTAATTCATTGCTAATTCATTGGTCAAAACTTTTAACCAGTCCCCAATCCCTTACCTTTTGGCATAAATTCCTGGTGCATAAGCCTCAATTACTTTACCAGTAAGAGTGCAGGTAATCATCAGGTAATCACAAGTTGGGCATTGTGTGCGTGTAACTTGACTTGTCGCAATATAGTGACGTTCAGCTGAACTGCCGCAATTTGGGCAGTGAATTTTTTGTGATGTTTGCATTTTAAAACCCCTGGGTTAAGTTAAATAATTTTTTGAAAAAATCTGTAACTCTATGCTGTAGACAGTTTCAGCCTCGAAATTGCCTATCAGTTTGAGCAAAGTTTAACAAGGTCAAAAAAATTTTGTAATTCTCACCCATGATCTTAGTCTTTATATTTTTAGTCATCACGCTTTAGATATATAAATTTACTTTGGCTGTGACTTTTGTTTCTATTCCTGGTGATCCCTATGCTGTAATCTTTGAGATCAGCTTGTTTATCCTCGTGTTTAAAACTAAGTTATATTTGTATTCAACTGTTACAGACAGGGAAAAACTGTATTTTAAGTCACAAAAAATGTTTCTTTAGATTTTGTTAATGTTTCTTGCTGAAAATATGTATTTTAAGTTACATTCATTATGGCGAGAATGCGAATTTCATCTCAGTGAGGTACACTCGTGGCGGGCTGTCCGGCCCACACACAAGATTTTAATCATTTATGGTTGTAAGCTGTTCCGCATTTAAACTGTATAACTTAAATAAGTCTAACTCTTGTGGGGTGGGCATCCCTGCCCGCCCTAATATTTAAATTAGATGAGTTTTAG
>RDYJ01000230.1 GCA_004293145.1 Nostocales cyanobacterium | reverse complement strand
ATTAACTAATCCTCATGTCACTATTCAATATGGCGGTTCAGTAAAACCGAATAATATTGATGAAATTATGGCTCAACCAGAAATTGATGGCGCTCTTGTGGGGGGTGCAAGTCTGGAAGCTGATAGTTTCGCTCGAATAGTCAATTATCAATAACTAAGGCAAAAGGCAAAAGGCAAAAGGCAAAATTTGGTTAAATTTGCTTAAATTTGGTTAAATTTTCCATGCCACAATGCCTTATGCTTATTTTTTTGTAAAAAATGTCACATCTATTAAAAATTAGAGAAAACTTTTTCCATTGGGGACAAAAAACTTACATCATGGGGGTTTTAAATGTCACCCCTGATAGTTTTAGTGATGGTGGATTATTTAACAACACCACCGCAGCTTTAAATCAAGCCCAAGCAATGGTAGCGGCTGGGGTAGATATCATTGATGTTGGTGGCCAGTCCACCAGGCCAGGAGCGGAACAAATTACCCTTACAGAAGAACTGGATCGGGTATTGTCAGTTTTACAAGTCATTAGACCAAAAGTTCAAATTCCCATTTCCGTAGATACAACTAGGTCAGAAGTTGCAAAAGCAGCAATAGCAGCGGGAGCAGATATAGTTAATGATATTTCTGGGGGTACATTTGATGAGGAAATGTTATCAACTGTTGGCAAATTAAATGTACCAATTATGTTGATGCACATTCGCGGTACTCCCCAAACTATGCAGCAATTGACAGATTATCAAGATTTAATGGGTGAAATTGCTAATTTTTTATCTCAACAAATAAAAGCCGCTATTGCTGCTGGTATTTCCCAGGATAAAATCATCATTGATCCAGGTATTGGCTTTGCTAAAAACTTCGAGCAAAATTTAGAAATTATTCGCCAATTACCACAATTAAAAACATTAAAATGCCCCATTTTAGTAGGAGCATCCCGGAAAAGTTTTATCGGCAAAATTTTAAATCAGCCAGAACCTAAAGCCAGAGTGTGGGGAACAGCTGCGGCCTGTTGTGCAGCTATTTCTTACGGTGCTGATATTCTCAGAGTTCATGATGTAGCAGAAATGCGAGATGTGGCTTTAGTTGCTGATGCCATTTATCGGCAGAAATAACCAAAAAAATAACCAAAAAGAAAAAGGGTAAAAGTTCATTGACCTTTACCCTTTTCAAATTAGCTATATTTTGGGGTTGCTGAAAAAGTCTTTCCGTGAAGGCAGGGAACAGGGAACAGGGAACAGGGAACAGTTTCAAGAGTTGGATGGGAGCGATTTTTCCTTTGCATCAAACTTAAATGCAAGGTTTTTAAGTTTCCACCCCGTAAAAGCTTGCACTTTTTTGATTTAAAAACGGCTCAAACCCTTTACCTGTAATCTTTTTATGTTTATTCAGCAAACCCTATTTTGAGATTAATCTTCAAAATCATCATCATCATCATCATCTACATAATCTTCTTCTTCTTCTTCTTCAATAGCTGATATAACTTCATCAGCAATTAAATCATCATCATCCAAGAAAGAAGACCTTTCATTTGATCTACCGCCATAAGTACCACCATCTAGATCAGGAGTATCTAGACTGTACAACTTAGCAGTACGGTCATCGAGAACCATCTCTAAAGGATCATCAACCTCGTCTAGAATTCCAGAACCCAAGTCAGCACTATAATCTTCAATGGTGCTAGTTTCTTCGTAGGTGTTGTAACCAGTACCTGCGGGAATCAAACGCCCAATAATCACATTTTCCTTCAAACCACGCAACCAGTCAGACTTACCCTCAATGGCTGCTTCCGTTAACACCCTAGTAGTTTCCTGGAACGAAGCCGCAGAAATGAAACTATCGGTATTCAAGGATGCCTTAGTAATCCCCAACAACACGGGGGTATACTCAGCCCTCGCCCCACCGGTAATGGACATGGCTTCGTTCACCTGTTCCACCTGGCGCAGTTCCACCAACTCACCCGGCAACATGGTAGTATCCCCACCATCATCAATGCGGACTTTGTTGGTCATCTGCCGCACAATCACTTCAATGTGTTTATCAGAAATATCAATTCCTTGGGACTGATACACCATCTGTACCTCATTCACCAAGAAACTTTGTACTTTCTGCAAAGCA
>RDYJ01000229.1 GCA_004293145.1 Nostocales cyanobacterium | reverse complement strand
ATCAAACCTGTATTTACCTTAACAACTAGACTAGGACGAAAAATTAGGGCAACAGCTAATCACAAATTCCTCACAATTCATGGTTGGAAAAGACTTGATGAATTAAATTTGCAACAACATCTCTGTTTACCCAGACATATTTCTATACAATCACGCCTGGGAGAATCCTATTGTGGCTCTACACTTTACAAGGCAAATATAAGTCGAGAAAGAGCATTAAAAGTTGCCAATATTGTTGAATCAAGTGAGTTACTTACTCTTGCCAACAGTGACGTATATTGGGATGAAATTGTGGCAATCATACCAGATGGAGAAGAAGAAGTATTTGATTTAACAGTTCCTCATTTGCATAATTTTGTAGCTAATAATATCATTGTTCACAATTCAATTGAACAAGATGCAGATTTAGTAATCATGCTTTATCGCGATGAATATTACTCACCAGATACCCCAGATCGCGGTATAGCAGAAGTGATAATCGCTAAACATCGAAACGGACCAACAGGAACGGTAAAACTTTTATTCGATCCACAATTTACAAAATTCAAAAACTTAGCTCGACCAAATAATTATTAATTGGGAATGGAGAAAAAGTTTTTACCAGTCCCCATTTCCCAATTATTACTCAATACCCAGTAATTCTACATCAAAAAGCAAAGTAGCATTGGGAGGAATTACACCACCTGCACCTCTAGCACCATAACCTAATTCTGAAGGGATGATTAACTGACGGCGACCACCTACTTTCATAGTGCTAAGTCCTTCATCCCAACCTTTGATGACTTGTCCAACACCAAGTTTGAACTTGAAAGGTTGATTGCGATCGCGTGAACTATCAAATTTAGTCCCATCTTCTAAAGTCCCGGTGTAGTGAACCACAACCGTTTGTCCCTTCTGAGGAGTCGCACCCTCCTTCTTCCCTTCTGCCAATTCAATATACTTCAGTCCAGAGGGGGTAGTTACGTTCTTCGTATCAGGCATAGTATTGCTCACTATCACAGTATTTTTTTCTTCAATTACAGTAGTGGCTGTTGGTGGAGTTTGAGTCAACTTAGCCGCAACAGTAGTATCCTGGTTCCCACCCATTTGCGCTAATACTAAAGCCACAACACACACCAGCATCAACACCACGCTCAGTAAAATTCCTTTCAAAATCAGCCCTCCCTATATAGGTAGCTTGGTAATCAGATTACTGACATGACAGAAATCAGTTTAAATCACAACAGGTATTTTAGCGCCAAAGCTTATTTTCCAAATCTCTCACCTGGCGCTCCAAACGGTCAATTCTGCCCCGTAATTCATCAACTTCTGACTGACGCGCAACACCCAAATCCTGCATCATATTTCGCATTTGTCGTTGCATCTGCACTTCCCAGTTACCTTGCTCCGACTTTAACTGCTGCACAATATCATCCATCACTACTTTGGCTTGCTCAGGATTGAGCTTACCATCCTTCACTAATTCATCACTGACTTGCTTAAGTTTGTCCGCTACTAAAGATGTAGTGCCAATACCCAGCATCATTAGCTGTTCCAACCAGTTATTGCTGTCCATACTTCCTTCCTACTATTTTCCTACTATTATTTGTTTCTAACCAGCGAACTTTCGCTCCTGAATCTATCCCATAAGACTATGTTGGAAGCCTAGTGATTCTAGCTTACAGATATATTTTGACAAATTTGGCCATATAAGGAATCCCAAGCCTGAAACCACTTGAGTACACTCGTGTGTCTCATGAGGCAGAAAAATCCTGGATTGACAGAGATACAGAGATTATGTAAACCTCATGCCCACACCACTGACTTCATACACTAATCAGATACCTGACTTGGTAAATCGCCTTGTCAACAGGTTAAAAGGTTGAAGATTTTTTCTTTGTCTTACCCATGTTCTCCTCGCAGTTGAACCTGCAATGGCAGAGATAGCAAAGTAAAATCCTTGTCCAGCAAGGGATACAGGGTTTCAAAAAGAAAGTTTCCAAAATCTTAGAAAAAACAGTTGACACAGAAAAGAAGAGTTGCTATATTAAATGAGGTGAAGGGCAAGCGCCCCAACCACTGAACCGAGACAAGATAATACTTTGAAAGAATAAAGACGACCATTCCTCGTC
>RDYJ01000228.1 GCA_004293145.1 Nostocales cyanobacterium | reverse complement strand
AGTAATTTCTCCTCATCTATATAATTGATTGATATGAAAATACCCTTTTTTTTCAAACCAATCAGAAGTTTTTGCCGTCAGTTATTTAATTCTGCTGGGCAATTTTCACTTTTAATCATTGTATTTGGTCTTTGTGTCATATTTTTATCTAGTTGTCAAGAAGCTGCACATAAAGACAAAGGAGTAGTTCATTTATCACTTTGGCAAGGAATTAATCCCCCTAAAAATCGAGATGTTTTTAATAAATTAGTAGATAGATTTAATCAGACTCATCCTGATATTCAAATAGAGTCTATTTATGCAGAAGGATTGCCTAAAATATTAACAGCAGTTGTGGGTAATGCACCTCCAGATATTCTCGCATTTGATCCCCAACTTACTGGTCAATTTGCCGAACTAGGGGCAATTGTACCTTTAGAAAATTGGTTAGATAAATCACCTGTTAAATCAGAGGTTAGCCCGAATTTATTTGAGCAATTAACATTAGATAATCACATTTGGTCAATCCCATTTTACACCAGCAATATCGGCATTTTTTACCGTTCTGATTTGTTTGCAAAAGCGGGAATTACTCAGACTCCTAGAACCTGGAAAGAATTGAGAGAAGTTGCCAAAAAATTAACTATCGACAAAAATGGCGATAAGCGACCAGAACAGTACGGAATGTTACTACCTTTAGGTAAGCAAGAATGGACTGTCTTTACTTGGTTTCCCTTTTTATTGAGTGCTGGAGGTGAAATAGTAACTAATAACAGTCCAAATTTAACTAACACGGGATCTATTACTGCTTTAAAATTTTGGGAAGATTTAATTAAAGATGGTTCAGCAACCCTTTCTCCCCCAGAAAGAGGTTATGAAGAAGATGCTTTTTTTGAAGGTCGTGCAGCAATGCAACTTACAGGTCCTTGGACTTATATTACTAAGTCTAAAGTTGATTATCAGGTATTTCCCATTCCGGCTAATGTTACTCAATCTACAGTTACAGGTACTGGTGGTTTTTTTGTGATGAAAACAACCCCAGAAAGAGAAAAAGCTGCATTCAAGTTTTTAGAATTTGTGCTGAGTCAAGAATTCCAAACAGAATGGAGTATAGGTACAGGTTTTTTACCTGTTAATATCAAATCTGCCGCAAGTCAAGAATATAAACAATATCTCAGTGACAAACCTTGGTTAAAAGTTTTTGTAGAACAAATTCCCGTAGCTGGATCTAGACCAATTTTAGCTGGATATAGTCGCATTTCTGATAGTTTGGGTAGAGCAATAGAAGCCACGTTATTAGGTAAATCTTCTGCTGAAGTTGCTTTAAAAGAAGCTCAGGAACGGTTAGAAGTGATTTGGGGTGAAAAATAAGGGTGAGGAATAGTTATAAATATCAATATTCAGACTCCTGACTCCTGACTCCTGACTCCTGACTCCTGAATTCTTAACGTTTTATTAAGTTAAGTAAAGCAATACTAAGAGCTTTTGATCTGTATTGATAAAGCGTAATCTGAGGATGATAAGCTAAACAGTGAAATAACAAAGTGACTTAGGATGAAGTGTTAAATGGGTGTTTCCTCAACGGCTCCTCTCCTCCTTCGGGCTGCACGCGGTGAAAAAGTAGATCGTCCCCCCGTCTGGATGATGCGACAAGCGGGACGATATATGAAAGCATATCGGGATTTGCGGGAAAAATATCCTTCATTCCGCGATCGCTCAGAAATTCCAGAAGTAGCGATCGAAGTTTCCCTGCAACCTTGGAAAGCTTTTCAACCCGACGGAGTAATTTTGTTTTCCGATATTGTCACCCCCCTGCCAGGTATGGGGATTGACATGGATATTGCGGAAGGGAAGGGACCGATTATTTTTTCGCCCATACGCACTCAAGAACAAATTGAAAAACTGCGTCCCCTCGATCCTGAAACTGCTTTACCGTTTATCAAGACGATTTTGGGATCGTTACGCCAGGAAGTTGGCGATAAATCAACAGTTTTGGGCTTTGTGGGCGCTCCTTGGACTTTGGCGGCCTATGCGGTGGAAGGTAAAGGTTCTAAAACCTATTCCATCATTAAAAACATGGCTTTCTCAGATCCAAAAATTCTGCATCAGCTATTAACTAAGTTGGCTGAGTCCATTGCTG